>CAZYEF010000343.1:0-1529 GCA_964646375.1 uncultured Nitrospiraceae bacterium | reverse complement strand
CCAAAGAGAACGACGATCTCAGAAAAGAACGCGATGCGCTTGTTGCTCAGCTCAGAACGGAAAAAAACAAGGCAAAGGCGGCGGAGACCCGCCAGAAACTCGGTGCGGTACTCGCGCAAGAAGAATCCAACGAGGAAACAAACAAGGTCTGGATCCATATCGGCCAGCAGCTGGTTCAAAATGATGCGGAAACCCGCCCGATCAAACAGGCTGACCTGGACAGCTCAACGGCAATTCTGGAAAATGCGGTCCGGGTTAACCCGCAAAACCAGCGCGCGCGCTCCCTGCTCGCTTCGTTGTATCAGAAAAAAGGCAATATGTCAGCGGCTGAAAATGAATTAAAAACCGCTCTCAGGCGGAATCCTTCAAACATCGATCTGCACATGAAGCTCGGCATCTTACTGAAAGAACAGGGCAGGTATCCATCGGCGTTGCAGGAATTCCATGCGGTCGAACGCCTCAGACCGCAGAACCCTCTGATGCTGTTCCATACCGGCATGACATTTAAACAAATGGGCCAGTGTGGCAGATCGGTGCAGTATTTAAACCGTTTTTTGCACAATCCGAGAGTGAGGGCGTTTCCCCAGAAAAAACAGGCGGCGGTCCAGGCAATTGAGGACTGCGGCATGAACCAGCCCGGACGCCCGCAAAAAATCAGGGAACACAAGGACAAACCATTCTCATGAATAAATCCGACCTCATCAAACTGCTACAGAACGTTCGCGAAGGGAAAACCGGAGTAGAGGCCGCTCTCAAGCAGCTCAGGCACCTGCCGTTCGAGGACGTCGCCTACGCGCACATCGACCATCACCGGCACCTGCGCCACGGGATGCCGGAAGTCATCTATTGTGAAGGAAAGACAACGGAGCAGGTCGCGGGCATTGCGAAGCGCATGCTCGCACACAAAAGTGATGTTCTCGCAACGCGTGCTTCGGAGAAAATGTATACCGCCGTGAAGAAACTGAACCGCCATGCCGTGTACCATGAACGTTCCCGCACGATTGTGGTCCGGCAGGCGAAAGCAAGCCTGACCGAGGGCATTGTTCTGGTCCTGACCGGAGGGACATCGGACATTCCGGTGGCCGAAGAGGCGGCGGTTACCGCGGAAGCCCTCGGCAGCACGGTAAGAACCGTCTACGACGTGGGTGTCGCCGGAATACATCGGATTTTGAGCAAGCGCGACATCCTGGATGAAGCGCGGGTCATTGTGGTAATCGCCGGTATGGACGGAGCGCTTCCGTCGGTGGTTGGGGGCCTTGTGGACAAACCCGTGATCGCGGTCCCGACCAGTGTGGGATACGGCGCGGGGTTCCAGGGTCTGGCGCCTCTTCTTACCATGCTCAACTCCTGCGCATCGGGCATTGCCGTGATGAACATTGACAACGGCTTTGGCGCCGGCGTTCTGGCCCACAGGATAAATCTGCTCGGGGAGCCGGCAACTGACGGCGGCGCATAACAGAGCTCACTATCACAGGGAGTCCACACTATCCATGACCATTGCTTATTTCGACTGTTTTTCCGGCATATCC
>CAZYEF010000342.1:0-1538 GCA_964646375.1 uncultured Nitrospiraceae bacterium | reverse complement strand
TCGGCGGCTCGGCTTTACATGTCGCATTGAGGATTCGGACAGCAATGCGTTGACGCCAACAAGAATTTCAGTATCCTACTGAAGTTCTTGTTTTTTAAGGCGGTGTCCGGAAAAGACATCGGTTTAACCGCTCCGTTACGGGATGAATTTCCCGTGACGGGGCTACGGCATGAAGATGATTGCGGTTTTCTGGGGGGTATGGTTATCGGTTTCATTGAGAAGATGCCTGGGCGGTTCTGGGGATACGGATACCTGCGGCCCCGCAGTGAAAAAACGGTCGCCGCCAAGTTGGCCGGCGCAGGGATGGTTTATTACCTGCCCTTGAAGCCTCTGGCCAGGCTGCATCACGGCTCCAGGGTCGTTTCGCTGGTGCCGATGATCCCGGGATATGTATTTGTCTGCCTCGATGACGAAGAGAGGTCCGAACTGAAACGGGCGGAGGCGAAGTTTGTTCGAATCGAACTTCTGCGCGATCCCTACAGCGAAACGATTCTGGTTGCGGAATTGAATGCATTGCATCAATGCGAACTTCTGTCCCGGGAAGCGCCGGTACTGGTGAATCCGGGGATTCAGAGGGGCGATAAGGTTCTGATCACCTCCGGTCCCCTGAAAGGCTTGGAGACCGATGTCCTGAGGCGTGAAGATGGAAGCGACGATGTGATCATCGTCAACCTCACCCTTTTGAACACCCGGGTGGAATATCCGGTTTCGGCGGAAATGCTGAAACGGATTACCGTCTAGTCTGTTGATTTGTATTGGGAGTTGTTTTTTTGGGAAAATGCAGAATGGCGGGATGCGGCACTGTAATGTTGTCCGTGACCGCAATGAGGTGATTTGAGAAGATGAGTCCGGCATCGCTTCCTGTTAAAATTGCAGGAAACAAGGGAGATAGAACCGGGTTGAAGAAAATACTGCAAGGCACCGTAGATTCCACATCAATGAATACGAAAAATCTTCGGACCAGTCAAGTATGCAGTATGCGGTTTTTATCCTGTAACATACGGGGAAAGAAAAAAAATGCTGGAAAAAATCAGAAACGGTGAAGTCAAGATTGCGCTGATTGGTCTCGGTTACGTGGGGTTGCCGCTGGCAGTGGAGTTCGGCAAGAAGTTCGACACAGTGGGGTTCGATGTGAAGGCCGAACGTCTGGAGGCGCTGCGCAAAGGCATCGACGGTACGCTGGAAACCTCCTCCGAGGATCTGAAAGCGGCAAAAAAGCTCAAGTACTCCGGCAATCCGGAGGATTTGAATGATCGGGACATCTTCATCGTCACCGTTCCCACGCCAGTGGACAAATACAACCGGCCCGACCTGACGCCTTTGTATCGGGCCAGCGAAACAGTTGGTAAAACCATGAAGAAAGGTGCAATCGTAATTTATGAAAGCACAGTTTATCCGGGCTGTACCGAAGAAGAATGCGTCCCGGTCCTGGAAAAATTTTCCGGCTTGAAATTCAACCGCGATTTTTTCTGCGGCTACAGCCCGGAACGAATCAATCCCGGCGACAAAGAACATACTCTCACCAAGATTCTTAAAAT
>CAZYEF010000341.1:0-1576 GCA_964646375.1 uncultured Nitrospiraceae bacterium | reverse complement strand
ACGCTTCTCAAGAGCTCAATGACGATGAACATGGAAAGAATATTCGTCACCATCATGTCAAAAGCCGCTCCTATGCTCTGGCTCCCGAAAACTGAACGCAAGTCAAGAACCAGCCGTGCAATTCCCATTAACAAAGCAAGAATTACTAAAGGAATCAGCAGCTTGATCATATTGTCGACAATTTTGCCGAAGTATTCTACGATCATAATTTCTCCAATGATAAAATCAATTGTTGTCATATTGATAAAAAATTATTACGGGAGTATTACAATCAGGTTAAAAATGCGTGAAAAAAATTGATATTCTGTAGAAAGACGGGATATAAAAAGCACATGGATCAATCCCTGCGGCTGAGAATTCCCGGACTTTTCCTTGCCGAAGTCAATGAAAACTTTCACCTCTTTTATCACTAAAACCGCTATCCTAGCCTTATAAGAAGTGTCCGCGATAGCACTTCCATTGCTCCCTTTCCTGAAGTATGCTACTATAAATAGCAGCAGTATTTAGATATACTTCAAGCGTTGATTAACTGAAGGGGGTGGTAATTATGAAGCGCCTTATTTTATATATACTGGCAATCGCTCTGTTTATCTCGAGTCCCGCGTTCCTGTTTACCGGATACGCTAAGGAACATCAACCGATATCACAGGACGTAACAACACAAAGGAAGCAATTTGAGAAAAACATGGAGGAGCGATTGAACCGACTGGGCGTTCAATTGGAAGAGTTGAAAGTAAAGGCAGCCGCCATGAAGGAAAAGGCGAACAAGAACCTGAACAAACATCTCGCAGAGGCTGAAAAAAAGCAGAAGATCGCTTCCCAAAAACTTGAAATGGTGCAAAAAGAATCGGAAAAAAAATGGGAAAAGATTTCAACTGACTTAAGCAAAGCGGCTGACGACTTCGAGAAAGCTTTCGAAAAGGCAAAATCACATTTTAAAGACTGATACTGTTTTTGCGCCGAACGAACCTGAAAACCATGCAAAGTTTTCCTTGCTTGTGATTCTTGTCGGAGACTGTGTTGTGAGGCGCTTTTCTTGAATCCTTGTGACACTTCTCCTTCAGCTCCAGTCGGGAAAGACCTTCTTCGATAAGGCGCCACCAAAATAGACCTCTGTCGCCGGTGCAATTCTGACGGAATTTCGGTCTTTTTGTTTGCATAATAAAGGCGACTTTGATATTATGCAAAACCCTTATCTACACAAATATGGCATTGTTGGACTTCCCGAGCACATGGTATCCATGGCTGGGAAGTCAGGCAGGTCACGGTGGTATCTGGCTTCAGAGTCTGCAGGATGATGGTTTCGCACAGAGGTAATCGCAACCGGACATCAGAACTCTTCTTTTAAACCGCACAGAAGCCACGCCTGTCAAAGTTGTGAATAATTACCTGATCTTCAAATAATTGTGATGCAGGCTGTTATGATCGCTTTCCACACAGCGGAAGAAAGATGCTTGGCATCAATACAGCAATATACGGTATTAGTGTGATCTTGAGAAGAAGGAAAACCATGGACAATAACTTAATCGAACGATCAAAACAATATGAATTTGTGGCATTATGGTGGGCATGGCTG
>CAZYEF010000340.1:0-1632 GCA_964646375.1 uncultured Nitrospiraceae bacterium | reverse complement strand
ATCTTCCGCCGGACCGGAAATGATGAGCGGGGTCCGGGCTTCGTCAATCAGGATCGAATCCACCTCGTCGACGATAGCAAAATTCAGTTCACGTTGCACGTAGTCCTTGAGGTCGAATTTCATGTTGTCGCGCAGATAATCAAAACCGAACTCATTGTTCGTGCCGTAGGTCACATCAGATCCATAGGCCTGCTGACGCTCTTCGTCATCAAGACCATGGACAATCACGCCCACGGAAAGGCCAAGAAACTGGTAAACGGGCCCCATCCACTGCGCATCGCGACGGGCAAGATAATCGTTTACCGTAACCACGTGCACCCCTTTGCCCGACAGGCTGTTGAGGTAGACCGGCAGGGTGGCGACAAGCGTTTTGCCTTCTCCGGTCTTCATCTCTGCTATTTTGCCTTCATGCAGAACAATTCCGCCGACGAGTTGCGAGTCAAAGTGGCGCATGCCAAGCGTGCGCTTCGATACTTCACGCACAGCGGCAAACGCCTCGGGAAGAAGTTCGGTAAGTGTCTCCCCCTGCTGTATTCGTTTTTTGAACTCATCGGTCTTGCCGCGCAAATCCGCATCAGCGAGTCGTGAAAATTCCGGATCGAGCGTATTAATTTTTTCAACATACGCCTGAATCCGCTTCAGTTCCCTGTCGTTTCTGGTGCCGAATACTTTTTTTAGAATACCGCCGATCATCTATCTTCTCCCCATCAATACATATACCGTGTTTTTTTGATATTATCATTTTCCCCGAGGAATTCAAGAAAATAATCTTTTCTATTCGCATGGAGAAAGAAAAATGAGAGCTTTTTCTGCCGTCCCGCATCACTGGCCATTATTCTGCTTCTGATTGAAAGCAGACGTCCGTCCGTGCCAGGCAGCAAACTATTTGCTGCTTGACAAATGTGGCCGGTAAGTGTAAAAAGTTCACATGAAAAATATTTTAACCGAGAAGGCGATATATGAAATGCAGGCTGAAATCTGCAAAACCCTCACCAACCCCAAACGGATAGAAATTTTAAACGTTCTGAAACACGATGAAAAAACAGTCTCTGAACTCGTGGAAGCGCTTGGAGCATCAAAGGCAAATGTTTCTCAACATCTTGCTGTCATGCGGCATAAGGGTATTTTAGCTACCCGGCGGGAAGGGGTAAATATTTTTTATCGAGTTTCAAATACAAAGGTTATTGATGCATGCACGCTTATGAAGGAAGTCCTCTTTGAACAACATGCTGCAAAGAGAAAAGTTGTTGCAGGAGCTTGACGAATTAAGTCGCCGTCTCACTTCCTTTTTCTCCGACCCGCTTCTTCTGACAACGCAAAAAACCCCGAAGAGCAGACAGAATCTTCGGGGTTTTATATATTAGATGCAAGTGCCGCCTTGTACACCTGCCGCCTTGTACACCGTCAACCACTGCACGCGTCGTGCAGGGAAATGTTCAGGAAGCTTTCAGTACGTTTGACGCTTGGGGTCCTTTTTCGCCCTGGATTACTTCAAATTCGACCGCTTGCCCTTCAGAAAGTGTTTTGTATCCATCTCCCTGAATTGCCGAGAAGTGCACGAACACATCGCGGCCGCCCCCATCCGGTTCGATAAACCCATATCCCTTTGACTCATTGAACCACTTCACTTTC
>CAZYEF010000339.1:0-1674 GCA_964646375.1 uncultured Nitrospiraceae bacterium | reverse complement strand
CGCAAGCGCATATCGCATGATTTGAATTCGCTGCTCGGCAGCGGTCAAATGTTCAAACCCCGCGCACATGCCGAAGCGGTCCAGGAGATGAGGAGAAAGTTCACCCTCCCCGGGATACATGCTGGCAAGAAGAATAAATGAGGACGGATGCCGGACGGCGAGGCCTTCTCGCTGAACAATGTTCTCACCCCTTCCCTGGACTTCAAGCACAAGCGAAACAATGTCCGGAGACAGCAGGTTCACATCATCGATGAATAAAACTCCATTGTGGGCGCGGGAAAAGATCCCCTCCTGAAAAACCCGCGTTCCTGTTCTGAGGGTATCTTCCATGGAAATTGTGCCGAGCAGAGCGTCCTCGGTTACATTAAGGGGAAGTTCGATAAAAGGAGTATCCGGGGAAAGAATCGACCGGAGCGAACGGGCCAGTGTTGTTTTCCCGCAGCCTTTTTCACCGATAAAAAGCGCGCCTCCGCAGCGTGGATCAATGGCATTCAGAATGAGCGCAAGTTTGGCATCTTCATGACCGACAAAATCGGAACAGCTCATAATTGCGCCAGCGCCGCAGTCACTTTCTCACGGTCAGCGCCGATATCCTCAAATGGAAGCCGCTTCAGCCGGTGACGGAGCGCAAGCCAGGACGCGTCTTTGATTTCCTGCTGTCCGATTGTGGTGAGTCCCCGGAATGCGGCAAGCGCACGTGCGGTTTTCATCATCACAATGTCCGCCCGGTGTCCATCCAGACTGAGTGAAGCCGTGATTGAAACAATCTTTTCGAGCACATTGTCAACTTCAATGGAGCCGACCTTTTCCCGTGCGGCAATGATTATTTGAGACAGATTCCGCTGTTCCTGCGCCCACAAGCCCAGAAAAGTTTCAGAATTATTGTCGAATGCAGCCTTCCTCCGCAGTATCTCGACGCGTTGCGCCTTGTCCCTGACTCCCGTGACGCTCACGCAAAGGCCGAACCGGTCAAGAAGCTGCGGTCTCAGGTCCCCTTCCTCGGGGTTCATGGTGCCCACGAGAATGAACCGAGAGGGATGCACAAACGAAACTCCTTCGCGCTCAACGGTATTAATACCCATCGCCGCGGAATCGAGCAGCAGATCCACGATATGATCTTCCAGCAGGTTTACCTCGTCCACATAAAGAAAATTCCTGTTCGCGTCCGCCAGGATGCCGGGCTCAAACCGCTTTTCCCCCCTGCGGATTGCGTGTTCTATGTCGAGCGTTCCGACCAGCCGGTCTTCGGTAACTCCGAGAGGCAGTTCGACGACGCGCATCTTTCGTTTTTCTCTGTGCAGGTGGCCGTGGTTCGGCAGCTGTTCCCTGCATTCAGTGCAGAGCATGCCGTCCGGATCGCAGTTGTAAGGGCAGTCCTGAACAGTTTCCAGCTCAGGCAGCAGTTCCGCAAGCGCGCGTACTGCCGTGCTTTTAGCCGTGCCTTTTTCACCCATGATCAGCAGACCGCCGATGGACGGATCAATCACGTTCAGGATCAACGCCGTCTTCATCTCTTCCTGATTCACCAGTGCAGTAAACGGAAATATCATCCCAGAATTTCCTCCATTTTTTTCTTCCAGCCGGCGACGTCATCTTTTGTCATAATGTCGATGCTGCCGCCCTGGAATTCGCCTTGTATGTCGCCCATGCGCTCCTCGATCCATCCTTCAATCT
>CAZYEF010000338.1:0-1715 GCA_964646375.1 uncultured Nitrospiraceae bacterium | reverse complement strand
AGCATAGACCATGGAATCGAGAAACCCGATGTGCGTATATCAGAAGGAAAACCGCGCCAGGGGACTCTTCATCTTGCGGCATCGCACTCCGGTCCCAATGTGGTGATTCGCATCAAGGATGACGGCAAAGGGCTTGACGCGGAAGCCATACGGGCAAAAGCAATCGAAAGAAAATTGATTTCCGCGGACGCGGAACTGAGCGAGCAGGATCTGTTCTCACTGATTTTTGCCCCCGGTTTTTCAACAGCGAAGGAGATAACCAGCGTCTCCGGAAGAGGCGTGGGAATGGATGTGGTGAAAAAAACCATTGATGCGCTGCGCGGGACAATTGATGTCAGCAGCCAGCGCGGTGTCGGGACCACGATCACCCTCAATCTTCCGCTCACACTGGCCATTATAGACGGTTTTCTCACGAGGATCGGGGCAGAGAACTTCATATTCCCGCTGTCGTCGGTTGAAGAGTGCGTGGAATTGACGCGAAAAGACATAGAAAGCGCTCATGGCAGGCACATTGCCAATGTGCGGGGGCAGATCGTACCCTATATACGGTTGCGGGAACAGTTCAGGATCACGGGAGAGGGCCCGGAGATCGAGCAGATTGTGATTACCAGAATCGAAAACCAGAGAGTGGGCTTTGCCGTTGATACGATTATCGGCGAACACCAGACAGTTCTGAAATCACTCGGAAAATTCTACCAGGATGTGGAAGGGGTGTCGGGCGCAACGATACTGGGTAACGGGACTGTTGCTTTGATTCTCGATATTCCGAACCTTGTCCGGTTGGCTGAGCAGCAGGAAAATCTTCTTGCCAGAGGAGGTGACACATCCTGACGTAAGCGCGAGTAAAGATGCCTGTATCAGCAGATCGTTCCGGGGGCTGATGTCCCGGTCCGGAACGATCCGGACAGCGGCGGCAACGAGGCCGTCCGGTCAGCACAATTAAACATTCGAAGAATCACAAGGAGGGAATATGTCAATTCTTAAAAATGCAAAAATAGGTGTACGGTTGGGCGCGAGTTTCGGCCTGCTCATCGCCCTGATTCTGGTGATGGCAGTTGTCGGCATATCACGGATGGCGGTGATCAACAACAACTTGAGGGATATAACCGACAAAAACATAGTCAAAATGGTCCTGATGGAAACAATGTCCTCGGCTGTGAACGACGAAGCCATCGCTGTGCGCAATTTGATTCTGGTGACAGATGCCGCGGAAATCCAGGCGATGCAAAAGCGGATTGAAGCGGCCGCAGGCCGTTTTGAGGAAGCGAAGACAAAGCTCGCGGGCATGCTGGTGACGGAAAAAGGAAAAGAAGCATTTGCCAAAATCAGCGACGGGGCGAAAGCAAAAGAGAGTTCCATGCGCAAAGTGATCGATTATGGTCTGGCACGGAAAAAAGCGGAGGCTGCATCAACACTCCTTGCCGAGGTGCGGCCGCTTCAACGGAAGCTTCTGGACGAACTTGCTGAATTAAGCAAAGCCCAACACGCCCTGAACAAAGCAGCCATTGAAAACGCTGAAAAAGCGTACAGCGGTGCGCGTCTGTTTATATTTGTTATTTGCGCCGTATCGCTCGTCCTGGGCGTCGTCGCGGCATTCTTCATTACCCGGGGAATAACCCAGCCATTGAGCAAAGCAGTCGGCGTGGCCAACAACATCGCAGCGGGGGACCTTACCACCAACATCGATGTCGACAGCAAGGATGAAGTGGGCCAGA
>CAZYEF010000337.1:0-1749 GCA_964646375.1 uncultured Nitrospiraceae bacterium | reverse complement strand
AGAGCCGTTGGTTTTTGCGTGCGAGGCTGATTCTGACGCAGGGCTCACTATGCAGATTTTAAAATTGCTTACGAATGATCCTGTGCTTTTCATGGATGTGCGGCACTGGGATGAAGCGTATAAGGTTATGGTATTCTGCAATTGTGGCTCGCAGTCGACCTACTATGCCGGAAAATCCGGAAACCCTGAAGAAAATTTGAAAAACGTCACGTTATACCCCGCATTGGATATTTACTCCGGAGGCGGCGCGCATGTAAACTGCATGACCAAGGCTGGAAAAGCGACAATCGCCCGGCTGTGCAGGACAGAAGGCACATACCGCATGGTAATAATTCCCGTCGAATTTGTAGAGCTTCCGCGGGAAAAAATGGCCGAAACGACAAAAGAATGGCCCCATGTTTTTGCAAAACTTCCTTTCAGCCACGAACTGTTTATTGAAAAGTTCGATGCGAATCATTGTCACGCTGTGTACGGAGATCATGTCGAGAGTCTGAAAATGATATGCCGTATGCTACGGATCGATGTGGAATTGCTAGATGCTTAATTTCGCAGACAGAAAAGGCATCTGGATCAAATATATTTTTATTTTCCCAAGGAGGATTGTATGAAAAAGCGCGTAGGGTCGGTATTGGTTGTTTTGGTTCTCCTCACAGCTTTCGTTTTTGCCGGAGGACAGGCAGAGGGGAAAAAAGCGGCAAAAAAAGTAAAAATCGGAGCGATTGTTCCTACACTGAACGCACAATTCTGGAACAACTATGTTGATTTCATGAAAAAGGGAGCACAGGAACTCGATCTGGATTTGGTAGTGCTCAATTGCGACAATAAAGCTGATTTGCTGCCTAAACATGTGGAAGATCTGGTATCGCAAGGTGTCGATGGATTGATAGTCGTTCCTTATTGGGCCGGCGATAGAAAGACATTGCGCGACTCAAAGACCGCGAATATTCCTCTCATTTTTACGGACGTGTATTCGACTGTACAACCCCAGACCCCCGAGTATCCGAATTACATCGCATTTGTTGGTCCGAGCGATGAAGATGCGGGATATCGCATGGCAAAAGCCCTGTTCAACGAAATGCAGCCGAATGCGGATGGAAAGAAAGTAATCGGATGGGTCGAGGGGACTCCCGGCACATCAGTAGCGATCGATAGGAACAAAGGGCTTGAAAGAGCATTGAAGGAGCATCAGGAAGTTGTTGTCGCGGGAAAGGTGAATGGAAATTTTGTTCGCGATGAGTCGCAAACAGCTTTTGAATCTCTCTATCAGGGGCATCCGGACATCAAGGGCGTGTGGGCTGCGAACGGCGGGACAGCGACTGGCGTTATTACTGCAATCAAAAACGCGGGTAAAGTTCCGGGGAAAGATATTCTGGTTGTTGGAATGGATCTGAACCAGGAAAATGTGGTAGCGGTAAAAAATGGCGATTTGCTTTTTGATATCGGCGGACATTGGCTCCAAGGCGGATTCGCCTTGGTACTAATGTACGACTGGTTGAACGGTTTCAAGGTTCCCCAAAATCAGGCAAACATCAAACTCGGCCTTTTGCCTTTGACGAAAGATAAAGTTGATCTTTTCGAGAAAAACTATCCGAATGGTGTTCCTGCGTACGATTTCAAAGCACACTCAAAAAAATATACACCGGATGCTCCATTTGCGGTTTTCGAGTTGAGTTATAATAAATAAGTCAGTACACTAACCTTAACAAAATGAATCTGGTTTCTCTTCTTGTACAGGAGAAACCAGATTGA
>CAZYEF010000336.1:0-1752 GCA_964646375.1 uncultured Nitrospiraceae bacterium | reverse complement strand
GTGGTTTATTTGCCGGTGTTCTTTTGTGTGTTCTTCTGACCAGAAGAAGATTGTTCTTTTTCAGAACGCGTTAATGATGTTCTTTTCCGGGAGCGTAAAGAGATCCAGGTCCGGCGCATAGACCACGGGTTCGCAGCCTTTTCCGGCTGCTGAATAATTCAGCTCGTTGTCTATTGTCAGTTCCATCGGTTTTTTGCAGTGCGCGCATTCAGTGCGGACCGTGACCGTAAGCCGTTCATTTCGTAATCGCCCCTGCACGAAGGGCGTGGCAAACGCGTCCACCGCTCAGGCCGCGTATACTTCTTCCCCGGTGCTGAAGGTCAGATGATGGGGAGTTTTTTCAATTGTTACCGGGTATGCCCACGTTACCGCCCCTTCAGAATTTCTAAACAAAAATGTCATATGTTTTTCCAGGTCTTCAAGGAGAAACACGACCCGCTCACGGGGCATATTCAGCTTTTGCGCGATAATCTCAGGCAGGAGAGGTTTTTCGAGCCGGGGAAGTTCTCTGACCGTGAAATGATGGACCCGCCGGTGTTCAGGGGTCATAAAACGCACCGCATTTTTAAATTGTATTATCTCATTTTCCATGTGATCTCCTTTCTCTGCAATTCATAGAAATTGTTTATGCAATTGTTATCTTTGCTGTCCCGTCTGCGACTGCTTTCTGATAAGGGCTGTCTCCGCAGCCGTAATGCCGAGCGATTCAAGAAAATCCTGATGGGCTTCCGGAGCGAGCCGCTCAAATTCCGCGTGCCATTTGTTGCGCGCCGCCTCATCCAGTCCGGAGTTCTGTAGCAGCTTGATCCACCGTTCCTTATTCATAAAAGTGATTTTGGCGATTGCACTGTTATTTTTCAAAAGAGTGACGATAAAATGCTGCTGATTGCGCAGAGTGCGGATTTCACTGTTCAGTGCGTCGAGCCGCTTTTCGAGAAGCGGAACAACTCCTTTTGCACGGTCAGCTTTTATGATCCTGCTGATGTCCTTGAGTGGCAGCCCTGCCTTGCGGTAGGTGCAGATCTGCTCAAGACGTGCGCTGTCCTTTTCGGTATAGGTTCGGTAATTGGAGCTGCTTCTTTCCGTAGGAGACAGCAGCCCGAGCGAATCATAATACAGCAGGGTGCTCCGGGAGAGGCCGAATTTTTTCGCCAGTTTGCCGATGGTATACATGGTTGCCTCCTGTACCCGGAGTGTACCATAAACTATAAAGCAATAGACAGGTCAAGTTTTTTTCTCTGTGATCTGTTCCAAAATCAGACCGGCACGCAGATGAGGGGATCAAAAATCGCTGTTTTTTTAGCGTTACCGTGTGAATCCTAAATCCCGCTTGAGCAGTATTTTAAGGTATAATGATATTCGGGTGTTTTATGGACAGCAGGACAAGCCTATGGTGAAGAAAAAAGTTTATGCATTTTTTATATGTTTTATTATCATGCTTGGAATATCCGGATGCTCGGGCGTTCGGCCCGCAACGCTTGGCGTGAAAGACGGACGGTTATCAACCTGCCCCTCTTCGCCGAACTGCGTTTCGAGCCAGAGCCTTGATGCGGAGCATGCGATCCGTTCGCTGACGTATGCGCCATTATCCCTGTTTGCCGCGCATGACAAATTAAAAAAAATAATTCGGAACATGAAAAGGACGGAGATCGTAACCGACACCGGCACGTACATGCATGTGGAATTTACCAGTGCGGTTTGGAGGTTTGTGGACGATGTGGAATTCTTCTTTGACGAGACGTCGAATACGAT
>CAZYEF010000335.1:0-1766 GCA_964646375.1 uncultured Nitrospiraceae bacterium | reverse complement strand
CGGTCTCCGACACGATCCGAAGACCCTCCGAAAGATTCAGAGACTCCGATTGCAATGGAAACAGCAGAACAGAGAATATAAAAGGAACAAGCAGGTTTTTCAATCTGTTGCACCGCGCTTTACGGTAAGAACGCATTTTTCGAAATTTTTCCAAAGCTTCATCCCTTCTTTCCTCAGGGAAAATGAAAAACCACTTAATGACCACCTGAATGCCAGTCCCTGCACCATTGCGATAAGCATCAACGCAATCGTCTGAGGGTCAAGATCAGACCTTACGTCCTTTTGATGCTGTCCTTCTTTCAAAATCGCAACTAGTCTTGCCGAAAAAGCGTACATCGTCTGGATCACCTTTTGCCTTAATTCCTTATTGACATGAAGCTCTTCGGAGAACAGAAAGCGCGGGAGCCCCCGGTTATTTTCCATAAGATCAAGTTGAAGGGAAAAAAACCGTCTCAGAATTTTGATGGGCGAAGAAGCAGCCAGGGAAGCAGCCTCCAAATTTTCGCGGATTCTGCCACGAACGTATTCAAAACAGGCGAAGTAAATCTCATCCTTATTCCTTACGTGACGGTACAGATTTGCCTCGGACATGCCGATTTCCCTGGCTATTGCTGCAGTCGTCAGGCTGCTAATGCCCTGCTCGCCGATGATTTTCAGGACCGCCTGTACAATCTGCTCCCGGCGGACATCACCACGTATTTTTTTCGATTTTGAAGAAATCTGCACCACTCACCTTATGTAAGTAAATGTTCACTTACATTATTATAGACAAGAACAGCGGTTTGTCAAGATTTTTTTACCGTCCCGGTTTCCTCCGTTCCCGGACGTCGGGTATATGCCATCCCCTGCAGAAAAGTCTATCTTGTTTCTTCGATATTGACAGCAGTAAAAAAGAAGCTATTATGAGTGAAAAACAGGCGGGGTCTTTCGGCGGCAGCGCGTGACGGACACCCGCCGAGGAGCAAAGAATGCGTATTTCTTTTCCCAACCCTCCAAGGCGTTCCCTCGCCGCCGTTTTTCTCAGTTTCATCGTTGCGTTCCCACTCTTCAGCATCGAGCAGGCATGTGCAAATCCTCCTCTCATGGAAGCGCGGGTATCGGACGTCAATGATGGAGATACGGTGACGCTCATTATAAACGGACGAAGCCATCGCACTCGTCTTATCGGCATTGACGCCCCTGAAATAGGACAGAAGCCCTGGGGCGGCAGGTCGAAGGAACATCTTCTCAAAATTATAAAGCAGGGAAACTGGATGGTTTACGTGGAAACCGATGTCGTAAAGATCGACAAGTATAACCGTCTCCTCGCCTACCTCTGGACACGGGACAAGGAGTTTATCAACGAGCGCATGCTGCTGGACGGTTATGCGGTGCTTTTCACCATACAACCGAACAGCAAACACGTGCAGCGTTTTAGAAAGGCCCAGCGCATTGCCCGGCAGGAGAAAAGAGGCATCTGGGGACATGACGGGCTCAAGGAAAAACCGCTGGATTACAAAAAACGACACCCCCGGGAATGAACCGGTCAAAGCCAAAACATACGGCCACCGGAGTGCCGAACGGAATCAATGGCGTTACCTTCTGCAAAACAAAAACTCCTTGATAGACGCAGCCTTCTGTGGTTTGCTGCAATTCTTCCCTGACATGCCTTGCAGGGATTTGTCTTGGTACCGGTCAGGGAAATACGCTCGCGCCGGATCAACCATGTTTCAAAACATTTCCTTTTATGCCGATGATCGTCTCACCATAGGGAATGTTTTTTCAGG
>CAZYEF010000334.1:0-1829 GCA_964646375.1 uncultured Nitrospiraceae bacterium | reverse complement strand
AGTGCATCAACTGCCACCGGTGCGTTGCCGTTTGCGAAAAGGTCCAGACGGTGAGTGTGCTGACTCCCGCGTTTCGAGGAAGCAAAGCCAAGGTGATACCCGCGTTTGACCTCCCCTTGCTGGAAACAAACTGTATCGCTTGCGGGCAGTGCATAACTGCATGTCCCGTCGGTGCGCTGTATGAAAAAGACGACGTCAACGAGGTTTGGAAAGCGCTTCAGGATCCTACCAAGCATGTTGTTGTTCAGGAAGCGCCGGCCGTCCGCGTCACGCTGGGTGAGGAATTCGGAATGCCCGCGGGCTCGCTGGTGACCGGAAAAATGATCGCCGCACTCAGGAAGCTTGGATTCCACAAGGTGTTTGACACGAATTTTACCGCTGATCTTACTATTATCGAGGAAGGCAACGAGCTTTTACAGCGCGTCAAGGAAGGTGGAAAGCTTCCCATGATTACTTCCTGTTCGCCGGGCTGGATCAAGTTCTGCGAACACTTTTACCCGGACCTGCTTCCCCATCTTTCGACCTGCAAATCTCCACAGATGATGTTCGGCGCTATGGTAAAAACTTACTATGCCGAAACCGCTGGCATTGATCCGAAGAATATTGTCTCTGTTTCGATCATGCCCTGCACAGCCAAGAAGTTTGAGGCGAAGAGGCCCGAGATGTGCAGCAGCGGATATCGTGATGTGGACTACGTCCTGACGACCCGCGAACTTGCGCGGATGATCAAGGAAGCCGGCATCGATTTCGTCAACCTCAAAGACGAAGATTACGATGCTCCCATGGGTGAATACACAGGCGCAGGAACCATTTTCGGGACTACCGGCGGCGTTATGGAAGCCGCCCTTCGTACCGTCTATGCCGTGGTAACCGGCAAAAACCTGCAAGACCTGAATGTGACCCCCGTCCGAGGGCTGGACGGTGTTAAAGCGGCAACGCTTCCCGTGGGCGAGCTGGGGCCGGTTTCCGTGGCTGTCGCACACGGCTTGGCGAACGCCCGCCAGCTGTTGGATCAGGTCAGAGAAGGAAAGTCACCGTACGCCTTTATCGAAATCATGACCTGTCCCGGCGGTTGCATTGGCGGCGGCGGCGGTCCTCTGCCGACAACGAACGAAATCAGACAGTGCCGCGCCGGCGGCCTTTACGCGGATGATGGTTCAGTACAGAAATACCGTCAGTCCCATGAAAATCCTTCTATCAAAAAAGTGTACGATGTTTTCCTGAAAAAACCGCTGGGCCACAAGTCCCACGAACTGCTCCACACCCATTATACCGAACGGGGAACAGAGCTGCCGCACAAAGACGTCGTGCTTGGTGGATGTGAACCGAAGAAGGCATCAGGACACTAGGAGACAAAACAACCCTGAAATGCGTGGCAGGAGAGTGCGGTGAAGCTCCGTGACATTAAAGAGTTTCTTGATGCGGAAGTACTTGTCGGTGAAGACCGACTCGATCACATCGAGGTATCAAACGCGTTCGTTGCGGATCTTATGAGCGATGTGCTTGCGTTTGCGTCGACGGGCACTCTTTTGATAACCGGATTAACAAATCCGCAGGTGTTGAGAACGGCTGATGTGCTCGATATTGCGGCTGTTCTTCTGGGCAGGGGCAAAAAACTTCCCTATGAATCACTTCAGCTGGCGGAAGAATTAAATATTCCCGTACTCAGTACGAAGTATATTCTTTTTGAGATCTGCGGAAGGCTTTACAGCAAAGGGTTCCGCGGTTGCATAGAAAAGGTGGAGGGGAAATAGATACTATCGTGAATGGCAGCCCCCTGTATGAAAACGCATTTACGGTTGTCGGCGATAATTTTGATCATGCCGGAA
>CAZYEF010000333.1:0-1842 GCA_964646375.1 uncultured Nitrospiraceae bacterium | reverse complement strand
GTTTTATCGTGAAGGAGCACCTGGATTTTCCGAGCAACTGGCGAATGAAAAAGTCGCTTCAGACCTATCTCGCGGAAAACGGTATTGTCGGCATCCAGGGCATCGATACGAGGGCACTGACACGTCATCTTCGCGACTTCGGGGCGCAGCCGGGTGTTATTTCCACGCGTGACCTTGCCCCCGAAAGCCTTGTGACAAAAGCAAAGGCGCTTCCCAACATGAGCGGGCTTGATCTGGCCAGAGATGTTACCTGCAAGGAACCTTACACGTGGGAGGAGGGGGACTGGAACCTGGACAAGGGATATGCAAAAAAAACCACTGTCCGGTATAAAGTTGTCGCATATGACTATGGCATCAAACGCAATATTCTACGGTTGCTCACCGCCGCGGAATGTGATGTGACCATTGTTCCGGCCACGATGCCTGCTGAAGACGTGCTTGCTATGAAGCCAGACGGCATATTCCTTTCCAACGGCCCCGGAGATCCGGAGCCGGTAACTTATGCAATCGAAAATATTAAAAAACTGCTGGGCAAAAAACCCATTTTCGGCATCTGTCTCGGCCAGCAGCTGCTGGGCCTTGCACTCGGCGGCAAAACGTACAAGCTCAAATTCGGCCACCATGGAGGCAACCAGCCGATTATGGACCTTACGACGCGCAAAGTCGAGATTGCTGCGGAGAACCACGGCTTTGCCGTGGACATGGACACGGTGAAAGACCAGGTTGTGATGACGCACATGAACCTCAATGACAAAACCTGCGAGGGATTTCAGCATAAGTCGCTGCCCGCGTTTTCTGTCCAGTACCATCCCGAAGCCTCTCCAGGACCTCACGACAGCAGATATTTGTTTAAACGATTCACCGACATGATGGAGAAACACCGGGAAAAACGCTGAAACACACTGCGTTGAAAATTGCGGGATAAAGTTTGAAAAAGGACCCTTAACACGTTCGTTGTGATGATTTCTGATGCCGAATTACAAACGCGGATCGAAGCCGCTTATGCTATGTTGCAGAGTTGCCATATTTGTCCGCGCAAATGCGGGGCGGACCGTCTGCAGAATGACAAATCGGGTTTCTGCAGATCGGGCCTGTACCCGATGGTATCGAGTGTGAACGCGCACCATGGTGAAGAGCCGCCGATCTCCGGTTTCCGTGGGTCCGGCACTATTTTTTTTGCGAACTGCAACCTTCGGTGCGTGTACTGCCAGAATTATCCGATTAGCCAGATGGGCAACGGTGTCGAAAAAACAGCTGAAGAACTCGCCGGACAGATGCTCGGGCTGCAGGAAAAGCGCTGTCATAACGTAAATCTGGTAACACCGTCGCATTATATGCCACAGATCCTCAAATCGCTGGGCATTGCCCGAAGTCAGGGTTTTGACTTGCCGATAGTCTATAACACGAACGGCTATGAGTCGCTGGAGGCGCTTCGTTTGCTTGACGGTATCGTGGATATCTATCTTCCGGACATGCGATATTCGGATAACGCCGTTTCGGCGCGGTACTCCGCTGTGGCGGATTATCCGGAGATAAACCGGGCGGCCATTAAGGAGATGTACCGTCAGGTCGGCAACCTGGTAGTTGATGAACAGGGAATCGCAAAGCAGGGCCTTATTATCCGGCACCTTGTTCTTCCCGGGGGGCTTTCCGGTACGGAAACAATCATGAAGTTTCTTGCCGAAGAGATTTCAAAGGACGTGTACATCAGCCTTATGTCCCAATTTTTTCCGGCATACAAGGCGCACACAATACAGGAGTTGTCGCGCAGAATTACGCTTGCGGAACATGATGAAGCCTATGAGATCATGCAGCGGTACGGTTTGGAAAACGGATGGGTGC
>CAZYEF010000332.1:0-1850 GCA_964646375.1 uncultured Nitrospiraceae bacterium | reverse complement strand
CTCCTCCACAACTGTTTAGTACTAGACTGAAAATGCCGACAAAAATAATTCCTGCAGAAATTCTATATAGATTTTTCATTTTGCCTTCCTCCGGGATAATATTTTGTACAAGCATATTGCTATTAGGTTGTTTTTATAGACATACTGATGTAAAGATATTTAGTTTCCAGTCGTAAAAGAAAACGTATAAGTGTCTAGCACATTTCCGGATAAATCAGTAAAACTGAAATTTCTATTTGCGGGATTCAATGTAAAAGTAAGTGTTATGTTTGATGGTAAATCTGAGCTGGAATTGTCTCTTGAAAGGGAAAAAGTTGTATGGTCATTTGACCATTGAGCGGGGGTAGTGTTCGATAGAGCCCAACTTCCCGACGCGCCGACACTTCCCCCTCCTGTCATCGCCTCACTGAACACTATTTGAATTTGCTGGGTATTCCGTGCTATGCCCGTTGAAGTATTTGCTGGAATGGTCGATACAACATATGGTTTTGTCGTATCACTATTGGTGCTTCCGCCGCATCCGGTAATAGTCCAAAGAGCGGCAATGAGTATCCATACAAAAATTGTTCGATTTATTTTCATGTGCTCTCCTGGGCAATAGCTTGCGCTTAGAAGCAGTTGTTATGTAAGGGATAAAACGATAAGTTACGGAGGGAAGCTTTTCGATAGATTATAGAAAAAAGAAAGACATTGCAAGAAGAAAATACGAAAGTATTCGTGCATTAAATTGCATTTTGTAACAGGTTCTTTTTCGAACGTCACGCGAAGTATTTTTTTATTTCAATATCGGCGTAGACTGGCAAAGGTGTAAAGATGATTTCACAGCAAGTGAAAATCGAACGCATAAAAAAAGGCGCCTCAAGTCTGAGGCGCCTTGCAATTTATTCTATAGCAGTGGTGTTATGCCCACCGTGAACGATGGCTTGGCCGTGCTGCATTGAATCCTGCAGTTTTGCCGTTGTTCTTCTTATCGTTCCATTGTCCTCTTTGCGCGAATTTGTTTTCTGCATTTGTTTTCCCGGCAGGTTTTGCGTTAAAGGGCGAACGGGCGGAAGTGTGTTGACCGTATCTTTTACCGTTTGTTGCTCCCTGCCACCGCTTGCCGGAGGATGGTCTTGACGGTCTCGCTGCACTCGCTGTGCTGGGGCGGCGCAGAGGCCGCGCGGGTTCCAGGCCTGGGATTACCTGCTGAGGGATTGACTGGCCGATAAAACGTTCAATCTGGCGCAGGGAATCAATCTCCTTGTGTGAAGCAAAGGAGATGGCGATGCCGGTTGCTCCTGCCCGGCCTGTGCGGCCGATGCGGTGCACGTAGTCCTCGGCGTTCTTGGGCAGATCATAGTTGATCACATGCGTAATACCCGAGACATCAAGACCGCGTGCGGCCACGTCAGTCGCCACGAGCAGGCGCAACCTGCCGCGGCGCATGTTCATGATGGTGCGATTGCGCGCATTCTGGCTCATATCGCCGTGGAGTGCTGCTGATGCGTGGCCCTGCGCGGACAGCTCGCGGGCAAGTTGGTCGGCATTTCGTTTGGTTCCCGAAAAGATGATGGCCTTGGTCATGCTGTCGTCCGAAATCAGATGCTTTAACAGTTTGTTTTTGTGCTGCATGTCGTCTGCCGCGTGAAGACGCTGCTCGATTGTTTCAAGCGTGGTTTTCTTTCCGGCGATTTCGATTCGCACCGGTTCTTTCAGCAATCGTCGCGCGAGTTTCTCCATAGTTGCATCCATGGTCGCCGTGAACATGAGCGTCTGGCGGGTTGCCGGGGTCGCTGCCGCGATGGTGTCTACTGCCTCGCTGAATCCCATATCGAGCATGCGGTCGGCTTCGTCGAGTATCAGAACTT
>CAZYEF010000331.1:0-1860 GCA_964646375.1 uncultured Nitrospiraceae bacterium | reverse complement strand
AAGGCCTCCGAATACGATTCGGAGGCCTTGCACGGATCAATAGACTATCTTTTCCTTTCTCTCCGAAGCGGCGGATTTCAGTATCGTATCGCAGATGACCGCAGCCCTGTATCCGTCTTCAAAGGTGGCCACCATGGGTTCGAGCGCAACATTGTTGGCGACGGCGTTCATCATATTGTACGCGCTGTGCACGAAGGTATTCTCCCACCCTATGATATGGCCGTGAGGCCACCATTTGTCGTAGTACGGATGGAAAGATTCGGTAACATTGATCGCATGGAACCCTATGGTTTCCATGGGGTCTTCGTCCTTGAAATACACATGCAGGTAATTCATGTTTTCCAGGTCCAGATGCAGGCTGCCTTTTTCCCCGTTGAGCTCAATGGCTCCGAAGTTTTTCCTGCCGCGGCAGAACCTCGAACCTTCCAGAGTTCCTATGGCGCCGTTTTCGAATTCCACGGTGGAAACGAACGCGTCGTCCACATCCACCTTTCCTTTTTTCGACGGGTCGTCCGCGAGCGGCCTTTCGTGGATAAAGGTGGTGATGGAGGACATAACCGCTTTCGGTTCCCCGCAGAGAAATCTGGCCAAGTCTATGATGTGCGAACCGAGGCAGCCCAATACGCCGTTTCCCGCGACTTTTTTCTGCAGCCTCCATACGAGGGGAAAATCCGGATCGGCTATCCATTCCTGAAGATAGCGCGCCCTGAAGTGGTATATCCTTCCGAGCTTGCCGTCCATGATCAGTTTCTTCGCGAGCACCACTGCGGGAATCATCCTGTAGTTGAAATTGCAGAGATGCTTGACTCCTGCCTTTTTCACGGCATCGAGCATCTCTTTGGCTTCAGCCGCGTTTCGGGCAAGCGGCTTCTCGCAGAGGATGTGTTTCCCCGCCTTGGCTGCCTCGATGCAGGGTTCGGGATGCATATCCGGCGGAGTTCCGTTCACCAGTATGTCGATCCTTTTGTCGTTGATGAGATCCCGCCAATCGGTGCAGATTTCCTCATACCCGTATCGCGTCGCTTCTTCTGCCACCTTCTCCTCATGCCTGCCGCCGATTTTCACGAGCCTTGGTCTGGCGGGAGGAGGCCAGAAAATGTACGACATCTGTTTGAACGCGTTCGAATGCGCTTTGCCCATGAACGCGTATCCGAGCATACCGATTCCGAGCTCCGGTATGTGTCCTGCTTTCGTTTCAGAAGCCATCGCAGTGAAACCGACTTTTTTTGCCATCGCATTTCCTCCTTAATTACCTCAATTGTAACCGCGAACAGGAGATTTCGCCATAAAAAACGGTGAACATCCGGTTGCCCTGCGAGCTTCCTGCCCGCGCTCGGCGCGGTTTTTGCCCATTGCTGGTGTCACTTCTGAAAGATGTATGGCGAAGAAGCGAATTTGATCCAAGCGCATGTTAGGCTTGACCTTTGTTTTCTATGCGCATATAGTATGCCTATATTATCGTTCGGGAGGCCTTATGTCTTCTGTCTATAACATCCACGCACCTAAGAAACCGACTAATCTTACCATAAATGCGGACCTCTTGAATCAGGCAAAACGGTTGAATATTAATATCTCCTCTATCCTTGAAGCGGCGTTAACTGATGTTGTGAAGCAGAAAAAACAGGAACAATGGCTTAAAGACAATGCTGAGGCCATTACTGGTTATAATGAACATGTTGCAGAGTTTGGGTTATTCAGTGATGAGCTGAGGACCTTTTGATGGCACAATGTTCTATTCATAAAAACCTCAATCCGATCTCAAAGAAGCTTTATCCCTACCTGCTGAATGTGCAAGCATCCTTTTTGGATATCTTAGAGACACGATTGGTCATTCCATTATCTGTGAAAGCAAAGAGTGCA
>CAZYEF010000330.1:0-1864 GCA_964646375.1 uncultured Nitrospiraceae bacterium | reverse complement strand
ATAGCCGTACGCGAAGATCACGCCGGCGTCCTCATTGGCCGCAGCATATTCTGCGATCTGAGCCACGGTATTTTCCAGGTTGCCTTCGTTTAAAAACAGACAGGAGTCTTCAAACGACCGCATGACGGGATGCCCGCAGGCGTCGATATATCCGGGAAGCATAAAACCGCCTTCCAGATCCACGATTTCAGTGTCTTTCCCTTCGAATTCCGATAAGTCTTCGTAATCGCCGACGGCAATGACCAAGCCGTCCCTGCACGCGGCGGCTTCCGTCCACGGGAAGTCGGAATTCTGTGTAAAAATCTTGCCTCCCATGAAAATCGTGTCGGCCGTTTCATTTTTCTTAAAAAAACCAAAGGCCATAATTTCCCTCCATAAACATTGATATTCTTTATTCTAGCACGGATGCAGGAAAGTTGAAAGAAGCAAAAAAAATCGCTTGTATTTATAATCTGCTAGCATTATAATTAGTTAACGTTTTGTAAAAGTGCTTTATAAAACTGATTTTGTATATTAACCTGGAGTGAGACATATACATTATGAAAAGGACTACCGCCACCACTACGGATCTGAAGCTGATCAACAGGAACAGAGTTTACCGGTACATCTTCGAAAACGAAAAAGTCGCCAAACAGGATCTTGTCAACGCTCTGAACCTGAGTCTGCCGACTGTCAGCCAGAACCTGACGGAGCTGTTTGATATGGGACTTCTCCGTTATGCGGGAAAATTCGAATCGAGCGGCGGCAGAAAAGCGAAAAAGATCTCCGTCATCCCCGACGCCAGAATGGTGCTCGGCGTGGAAATCAAGATGGACCATATCAATATCCTGGCCATCGACCTGAAAGGAAACCCGCTTCCAAGAGCGCGCGTCGATTATAAATTTGAAGCTGACGACAGCTACGGCAGATTTGTTGCAGCGGAAATCGAAAAATACGTAAAAGCGGCAGGAATTAATTCTGATATCATCCTTGGCGTTGGGATTTCCATCCCCGGCGTGCTGAGCGAGGATAAGCTGTGCATCATCAACGCGCCGGCATTGAAAGCGAGACAGGTGCCTATCGATGCGCTGACAAAATACATCACCCGGGAAACCTTTATCGAAAATGACGCCAACGCCGGCGGCTACGCAGAAATGCACAGCCGCAAGGACCTTGAAACGCTGGCTTTCCTGAGCATCTCAGAGGGCGTCGGAGGCGCATTCGTTCACAACAGCGTGCAGTACAGCGGAATGAACAACCGGGGCGCGGAATTCGGACATATGACCGTAGTGAACGGTGGAAGGCAGTGCGCTTGCGGTAAAAACGGATGTCTTGAAGCATATATTTCCACGTCGGTGCTGGAATATGGAGCGGAAAAAAGCATCGACGCATTTTTTAAAAGTTTGAAAGAGGGAGACGCTTCCTGCAGGGCAAAATGGGAGGAATATCTGGACTTCCTTTGCATGGGGATCAACAATATCAGGACAGTTATAGACTGCGACATCATTTTGGGCGGCACCCTTACAAGATATGCCGGAGACTACCTTGAAGACATCAGGAAGCGCCTCGGCGAGATTTCAGTATTTGATAACTGCGGCGATTTTCTGCACTTGAGCAATTACACCGCCAACGCCAGCGCCATAGGAACCGCGCTGCACTTTGCGGACGAGTTTGTCAGGACAGTATAGAAACCAGCTGGAATCTGAAAACAAAACACAAAAATACACGGAAGATAAAGCCGGAGCAGGGAGCTCCGGCTTTTCCTGTTAGTAATTCATGCTTACCAAGCGGATGTAAGAAACCGTAGCCTTTCCGGGAAACTTACTGCTTGTACGGAACTTGAAAAATGAACCCCCGCTGCTAGAGCAGGTTAAAAAAGTGAAGA
>CAZYEF010000329.1:0-1899 GCA_964646375.1 uncultured Nitrospiraceae bacterium | reverse complement strand
AACCGTTCAAAAACCGATACAACTTCTTTAGCCGTTTCCGAGGCGGAGTCGATAAGCCTGATCTCCGACCCGACAGCCCTGCCAATCACCGACTTGAGCAGCGGGTAATGAGTACAGCCCAGCACAAGCGTATCAATGCCTGAGCCCCGGAGCGATGCAAGATACTTCTGCGCCACAAGCGCCGCCACATCGTTGTCCGTCCAGCCCTCTTCCGCCAGTTGGACGAACAGCGGACAGGCAAGGCTGTGCACCTCAATATCGGGCGCGATCCGCTTTATCGCTTTTTCATAGGCGCCGCTGTTGATCGTGGCCTCGGTGCCTATCACACCCACCTTCCGGGAACCGGTCGCGGCAACCGCTGCTCGCGCTCCGGGCTCCAGAACGCCGACTACAGGAAGCGGAAATTCCCTCTGCACCGCATCAAGGCTGACGGCTGATGCCGTGTTGCAGGCGACCACCAGCATCTTGATATCCAGCGACAATAAAAACTGAGTGTTCTGAAAGCTATAACGCGTCACCGTCTCGGCCGAGCGTATACCATACGGTACCCGTGCCGTATCCCCCAGATAAATGATATTCTGATCCGGGAGTTTCGCCACAATCTCCTTGAACACGGTTAGCCCGCCTACACCTGAGTCAAATATTCCAATTGCTTTTTGCATGATAAGCTTAACAAATTCTCCCGTCCGGGCTCCGGAGAAAATGCCTCCTTTACCTCACGGTCTCACCAAATCAATCCGCTTCGCAAACTTTACAGACAGGTCCACATGCCCGGCAAGTGTCCGCACTTCCTTGCCATCCAGAAGAAACAGGACTTGTTTTATTTCCTCAAAATTCAGGGCCAGCGTGTCCACCATGGCGTACAGGGCAAGAAGCTCTTCTCCGGCCGATGCCATGATCTCCTTCTGTGAGTTGGGAACAAGATCAACATACGCGGTGCCGGACGCGTCAAGATAAAGCTCCTGAACGCGTATGTCTTTCAGCACGGCGGCCAGCGAAGCGCGTTGATCGGTCAGCAGCGCTGCGAGAGCGTCTCGCGCCTGTGTCTGTGTGTCAAACTGTCGTTTTATCCCCGCCGAACTTGCGGAGAGCATGCCATTGACGGGATAATAGATTGTCACGGTAACCAGGGCATCGCGCCGGAGCATCTGTGCGGAGAACGGCTGGCCCTGCTGGACGACTGACGGCTGGGCCGGAGCGCTCACTGACGAAACGTTCATGCGCCACCCGAGATACGCGCCGACGCCCACCGCTGCGATGATAACAAGGGCCCCGATAAGAAGCAGCTGACGATTGCCGGCGGCACTATTTGCCCTGTCTGACATAGCGCTCGATTCCTTCCGCAATGGCCTCTGCGGCTTTTTGTCCGTCCTGCATCATGCTGCATTCGACCAGGACCGCCGCCGCATCCACGGCCTTAAGCACTGCAAGCGGCGCCTGGGCAGGTTCTGCCGTGTCCTTGCCTGCGAGTTGCGTCGCAATACTCCGGCCAAGCATCCCGCTCTCCCGTACATGCGCCGCCTGCTGTCTGCCCCACAGCATCTGCTGCTGCTCGCTTCCGGTTTCAAATCCGAGGAAATCGCCGCCCGCCGGCCTGGTCGTCTGGACCGGAGCATCATCCAGAAAATCCTGAAGATAGACCTGTGCAGTTGCGCTTGACGTACCATGAATACTTATAAAAATCTGTGCGCCAGAGGCGTTTGAAGCAGCCATCCGCTCCTCCGGAGAAAGCGGCAGGTCTTTTTCCCTGGTCAGCAGAACCTTAAGCCGCGGATTCCTACCCAGGTTCTTTCTGACGGACAGCGCCACACCCAGCGTAAAATTTTTTTCCGCGATCTGCGACGTGGAAATGCCCGTTTCTCTGCCACCATGCCCCGGGTCGAGCATCACGGTGATCAT
>CAZYEF010000328.1:0-1901 GCA_964646375.1 uncultured Nitrospiraceae bacterium | reverse complement strand
AGAACCGCCAGTAAAATATATTTTGTGCATTTCATATTCCCGCCTCCTCCTGACCAGCGCATAAGATTCATTCTTTAGTACCGTAGAACAGCTGCCGCACCACAAAAAAAACCGCCAAAGAAAACAGACTGTATTCTTTGGCGGCTCGACTAGCATATAAAACAATTACAGCGACCCTGTTGATGCTCCTGATGTATGACAAGTCGCCGCTGCTTTAGTTAGCTTCGTAGCTCTGCGCCCTCCGGTTTCCCGGGGTTTGCTCTGAGCAAAGACGTATGATGAAGTATGCTTGTACGTCCGATTTTTTTCAATGTAACATTTCATATTCTTCTTGTCAAGAAAATGAGTGAGCACTCTTTTTGCAGAAGTCTTTTGACCGTCAAAATGCGTCCATCTTTGTGATGAAACTCACAATTTTCAGCACTGCATCCCGCGATATGGACGCAATAAATGTTTTTGACACAAAAAGATAATCTGATAAAATGGAATGCGTTTGTCCGCGGCGTGACACCCGGGCGCACCAATAAAGTTATGAACCCTGTAAATCAACTGAAAATTTCACTGGTCGTTCTTCTCGTTCTCATATCCCTCGGCACATCTGGATATATGTTTATTGAGTCATGGTCTTTTCTTGATGCCCTTTACATGACGGTCATCACCCTTGCTACCGTGGGCTTCAAGGAAGTGCATGATCTGAGCAATACCGGGAAAATCTTCACTATCCTGCTGATCGTTTTTGGAGTATCTCTCATCGGTTTTGCCTTGAGCAAGCTCGCCCAGACAATGTTCGAGGGCCAGCTCCAGCGTTTTATCGGGAGGAAAAAATTGGAAAAAACCATCGACAGCCTGACCGGCCATTACATCGTCTGCGGGTATGGAAGAATCGGCTCTCTCATCTGCAGAGAATTCGCCGCCAAACCGATACCGTTCGTCGTCGTGGAGAACGACCCCGTCGTGCTCGCAAAGCTCGAGGAAGAACCCTATCTTTTCCTCCGCGGCAACGCCACGGAAGATGAAGTTCTTCTCAACGCGGGGATCAAACGCGCAAAAGGCCTCGTGTCCGTGGTCAATTCAGATACGGAAAACGTTTACATCACCCTTACCGCACGGGGGCTCAATCCGGATCTTTACATCCTTGCACGCTCCAGTGAAACAGGATCAGACATCAAGCTCCAGCGGGCGGGGGCGAGCAAAGTCATTTCGCCCTATCACATCGGCGGCAACCGCATGGCCCAGGCCGTTCTGAGACCGAACGTGGTCGACTTCATCGAGATAGCCACCGGCCATGATCATATTGATCTGCAGATGGAAGAAATACTCATACCGCAGCAGTCCCCGTTCGCCGGCCAGAATCTTCTGCACGCCGGTTTGCGCAGGGAAACCGGCGTTATCATCGTCGGCATTAAAAAAGCGACTGGACAAATGGTTTTCAATCCCGACTCGGCAACCCTGCTCGAATCCGGAGATACGCTCATCGTTCTCGGTCCGCCGGCATCAATAACATTGCTCGAAAATCTTTTTTCCAGCAATGCTTCAAGTGAAAAGATACCGGCGATCAAAAAACAGCGTCAAAAAACTGAAAAGCGGAAGACCGTGTGAAAAGCAACGCATTTTGATCGAAGATCCTTCATTCAAGCAAAACAATATAGCGGTCATATTGGGAAAATTGTGACTGTCTAAAATCATTTTCTATATTTCAACGTGAAGAAGATTCAGAATGACGCTTGAAGAGCAGCGGGCTGCGCAGGAACAATCGTTTATCATGGAGAATAACTCTGCACCTGCCGCACCTTTTTGCCTTGACATTTGTCTGCCGTCCCCTATAATAACCACCGTCTCAATTTTCAGGCGGAATTCACCATGAAAGATGCAATAACGAAGATCTTTGAAGAGAGCGCCCA
>CAZYEF010000327.1:0-1918 GCA_964646375.1 uncultured Nitrospiraceae bacterium | reverse complement strand
ACAGGCAAGAGGAACGGGATTACACTTATATCACAAAGGGGCAGTATGAATAAAGCATTCGCAATCGTCTCTGCTATCGGAGCAGACAGGGTAGGAATAGTCGACGATATATCGGGGTTTGTGGCGGAGCTGGCCTGCAACATCGAAGAAAGCAAAATGGCGGTGCTGGGAGGGGAATTCGCAGTCATTATGCTCGTTTCAGGATCCATGGATGCCTTGAACGATTTGGAACAGCAATTGCAGGAATCGCGGGAAAAGATCGGGCTTTCCGTATTTTTCAGAAAAACGAGCCCGCCTGCGGCCCCGCACAAGGGAATACCCTGCATTCTGAAAACCGTGTCTCAGGATACTCCCGGCATTGTCCATTCAGTCACGTCCATGCTGAAAAAGTACGATATCAATATAGAAGATCTGGAAACCGAAACCACACCTGCTCCCCTGACCGGCACACCCCTGTTCCATATGCGCGCGCGCGTCGTGCTTCCTGCTTCTGTTTCCCTGAGCAAAGTCCGGCGGGATCTCGCTGCGCTCGAAATGGAGCAGGACCTCGACATCGAGCTGAAGCCGATCGTCACATCGATAGCGGAATAGCCGACTGGCCCAGTGTCGGCGCAGTTACAAAATTGCCGGAGGCTGCCGCCTGTTCTATTCGAAGAGAGCGCAGACATTTTTCAATTCCCGACGGACCGAAATACCCTGCGGGCAATGGGTTTCGCAGGTTCCGCATTCCGTACACATCGATGCCCGTTGCTGCGGGGCAAGCCAACGGTTATACCCGTCTTCGCTGCCGAACATGTGGTAATTGTTGTACATCGTGAAACAAGTGGGAATATCCACTCCCGCAGGGCAGGGCATGCAATAACCGCAGGTGGTACAATCGACTTTAATCCTTTTTTTGAAAATTCTTTTTACCTGATCCAGTGCTTCTATCTCGTTTGCGGAAAGAGAGTTCGCCTGGGTCTCGCTTGCCGTTTTCAAGTTTCCGGTGACCTGATCCATGGCATTCATGCCACTCAATGCCACGGAAACTTCCGGATGATTCAAAACCCACCGTAAGGCCCAGTCCGCCGGCGTCCTTTTTGCTTCCGCCTGATCAAAAATCCTTTGTGCGGCTTCGGGGAGATTATTGGCTAATTTCCCCCCTTTCAGAGGTTCCATGACGGCAATGCCCAGATCCTTCTGCGCTGCGTATTTCAACCCGGCTTTTCCCGCCTGAAAACTCTCGTCCAGATAGTTGTACTGTATCTGACAAAAGGACCAATCGTAATAATCTACTATTTCTTTGAACAAACTCGTCTTATCATGGAATGAAAATCCCGCGTATTTTATCCTGCCATCTTTCAGTGCACTGTCGAGAAATTCCGCGAGGCCGATTTTTGCTAGCATAGGCCACACATGCGTATTCAGGTTATGTATCAGATAAAAATCGATGAAATCCGTCTCCAGCCGTTTCAGTTGCTCGTTCAAGTATCGATCCATGTCTTGCCGCGTCTTTACCAGCCAACTGGGGAGCTTTGTCGCTAATTTTACCTTTTTCCTGTATCCGTCTTTCAATGCTTTTGCCACAAACGGCTCGCTCTGTCCGCTTTTTTCTCTTCCTGGGCCATGATAAGGATATGCGGTATCTATATAGGTTACCCCTTCGTCAATGGCATAGCGAATCAGTCGAAGCGCCAGTTTTTCGTCGATCCGGGCAGGATCTCCTCCTGAGAGCAGAGGAAGCCTCATGCACCCAAAGCCTAAGATGGAAACCATCTCGTTTGTCTTTCCGAATTTCCTGTACAACATACCTTCCCTTTCTCAAACATCAGGATTTGAAACACATCCTCCTCTATTCTGACATCACACTCTCTATGTACAAATCAATTTCAATATACGTGTTAGAGTACACTCAAAGTCAACAACAAAGAATAAAACA
>CAZYEF010000326.1:0-1922 GCA_964646375.1 uncultured Nitrospiraceae bacterium | reverse complement strand
AACGGGCAATAAGTGCGAGACCGATAAGAATGGCCATGGCCAGCCAGGTATAGGTGACATATGCAGGTATGTTATGCAGTTCGGGGAGAAGTAACGGCGCTTCTTTCATAATGCACGCTCCTGAAAATGAAGGGAATAGCTGAAGAGATTTCTAAAAATTTACAGGAACGTGTGTTTTTTGTCAAGCAAAAACAGGGAGACCGCCTGCACCCTGTCCACAAAAAATTTTTTGTGTTTACAGCTCTTGCGGGAAAAGCCCAAATTCTATCCGCCGGAAATATCGAAGCTTCTGGCGTTACTTTCTTGCGTACAGACCGACCAGTTCGGCCTGGGCAAGGATGTGGCCTTTCATGGTGTTTTCCAGCGCAGTTTTTGTTGCGCGCGGGCCGGGGGTAAGCAGTGAGTCGAGGGCGTACAGTTTGAAGAAATAGCGGTGTGTTCCTGACGGGGGGCAGGGGCCGCCGTAGGCCTGTCTTCTAAAATCCGTCAGACCCTGAGACGCGCCCCGTGGAACGGAATCCTCTTGTATCTCCTGGATGGATGGGTTGATGTTCCACACAACCCAATGCACCCAGGTACCTGCAGGAGCGTCCGGATCGTCAACGATCAGCGCCAGTGATTTTGCTCCTGCAGGGACATGTTCTATTTTCAGAGGAGGGTTTATATCGGCACCGTCGCAGGTGTATTTTGCCGGAATATGTCCGTTTTGTGCAAATGCAATACTCGAAATTTTCATTGTGTCCATGGAAAACCTCCTTGGTACGAATGTAGTATGAAAAACACGCACTGGATGAAATATCAGCGGATTCCTCAATTCTTTGTTCCATGATATCACAACGTATGGGGGAGGAAGTGCCAGGAAATGCGAGCTGGACGAAATTCATGAAGAAATCGGAAACAGAAAGATTACGGCGGCTACTCTACTTTGGCAGGGCAACGCTGCGCAGCGCGGTTAGAGGACCGCGATTTTTCAGTGTTTCCAGCAGGTGCTCATTCTGAACGAAAAAAGAGCCCGCGTAGGCCAGAGAATTGAGGGAAATATCTCCAAACGATTCCCTGGATCGCGGTACGAGCAGCATCCAATTGCGCGTTGCAAGAAAACAGTAGGGCATGGACTGACGAACGGGACTGTTTACTGAAGAGATTGCCATGCCAACGCTGGACATCATGGCATTGTAAAGGGAGAACATTTTTTTTGCCGCTTCAGCCGGTGACGACGCAAGCCCTTGCTCCAACCGTACAAACGAGTGCAGGAAGGGAAAGACGGGAATGGTGTTGAGCAGATAAGGCGGTGTTTGGGGAAACAGCGGTTCCAGAGGGATTGCGGGACCTGCGGGAGCAAGAGGAAGCGGTATTATCTGAAGATGTTTGTGCCGCTGGCTTGCGCCTGCTGTTCTGCCGCCGTTATAGAATCCCAGACCGTTGAATTCGGCCATGCACAGGCAGAACGCTTCAAAGTCTGTAGGTGTCAGAAGAGACTCTTGGTCTTCAAACTGCCTGGTGATGACCAGCAGGTGGTGTTTCACCACATTGAACTTGTTCAGGACAGCAATGTGTGTATCGGAAATGTCCGCGATGGTAAGCTCTTTTTCAGGCGGAAGAAACGGATTTACGGTCTCTCCCGCCACGGATGCTGCAACCTGCTTTTTCCAGGCCTCATGTTTCCGCGCCAAACCTGCCAGCACTCTGACAAGAAAGCGAATCCCGCTGTCTTCGATAAAAGAGTATTCAGTGGGAACAGGCAGAAGCGCACCCGCGGCAATCGCGCGCTCGGTGACCCGCGAAAGTTGATCCCATAAAGTGCCTGGTTTAAGGATCATTGATTGTGTTCCTTATGCCTGTGCCGCGTAATGAAGCCGGAAGTTACCTTATCTGGCGTAGTAGTTGATCAGGCACCCGGCTAAAATAATATCCCGGTCATC
>CAZYEF010000325.1:0-1933 GCA_964646375.1 uncultured Nitrospiraceae bacterium | reverse complement strand
CAAATCGTTTTCCGTGCACATAGGGATGAGAATCAATCATGGCGTCCACAAGCCGGCCGCGCTCGTCTTCCAGTTCGCGCGGAATCGGTTTGCCTGATATGCTGCTGAGTTCCTCAAGAAATGCGTCTGTACGCTTCACCCCGATCGGATTTGCGACAAGCGTCTTCTGCTTCCATGTTTTCCCGATGTAGTCCATCGTCCGTACCGTTGAATACTTCTGGAGCGCGACCGTTAAGGAGGCATTGATTGAATCCATAGTGTCCGCTAATGATGTGCCACCAGTGTAAATTTTTGCAACCCCGGTGTTCGGAGAGTCAAATTGATCACTAACGTCGGCAAGAACTGTATACGGGATGACCATGAGGTCCAAGAGCCGTTTGATTTCCCTAATGTTTCCGACATATCCGTCGAATCCTGGAATAATATTTACCTTTCCGTTCGGTTCTCTTTTTTTACCCCCGGTCAGGTGTCTCAGGATGCCTCTCAGCATGTTATCGTAGCCGGTAATATGCGTGCCAGCAAAGCTCGGGGTATTTGCATGTGGCGTCAGCAGATCCTCCGGTATTACCTTTTTCTCGTGAGCCGTTTTCAAAAAAGAGTTCAAGTCGTCACCGATGACCTCAGCGATGCACGTCGTAAAAATAGACATCATTTTCGGCTTGTACAATGAGTAAGCGTTCTCCAGTCCTTCGATCATATTGTTTAAACCGCCGAACACTGCCGCGTCTTCTGTCATCGAAGTTGATACCGCCTGCACAGGTTCTTTAAAATGGCGGTTCAATTGACTCCGGAAATACGCTGCACAGCCCTGGGCTCCCTGTATGAATGGAAGTGTGTTTTCGAAACCGGAGGCGCAGTAAAGCGCTCCTAGCGGCTGGCATGCTTTTGCCGGGTTGATCTTAATATGCTTCCGCTCAAAGTTTTTTTCCTTGTATTCCTCTGTTTTCGTCCAGTCTGATACCCGCTTCACCTCATCCTCGGAATATGCGTCTTCAAACTCTTTTTTCTGCTCACACTGTTTAAGATAGTCTGCCCCTCGGAACAGTTCGCTATGATCTTTCACCTTCATGGTATCCTCCAAAACTTTCCTTCGCGAAGCAGTATCTGGATGTACGCCCGCGTTCTTTGCTGTAATTTTATTTTCTTTTCCGGATCAACTTCCACGTGGGGCTGTTGACCGCTGCGTCCATGTCCCGTGCAAACACCGGGAACCCATCGTATCCGTGGTAAGGCCCTGAATAATCCCAGGAGTGCATCTGTCGGAATGGTATGCCCATCTTATGGTAGGTGTACTTTTCCTTGATGCCGGCACCAACAAGATCGGGCCTTAGTTTATGAGTAAACTCCTCCAGTTCATATTCGGACGCGTCATCCATGATCAAAGCTCCTTTTTGCATCAGTGGATAGGTGCGGGTGTAATCATCATCATGCGCGAATTCATATCCAGAGGCGACAATCTCCATTCCGAGGTCTTCATACGCACCAACAGTATGCCGTGGACGCAATCCTCCGACGTACAGCATAACCTTCTTTCCTTCAAGCCGCGGGCGGTATTTCGCAATGACGGCATCCATCATGGGTTTATATTTCGCAATCACTGCTTCACCTTTTTCCTTAATAGAGTCATCAAAGTGAGCCGCAATTTTCCGGATACTAGCCGCTATTTTGGTCGGGCCGAAAAAATTGAACTCTTCCCACGGGATGCCGTAGGTGTCTTCCATATGGCGGCTTATATAATTCATGGAACGGTAGCAATGAATCAGTATCAGTTTTGCTTTATGCGCAGTTGCGATTTCATTGACGGTCCCGTCGCCGGTCCACTGTCCGATCACCCGCAGCCCCATTTCTTCAAGAATTTTTCTTGAGCACCATGCGTCTCCTCCGATATTGTAATCCCCCATCAGCACCACGTCATACGGTGTCGTCGTCTCCA
>CAZYEF010000324.1:0-1933 GCA_964646375.1 uncultured Nitrospiraceae bacterium | reverse complement strand
TGGGTGACGACTCGCAGATCCGTGAGGGCGATGTCGTAAAACGCACCAAAAGAATTGCCGAAGTCCCTGTCGGCGACGCTATCGTGGGTCGCGTGGTGAACGGCATTGGACAGCCCATTGACGGCAAAGGCCCCATTGCTTCAAAGGAATTTCGAAAAATTGAAGTCATCGCGCCGGGAATTGTTAAGCGTCAGTCGGTTCGTGAACCGCTTCAGACTGGCCTGAAAGCTATCGATGCCATGATTCCGATCGGTCGCGGACAGCGCGAACTCATTATCGGCGACCGACAGACCGGAAAAACGGCCGTTGCAATCGATACCATCATCAACCAAAAAGGCCAGAACGTTATTTGCATCTATGTGGCCATTGGTCAGAAGCGGTCCACCGTCGCCCAGGTGATCAAAACACTCGAAGAGCACGGAGCGATGGAGTACACGCTCATTGTGTCGGCGACGGCATCCGACCCGGCTCCGCTCCAGTTTATTGCCCCTTATACGGGCTGCACCATCGGAGAATATTACCGTGACAGCGGTAAACACGCCTTGATTGTGTATGATGACCTGTCAAAACAGGCTACGGCGTATCGCCAGCTCTCACTGCTTCTCCGCCGTCCTCCGGGACGCGAAGCATACCCGGGCGATGTGTTTTATCTCCATTCACGGCTGCTTGAACGCGCGGCAAAACTGTCCGATAAACTTGGAGGCGGTTCTCTTACCGCGCTTCCGATTATCGAAACCCAGGCAGGCGACGTTTCCGCGTATATTCCAACAAACGTTATCTCGATCACGGATGGTCAGATATTCCTGGAAACCGACCTTTTCTACTCAGGCGTGCGGCCGGCAATCAACGTTGGTATCTCCGTTTCCCGCGTAGGCGGCAGCGCCCAGGTCAAAGCCATGAAGCAGGTGGCAGGTACGCTTCGTCTTGACCTTGCCCAATACCGCGAGCTTGCAGCATTCGCCCAGTTCGGCAGCGATCTCGACAAGGCAACGCTGGCCCAGCTGAACCGCGGCCAACGCATGGTTGAGCTTCTGAAGCAGGATCAGTATTCACCGCTGCCGGTTGAGCAGCAAATCTTTGTTATTTTTGCGGGTACCAACGGTTACGTAGATGATGTTCCGGTGCAAGCGGTTAAGAAGTTCGAACAGGAACTGCTCCGGTTCGCGACAAGCACGCATCAGTCTCTGCTGAGTGAGATCGCAGCCAAGAAACAAATTGACGAGGATATCAAGGCCCGGACAAAAGCGGCTATTGAAGAATTCAAAAAAACCTTTACGGCATAAAACCGTGCACCTCCGAGCGCGGGCAGAGGCGAATTTCATCTGCGCGTCGCTCTCAGCGGCACTACAGGTCAGGAAAAGGGATTTTTCATGCCCAGCTTAAGAGATATTAAAAGAAAAATAACGAGCGTCAAGAAAACCCAGCAAATAACGAAAGCCATGAAAATGGTTGCTGCGGCCAAACTTCGCCGCGCTCAGGACCGTGTGATTTCCGCGCGGCCGTATGCGCGAAAGATGCTGCAGGTTATTGCCAATCTTGCCGCCGGCGCCCCGCGAACGCAGCACCCGCTCTTGGCAAAACGGGAACCCAAAAAAGTCAAACTTATTGTGCTCACCTCAGATCGTGGACTCTGCGGAGCGTATAATACCAACATTGTGCGTAAGGCGGTGGAAGCCGTCAGACAGTTTTCAGAGGAAGGCAAGCAAGTGCTGGTTGATGTCGTAGGCAGAAAAGGACGCGATTTTTTCCGCAAACGGCCTGCATATACCGTGGGTACGGTCTGGGCCGACCTAGGTTCGATTTCCTACGAAAAAGCAGCAGACATTGGGAAACATGTCGTCGAACGATTCTCGTCCGATGAGGCTGATGAAGTATACCTGCTCTATAACGAATTTAAAAGCGTAATGCAGCAAAAAGTGACGCTTGAAAAACT
>CAZYEF010000323.1:0-1952 GCA_964646375.1 uncultured Nitrospiraceae bacterium | reverse complement strand
CGAAGTGATCCATGTGGGTATGGGAGACAAAGGCATGGCTGATGCGCAGGATCTTTCGCGAAGGAAGGGCGTGCAAGTCCCCCAGGTCGAAGAGGATGGCCCTTTTTTCGAACAGGAAGTCGATATACAGAGCCGGATCGTCGAAGGGTCCGTTCACCAGGCTAGGGTGGAAAAGGGGTTTCATGGATTCGCTCCTCGGAATGGAGGATTTCTTTTTTCAAGTATACTCCATCCTTGCGGCTTGAAAGCTCTCCCTTCCCTATCGCGCAGTGCGGCCTTCGAGCAGGGAAGACCGCATCCGGGACTTTGATTGCAGGGACACTTCTCCTTTGACTTGAAACATATAATGAATATATATTCTGTTTGAAAAAATCAATCAGCAGGATTCCGGTGAGATGGGATGAAGACGTTTTCAATGACAACGGGATGCCTGGTGCCGGACAGCCATTGCGGCAGCCCCGTGACCACCTGCCCGTGAAGAGGTTGATGCGAGGGGCTGGAGTTCGCCCCTTGAAAAGGAACTTTCAATGAAAAGACAGTTGATTCTTATTTTCCTTCTCTTTTTCTTCTCCTCTGCAAGTAATGTGGTATGTCCCAGAGACCAATGAAGATTTGAGAGCGCATATACCTGATTCAGAAATTCGCAAATGGGTTATAGACGCCGCGAAGTATCATGGTATTAGGGGTCGCGTCTCCAAATCTCAATAGAAAGAATAAATGAGGTCCCAACCCGGCTTACGACACGCCGGAAGCGGGACAAAGCCATCGCCGTTATGCCAAAAGGAGATATCAATGAAACCGCGTATCAATATGATTACGCTCGGAGTTGCAGATTTAAAAAAGTCAGCTGAGTTCTACGAAAGAGGGCTCGGTTTTCCACGAATGCCATTTGAAGGAGGGGCAGCCTTCTTCATATTAAACGGGTCATGGTTGGCATTGTACCCGTGGAATGCACTTGCTGAAGATGCCGCTGTCAATGCAAATGGAACGGGCTTTCGAGGCATTACACTAGCTCATGTGGTATCAAGCAAAGAGGAAGTCCGGGAGGTTCTGAGCCAAGCTGTTCAGAGTGGTGGAACGCTTATCAAACCGGCTCAGGATGTTTTTTGGGGTGGCTACTCTGGATATTTTGCCGACCCTGATGGCCATTTGTGGGAGGTGGCCTGGAATCCTCATTTCTGGCCTGGCCCAGAAAACGATAACAAAGCATAATCATCGGGTGTTGCAGTGAACCCGCACACCCTCAAGACGTTTGTCAAGAGGAATGATGAATGGATAGTATAGGTATTTGCGGTGATAATTGCTCTTTTTGTTCCAGGTATCTTGCCACTCAAAGCGGAGAAACCGAAGAATTGGAGAAAGTAAAAGAATTGTGGGTTCGCCTTGGGTTACGTGATCCATCCTTTCCACCTCAAGGCATGGCTTGTTATGGGTGCAGACCGGAAAACGACTGTGCTTATTCGGAAGTCCGTGCCTGTGCTTATGGGAAAGGACTTGAAAACTGCGGTTTGTGCCAAATCTATCCATGCGAACTGCTACACGCAGTTATTGAAAAATCTGAAAAACTAAGCTCTCATGCCGTACATGTCTGCACACCTGAAGAAATGGATGCGTTATATAAAGCATTTTTGTGTAAGCAGCAGAACCTGGATCGGATTCATTTTGATAGAGATAAAGCCAATACAATAAGAAAAACTGCCGACATGCCACGTAAGCCGCCTCTGTGCTCTCCTACGTCGCAGACGGCAATAAACACAAAAAGGTGTTCACACCCTAAGCAATGATTCAAATTACCTTTTCACCACAAGTTTCACTTTCGAAGAACAGCACGACATGGTAAAGGTTGACAATGAATTCAGGAACCCCGCGTTCACCGGAAGATACGTATTATCGGGCACTTTTCGAGAGCAGTATGGATGCTGTTTTCCTTACGGTTCCCGACGGCACGATTG
>CAZYEF010000322.1:0-1958 GCA_964646375.1 uncultured Nitrospiraceae bacterium | reverse complement strand
GCGAAGACTATCTTAACATATGGTATAACAAAGGACTGAGGCCGGGCCGTTCTTCCTGGGCCTTTGATCCCGCGCGGGGAGTGAGAGCCATCGGTTTCGATGTGACCGTTGACGGCAAGCCTTACGGTTTCGCAACAAAGAAGGGGCTGAAATGGCTTGAATCCGAACTGATGGCGAACCAGAAGAAAAAACTTGTTATCATTTTTACCCATCAGCTATTAATGCCCACCACGGACAGAGACACCTCTCCGGACTGGTCCTTCTGGATGGTTAAAAACCATGAAGAGGTGCGTGAACTCCTGAAGCAGTTTCAGAATGTCAGGCTGGTCATATCCGGCCATCATCATACCACCCGTGTGATTAATGACGGCAGGATCACCTACGTGGCGGACCCGGCAATTGTCACATATCCCTGCGCTTTCAGATTTTTCAGCATAACCAGGCACGGCATAGAACTTCGAAATGTCGGGCTGGGTGATAAAGCCACGGTAAACCGGGCAAAAGACCTTCTGATGACCGATTCCTACGCGAAAATGTACAATCCTGCTGCTCCGCAGAAAGTGGTTGACTACAGCGGGGGGATGACTCCGGAAGACCGGGGAACGAAGATAACTCTGTAATGATATATGCTCACAGGACGAGCATTACTTTACCGAATAAAGGTACAACAATCATGAAAGATATTATTAAATTGCTGAACAGCAACAAAGAATGGGCAAACCAGATCGCTGCAGAGAATCCGAATTTTTTCAGAAAACTGGAAAAACAGCATAAGCCGAAGTATTTGTGGGTCGGCTGCTCCGACAGCAGAGTGCCGGCAAATCAGGTGACCGGACTGATGCCCGGAGAAGTGTTTGTCCATAGAAACATAGCGAACCAAGTTATTAATACTGATATGAATCTGATGTGTGTTCTGCAATATGCCATCGAAGTATTGCGGGTGAAGCATATTATTGTCTGCGGACACTACGGCTGTGGCGGCATAGACGCTGTCATGGACCATAAGATCAACGGACTTCTGGAGCATTGGCTCGAAAATGTAAAGGTAATGATGCCGAAGCATGGGAAGATAACACACGATCAGATGTGCGAATTGAATGTGATAGAACAGGTAAAAAACCTGGCAAACAACACGCTCGTGCAGAAAGCCTGGCGTCAGGGAAGAAAATTGTATATCCATGGCTGGATCTATTCCATATCAAACGGATTGATAAAAGATTTAAAAATAATGAAAAAGGGGCTGCAGAGCGATTTGTTCAAACAGCCGCGTTGAAACCTTCACCGTTCCAGTAGTTTTTCTATTACAGAGCAGTGCTGCTGTTGCCACTTCCTTGTTCAAGGAGATTTCCTCAGTATGAAGAATAAAGTCATAGCTTTTTTTTTGATCGTGTTTGTTGCCGGGTGCGCGGCGAAAGCGCTGCCGCCTGTGCAGGTAAAAGTTCCGAAAAGGACAGTCAATTATCTGAAAGAAGTAAAACCCATTCTGGACAAGCGCTGCACTGTCTGCCATTCCTGTTATAATTCCCCCTGCCAGTTGAAGCTTGATTCGTACGAAGGCGCGGACCGCGGCGCTACGAAAAGGGCCGTGTACAACGCCTCCCGGCTCACTTCCATGGATCCGACGCGCCTTTTTATTGATGCGGAGACCACCGAGGAGTGGCGTAAGAAAAAATTCTTCAGTGTCACCGAAAGCACTGTTTCGAACGGATTGAATGATTCGATCATGATTCAACTGCTGTCTCATAAAATTGCGAACCCGAAGAGCATAGGGGAGTACTATCCTGAGTCGGAAGACCTGACGTGCTCCGAGAATCAAAAGGAGTTGGGAGGATATCTGGAGAAGCATCCGAACCGCGGCATGCCGTACGGTTTTCCTCCGCTCAAACAGGAAGAATTGGAAATTGTCGCAGGCTGGCTTGCGCAGGGCGCCAAAGGGCCGACGCCTGCTCAACAAGCGG
>CAZYEF010000321.1:0-1984 GCA_964646375.1 uncultured Nitrospiraceae bacterium | reverse complement strand
CACCGGCGGAGCCGAAAACAGCTTCACTGCATGTTCGAGACTCTTTTCCTTCGCTGCGGCCTTGAGGCGAACAGGCATATGGCTCTCTGCGGAGGTATCCGTTTTCCCCTGGAGAGGGTGGAATGCGACAAAAAAAGATCCTACTCCGACCTTGTACCCCGCTCCCCAGGAATCGTACACCACGCCGTTCTCCCAGTCCGGATCGGCAAATCCTTGTTGCTTCAATGATCCTATGATCTGTCTGTCGTCCCGATACATGATGGGTTTATCCTGAAGCGTAAGCGTCAGGAACAAATGGTTTTCCAGATAAGCATCCAATTCATCTTCTGAGGAGAGCCTGAGCGCCTTGCTTATTTCCTTATACCTGGAGCGATCGGCAAAATTGATCTGACTCGGAAGATAATCGATTTCCTTCCTTTTTATAGTGCGTAAAACCCGATCCTCTTTTGTCAGTGCCTTCTCCATATGGCATACCCTCCTTTTCGTGGTTAATGGTTTACAGGCGCATCTGCCGTTTTCAGTTGGGCTTCAAGATCGAATATCTTCTCAAGCCGCACCACATTCCCCTTACCCGTATAATCCTGCATGACTTCGAGAAGCGGACTCATCTTTTCGACCCATCGCTGGAAGATACTGTCTTGCGACTGTTTTTCCATTGCGGCATCGAAATGCTCTGCCATGACATAAATATAGAGCTCATCGCCATCGATCCAGATCAGCTCCCGCTCTACACCCGATGTTTTGAGCATCCGCAACAAATCGGGCCAGCAATCTTTGTGCGCCTTGATGTATTCCTCGCGTTTTTCCGGTCTCACTTTCTGCTTGAACAGTATATGCTCCATGGACAGCCTCCTATACCCGGAACGCCGCTCCGAAGAGCTGCCCGGCGTTCCGGGTATAGCCGGATCGCTCCGGCTATACGGATGGATCACCAATCACCGGGGAGATACTTATCCACATTGGTTTTGCTGACTTTCGGCATTTCCATGAACTGCCAGTACGGATCGAGCTTATCCTGGGCTTTCATCCCTTTCGCAAGGATATCGATGATTACAGGCACAAGCTTGTTCGTTTCCACTACAGGGGACTGCATGATAGTGCCGTACATGATGCCGTCGGCCACTGCCTTGAGGCCTTCCCTGCTTCCTCCGATGCCGACAATGGGTATGGCTCCTTTTTTGATTCCAGCTTCTTCCATCGCAATCGCAGCGCCGATACCTAAGGTGTCGTCATGACCGTACACGGCATTCAGTTGAGTGCCGAATCGCGTTATGAAATCCTGCATGACCTGTACCGCCTTATCCTTTCGCCAATAAGCTGGCTGGCGCGATAGAATCTCAATTTGAGCGTTCAACTCTTTCAGTTTGTCGATGAATCCATTGGCGCGGTTTATCTGGGCTTCCTGGCCTGCGAGACCTTCGATCATGACGATTTTCCCTTTACCCTGCAAAAGTTCGTTCATCATTTCTCCGGCAAGCTGCCCCTGGGTATAGTAATCCGGGCCAACATACCCTATCGTATACGCCTCGGACTCTTTAACCGGCCGGTTATTGCTCATGAGCACAGGGATCCCAGCATCAAAGGCCTTTTTGATGCCCGGAACGATAGCCTGAGAGTCGGCTGCAAATAGTACGATCAGATTCGGTTTCATCGCTATGGCATCATCCATCTGAGAAGCCTGAAGTTGAGCATCGAATTTCGCGTTGAACATGAATGTGCTGATTCCCGCTTCGTTCAATTTTGTGGTAAAATTGGACACGTACGGCGGGCAGTAGGGGGATTCCATACCGATCATAAGCAGTACGACGGTTTTTTTTCCTTCTTTGCCTGCCTCTTTTTGCCCCGCCGCGAACGCCGCACCGGAAGCCAACAGGTATACTGCCGCAAGGCAAAGTATCCCTATCAATTTGAACTGTTTCATGCAAACCTCCTTTGCATTTTTAATGTGTTTCGACCTCGAAACAAAATGAATTTTTCACCTCCT
>CAZYEF010000320.1:0-1984 GCA_964646375.1 uncultured Nitrospiraceae bacterium | reverse complement strand
ACCCGTTCATGAAAAAGTATCCGTGGTTTGCCGCAGCGGTTCTGCTCATCTTCGGTCTCCAACCTTCCGGCATCCTGTTCCAGCAGGCATGGACGGGCGGCTTGCCGTTTCTGGTGCTCGGACTTGTGGCTGTTATCGCAGGCGCGTTGCTGACGCCGGTATTGCTTCCGTTCATTCCGGTCCGTTCGTTCGCGGTGAAAGGATGGTTTATGGGGATTCTGTCCTTGTCAATGGTCACGCCGTTTATGAATGCCGCGCTGCAGAGCAGCATCCTGCTTCTTGTTATAGCGTGGCTGTTTTTCCCCTTGCTGAGTTCGTATATCGCGCTTCAGTTCACCGGATCAACGACTTTTACCGGAATGTCCGGGGTGAAAAAGGAGCTGAAAACAGGACTTCCGATTTACATCGGCGCGTCCGGAATAACGCTGCTGCTGGTGGTTTTGTACAAGATCAGGGAATGGGGGATTCTATGAAGTATCTTTCAGATGTTACAACACTGGAATATGCCGCGGACAAGTGCGCGGGATGCGGGCGGTGCGTCGAGGTCTGCCCTCGCGGAGTCTTTGTCATGCAGGACAAGCGGGCCGCTGTTACGGACAAGGATTTGTGTCTGGAATGCGGTGCCTGCGCCAGGAACTGCGATTTCGGCGCCATTACGGTCAAGGCTGGCGTGGGATGCGCCGCCGCCATCATCAACGGCATGATCACCGGCGGGGAGCCGACCTGCGGGTGCAGTGATACGTCGGGAACAAGTGGCAGCAGCTGCTGCGGGTAAGTCAGACTTCGTTACTCTCCGATGATCTTCACCAGCACCCGCTTCCTTCTTCTCCCGTCAAACTCACCGTAGAATATCTGTTCCCAGGGACCGAAGTCGAGTCTGCCGTTCGTGATCGCTACAACCACCTCGCGACCCATGACCTGCCGCTTCAGGTGGGCATCGCCGTTGTCCTCGCCGGTCCGGTTGTGCTGATACTGCGAAACCGGCTCATGCGGCGCGAGTTTCTCTAGCCAGACGTCATAATCATGATGCAGCCCGGACTCGTCATCGTTGATGAATACCGACGCAGTGATGTGCATGGCATTCACCAGAATCAGGCCTTCCCTGATTCCGCTTTCGCGGAGGCAGTCTTCCACCTGCGGGGTGATATTTATGAAGCCCCTGCGTGAGGGAATATTGAACGAGAGTTCTTTGCGATAACTTTTCATAGTATTTAGAAGTAACAGAGGGTCACTGTTCCCTGCTACGCGAACCTGACCGCCTTTACCGCCTTCAGCCCGACACTGCCGCGCGTCATTACACCGTAGGCCTTGAGGTCTATGGTTTTTTCCTTACCTTTTTCGTCGATCACCCTCACCTGGTCGCCTTTTCGCACAGGCCGGAAGAATGCTACTTCCCCGGCTTTGACATTCACGAGTTTGACACCTTTACCCGCGCCCGAGAGCAGGGGGATGTCTTTTGCTGACACGACAACCGCCTTGCCCTCGGTGGTGAGGAACAGCACATTCGGCAGGTCGATGATATCCACACCCATTATGCTGTCACCGGCTTTGACGCCGGCGAATTTCTTTCCCGCGCGCGTGGTTACGGCGTTGAACTGGGTAAGCTCGAACTTGAATCCGATCCCTTTTGCCGAAACGCTGAGAGCGATCGCATTTTCCGCTCCGAGCGAAAGTTGGGCCTGTTTTCCCTGTTCTTCACCTGCGGCAGCACCTCCGCTGAAAACGGTCGTGAAGTTCATTGCGGACACCGGCCGCTCGCCGTCGCCGAATTTAAACAGGCTCTGGACCGGCTCGCCGAAGCCCGCACCGGAGGGAAGATCGTTGGCCTTCACCACGTATACTTTTCCCGCTGAGGAAAAAATGGCGATATTGTCCCGCGTATTTGCGGGCAGGAGCGCCAGGAGATCGTCTCCCTCCTTGAACCGCAGATTTTCTCCCACGGTCTTCACGCGCCTGATCCACCCCATTTTCGTGAGGATCACGG
>CAZYEF010000319.1:0-2001 GCA_964646375.1 uncultured Nitrospiraceae bacterium | reverse complement strand
TCAAGAAAGAGAACTGGTCATTCGGCAACGGCATTGCGCAGTATGCCCAATAATAGTGCATAGGGTTGTGGGAAGCCAAAATCTGTCAATTCATTCCGTAAAGCATCATACGGGTTTATTTCAGTTTTTGGGAGGATAGTACGTAGTTTTCAAAACCGAATATCCAGGGTTGTGCGCCCTCATTAATCTCAACCGCGATCGCAGCCGCATATCCTCTCCTTCTGTTTGCATCGGTCGGGATATTTTTTACACATGCACATAGCTGCTTGCAACCCATCTACGTTTTGTTTTTGTCTTTAATAACAGGATTATCAATCGCGGCGAACTGTCGTTCATAAAAGTCTTTCGTGGCGTCCTGACAGTTTTTTACGGCTTTATGCACCTCGCCATAGTTCTTTATCAAAAGATTTACAATCCTTTTATCGATAAAATTCATCTCTGCTTATTTTTTGAGAATCTTTTCAACTTCCGGATACTCAAGCCCCTGACGGTAGGGTCGATCCTCAGCCACTGCCGTAAAGATATCTGCAACTGCCATGATTCTTGAACCGCTGCCGATTCTGTTTGCTTCGTGATGAAAGGGATACCCGGAGCCGTCCAGCCGTTCATGATGGAACGCAGCCCATTCGGCTATATGCTGCAATCCTCCGATGGTTTGCATAATCGAAAAAGTATGGTATGTATGCTGCCTGATAACGGCGAACTCTTCCTTTGTCAGCTTGGCCGGTTTGTTCAGGATGGAATTCGGCACGGACAACTTGCCGATATCATGAAAATTGCCTGCCACCCGCATCAAATTCGCCTCGGCATCGCTAAATCCGAATAATTTTGACAGCACGGAAGCGCATTCCGCGACCCCTGAAGAATGTGTTGATGTAAAACGGGAACGGAAATCAATGATGTTCCTGAAAAGCTCGCCTATACTCTCGATGGATTCAATATCTATATTCTGATGGCGGTACGGTCCATTGTGCAGTAAAAGAGAATAAAGCCTGGGCGATACCAGATCAAGCCAGAATTCCTCACGACGCGACAACTGCCTGAACAGATCAACAACGTCCGGGTGGAGGGCTGTTCCGGAAAGTGCCGCTATTGTTTCTCTGAGCAGATCATCTTGATGAAGAATATAGACATCCCTGCGGATGCTCCGTTCGAGATAATCTGAAAGAAACAGAATCTGCGACTCCAGCATAAGCTGGCTGGTAATAGGCTCATCATGCTGCCGCCATTCGTGATGATGGTATCTGACAATATTTGCTGCGCTTGCCAGCCAAGGAACGGTTTGCAAGAGCAAAAATCCCCGGAGGCAATGCCTTTCCGTATCTGTTGTTTCAAACGCATGAAGGCTGATTTTTTCTTCAGGTGACAGCGCGCCGATATCATGCAGCAAGCCGGCAATGAACAATCGCTCTATGGCTTCTTTTGAAAGGTCTGCAATTTTCCCCAGTTCCCATGCAATAAAGGCCGCTCGCTGCTGATGCAGAGCTACAGACTGATCAACAAGATCCATGGCATCAGAAAGAGAAAGAATTAAATTACCAAGATTTACGGACAGCCTCTGGTCCATGGGTCCTCTTTTTGTCACCGAACTACATGTCAAAAATTTTGTTGAAAAAATAAATATTATCAGCTTCATTCATTATCAGATTGTCGATGATTCAAGGAATCTACAATAGTCATCCATTTCTCTTATCGGACAGCGACAATAATTCTTTAACTGTTCAGATTATTGTGCTGGGAAAAAACGTCTATTTTATTTGGGTATATTTGGAGAATACAATTTTCCAGAAGGAGTATTACGTGCATGCTGAAAATCTCATTGGTCTTACAAAATAATCGGCATCGCACAAATACCGATTCTTTGTGCTGTTATAGAAGCTGTTGTCCAAGTCAAAGATGGCTATACAATATATCGGCACATACCGACATAGTTTTACTTTTATTCCCTGCCCAACGCAAGAATGCGCTGGCTATAGGCGCTCATGAGTCCCTGCATGTACG
>CAZYEF010000318.1:0-2007 GCA_964646375.1 uncultured Nitrospiraceae bacterium | reverse complement strand
CATGAATGTCTCAATGATAGCATCGCAGTAAATCGGTGTAAAGATTTTTTGAAAAAACCGCACTTGACTTGCCTCTGAACCCATGGTATGTTCAATATATGAACATGAGTCGCGTCCCGCCCGGCATTGATCATTTCAAGTCTCTGCAAATTCTTGATGAGCTTTCAAGCAACGATTCGCTCACCCAGCGGGACCTGAGCAGCCGGCTCGGCATCGCCCTCGGCCTTGTCAATTCGTATATCAGAAATCTCGTTGCCAAGGGATATATAACGGTAAAATCAATCCCCCCGAAGCGATACGCCTATTATCTGACCCCGAAAGGTTTCGCGGAAAAAACACGCTTGACGTACGACCTGCTGCACGATTACACGCGCATCTACCGGGAGGCACGCAGCAATCTCAAACAACTGTTTTGTGCCATGAAGGATGCCGGCGTCCGCAAGGTCGCTTTTGCGGGCGTGGATGAAATAGCGGAAATAGCCTATATCACCCTGCACGAAATGGACATGAAGCTTGCCGCCGTGGTCGACGACGAAAAAGCGGGACAGACTTTTTTCGGAAAAACAATCCAGCCCGTCAAAACGCTTGCCACCGTTCCGTACGACCGCATCGTGGTGACGTCCTATAGAAAACCCGATGAAATCTGCAGGATTCTTCTCCAACTGGGAGTGGAAAGAAAAAACATCCTTCTGCATCTTGTTGTACAGCGAACAAAAACCGCAGGCAGCCAGCAGAATGGAAATCAGCGTGACAATCCATGACAGAACCCTCCCAGCGCACAAAGCATGAAGCAGAGTCCCCCCGCGCAGGAGCCGAAGGCTCCCTTGATAAACGCAACCTCCCGCGTCCTGCTGCATCTCTCTCCTCACAGGAGTCGGGAGATTCCCTGTCGCAGGGATTGCCCCCCAGCAGAGTCCTGGTAAAAAACACCCTCTGGAACCTGGCAGGCCAGGCAATGCCGCTTGCCGTCGCCCTGCTGACCATCCCTCTGCTGATACGCGGACTGGGCATAGAACGATTCGGCATTCTAACCCTCGCATGGACACTAATCAGCTATTTCAGCCTGTTCGATTTCGGGATCAGCCGCGCTCTTACACAGTTTCTCGCTGAAAAGCTCGCATCCGGAAACAGGGAAGATACTTCCTCCATCGTTCGAACCTCGCTCTGCATACTCTTTTTGCTCGGAACCGCAGGGGGAGTGATCATGCTCATGGCTTCTCCCTGGCTTGCTCATCACGTTCTGACCGCCCGGAGCACACCGCAACAGGAGGTGCTCATTTCACTGGCACTGCTGTCGCTTTCCATCCCCTTCATCATATCAACCGCGGGCCTGTGCGGCATCCTCGCCGCATACCAGCGTTTCGATCTTATCAACGCGGTGCGGATTCCGGCAAGCATAATAACGTTCTGTGGACCAGCGCTCGTCCTGGTTTTTTCAGGAAGCTTGATTTTCATCATCGCTTTCCTCGTGTTCGAACAAATAATCGTCTGCCTTGCCTACTCCATTCTCGGCCTGCGCGTGATGCCGGAGCTCAGAAAAGGGGGTTGGTCGCCGGGACGGGGTATCGTGCCGCTGCTGAAATTCGGCACCTGGATGACCATATCCAACATCGTCGGGCCCATCATGGTCTATATGGATCGGTTCTTTATCGGCGCTCTCATATCGCTGTCCGCGGTGGCATACTACGTGACCCCGTATGAAGTCGTCACCAAATTATGGATTATTCCAGGATCACTGGTCAGCGTGATTTTTCCCGCCTTCGCATCGCATTTCCTGCATGACCGTGAAACCGTAAAGCTCTACTATGTCAGAAGCGTCAAATACATATTTCTCGGTTTGTTTCCCCTCATCCTGCTGCTCATCAGCGTCGCCCATGAAGGGCTGTCGCTCTGGCTCGGTGCAGAGTTTGCCGACAACTCCACCCGAGTACTGCAGTGGTTGAGTCTTGGAATATTCCTAAACAGTCTTGCTCAGGTGCCGCTCACGCTTATTCAGGGAATCGGCCG
>CAZYEF010000317.1:0-2008 GCA_964646375.1 uncultured Nitrospiraceae bacterium | reverse complement strand
AAACCGGTAACCGGGTACCGAGCCCCGGATTTTTCGATCGACAAAGACAACTTTTGGGCATTTGATGTCATGGTTGAGTGCGGCATTAAATATGACTCATCCATTTTCCCTCTCAAAACTCCCCGCTACGGCATAGAAGGCTTTGAACGGGGATACAGCAGAATTGACACTCCGGCGGGTCTTCTGGAAGAACTGCCGGTCACTGTTCTTCAGCTGAAACGGCCTGCAGGCCTTCGCATCCCGATAGGAGGAGGAGGTTATTTTCGTTTGTTTCCGGCCTGGTTTCTACGGAGATGTTTGAAGCGGATTGAAAATGAAAACATGTCGTTTGTGATCTACTGTCATCCTTACGAATTTAACCCTCAGGAATGGCGCGAAATGAAGAAGCATATTCCCACAACCCGCAGGCTGCATCAGGGAATCGGGCGTGCCGGATTTGAGGCAAAAGTAGCCGGACTTCTCCAGTTGAGCCGGTTCGGGACCATATCGGGCATTTTGCAAAAACACCGTGAAAAGGCTGGTACATAACATGCGCATTGTTTTTTTGACGCCGGATGAACCGCTGTATTTGCCGGATTTCTACCAGTTTGTGCTCGAAAAGCTGAAGGGTCAGCACGAGGTTAAAGTAGTTGTTGTTCCGCCGCTTTATAAGAAAACCACAACAGTGGGTCTTGCGTTGCGCTATGCTAAAACGTTCGGCTTCTGGGAGGCCGGAATGCTCTCCGTCCAGGTTCTTTCACACAAGGTGATGGATCGTTTTGGAGGCAAAACAGGGAAGTATTATTCGCTTAAGTCGGTGCTGGCGGCGTATGGTATTCCTTATGTGCAGGTTCTTGATGTAAACAGCCCGGAAACACGGCAACTCCTGAAAGATTGGGGCACGGAACTTATCATATCGATATCTTGCCCGCAAATATTTAAAAAGGACCTGATCCAGCTGGCGCCGAAAGGCTGCCTTAATCTTCACGGTTCACTGCTGCCGGATTACCGGGGCGTGATGCCTTCATTTTGGGTCCTTGCAAACGGTGAAAAAGAAGCAGGGAGCACATTGTTTTTTGTAAACGAAAAGATCGACGCGGGCGATGTACTGGTCCAGAGAAAATTTCCGATTCGTGAGCGTGATACGCTGGATTCCTTTATCCGTCATTCAAAACAGACTGGAGCGGAAATGGTACTTGAAGCTATTGATAAGATTGCCGCAAACGATGTTCAAACTCGTCCTCTCGATATGACGAGGGGGAATTATTACGGTTGGCCGGGCAGGGAAGATGTGAAGCGATTCCGAAGCCGCGGCAGAAAATTCAGATAACGTCAAGGAGCGTTCTATGAGTTCAAGCAATAATGATTTTCTCCCTTTTTCACTTCCGTTGATTGAAGATGAAGAAATCCAGGCGGTCGTGGAAACATTGAAAACAGGCTGGATAACGACCGGTCCGAAAACGAAACAGTTTGAAAGCGATTTCGCTAAGTACATCGGCTGCAAGCATGCTGTCGCGGTTAATTCATGCACTGCCGCACTTCACCTTGCTCTGGAGGCCATCGGTATCAGGGAGGGCGACACGGTCCTCACGACCCCTATGACGTTTGCCGCAACTGCCGAAGTCATCCGGTATTTCAAAGCGGTGCCGGTATTCGTTGATATTGATCCGGTGACCATGAACATGGATCCTGCCGGGGTCGAAGCGTACCTGTCCGGATGTGTTGCGCGCGGTGCGGCCCTGCCGAAGGCAGTCATCCCCGTCCATTATGCAGGCCGCCCCTGCGACATGGACGCGATCATGCCTATCGCAAGGAAGTATGGATTGATGGTGATTGAGGACGCTGCCCACGCGTTTCCGGCATTTTTCGGAATGAAGACTATCGGAACCATCGGAGACATTACCTGCTTCAGTTTCTACGCGACAAAGAACATATCGACCGGGGAGGGGGGCATGATTACGGCGGACAACGATTAGTGGTCCGACCGGATGCGAAAGCTGCGCCTTCACGGAAGCAGCAAGGGTGCGTG
>CAZYEF010000316.1:0-2019 GCA_964646375.1 uncultured Nitrospiraceae bacterium | reverse complement strand
GCAAAATTTGATCGCTTCGGCTCGATTATTCAATTGTAAAGGTACTTTATCCAAGGCTAACTTCCGTTGTCAAAAGTCCAGTCGATAGCAACTTGGGTAATTAAGGCTGATCCCATGGACAAACATCAATACAAAATGTCTGTGGGCTTATAGAACCATGACGTCCATCTTGTTCTACAGCCGCTTTAAAGTTAGCAACCCCCGACTTCGCATCCGGTGGTGTTATCCAAGACCACACACACGTGCCATCACCATTAGCCCTCAAATTGGGTAAGTCGATTACCTCTACTTTGTCATCAGTAATTCTTGTGTAATTTATAACTCCGAAACAGAGATTACCGGGAGCGACCTTAATCGCAAATCTTCCTGCTTCACCTTTTGCCAACCTTTCAGGTATGGCAGAAATCTCAATAAAAATGTTGGAAGGTTTTATAGATCTAACTGGTGCGCTTAAGGTATTGCAAGAAAGTTGAAGTAACAAGAGAACAGATATCACTAGAACTAAACGGCTATTTTTTAACATCTTGGCTTTCTTTCTCGAACCCGGATGGCCGGATTATTGGAAGCTCAGGGTTGCTTCAAGTGATAAGCAAACAGCGTATCACACGGGAAAGCCACGATCAGCAGATTATTGGACACTGCCAGGCGCGGATAGATTTGAGTATTAAGATATTTGCGCGGTGGTAATTCACCTGTGAAATGGAGTTCGACCACCGGCTCAAGATCAGGTATGGTAAAAGAACGCAGTGTGTTATCGGAAAACAGAACATAAACTTTCTCATTGAAGACAACCGGTGGAGATACTGGATAAACGCCAGGGATTGAAACTCTATTAACCAAAGCGCCATTATTTATATCTATTTCAAGCAACTCGCCGGGCGAATTCTCCCATTTTTCACTCGCTATGAACAATAAATTGACTGATGAAACTGGAGGCCATAGATCTCGTAACTCCCCATCATACGACGTAGACCAAATTACGGATACCTGTGGCTCGGCTATAGAGAAAAGTACAAGGCGATTCTCTTTGTATGTTGCAAGCAGGCCATACCTATCAACGGCGAACAGAATAACGTCTCCAATATCGTTTCCATCAAGGGTCAATGTTCCTGTCAACTTCTGATCCAGTGTTTGCGCATCAAGCACTTGTAAATCGTTTTTAATGACCGAATATATGCGTCCTGAATAGTTGACAAACTGCATTCCATAAGTAGCTTCCAGAAAACTGGCTACTTCCTCACCACTTTCGATTTCGTAAATATAGGTGGCGCGGGTCATATCTCTTAAAAAAAGATGATGAGGCGAAATAGTCATCTCCAACGAGTCGATGGGATACTCTTTATAAAGAGCCCCATCATCCATCGACAAAATTAGAATGTTTTTCGCATCATCAGCCTTAACTCGCCGCGTTAACGCTACGTATTCGCCCGCAGCGTGAACTTCATCCAAACTATAAACTGTTTCCTTAGGGAATCTCCACTTTATTTCCCCATCGAGCACATTGAAAGCAATTAATTGAACTTCGCTCATGGGAGTGGAGAAGATGTAAAAACTATTATATTGATAACGCGGTCTAGAAACAAGATAACCTGTCTGTTCGTGAATTAACAATGGAGTGCTGGGCATCCCTCCTATAGGAGAAGACCATACCTGTTCTAATTGACCTTGGTTAACCAAATCCTCGCTCGTGCATCGAATTACGCCATCATCATTACTGGCGTTCTCCATCGTTACCCCACAACTTGATAAAATCAGAAGGAAGATAACGAACAGAATATAGGCACATGCTCGTCGGCAAAAAGATATTAAGGACATAGAAAAGAGTACCTTTTGGGGCCTCCCTATTATGGCAGGGGAGGCGGGGCACCGAAAAAAAGCCAATGACAATTAAAGTGGCGGCCACGTTGATCTCGCTGCCCGGTGCATGGGCTGGAAATATATCGCTACAATATTGGCGCTGATGAACAAAACCGGATTGCCCGGCCCATTATACTGCTCTCAGGTTGTGCCGGTTAAGGC
>CAZYEF010000315.1:0-2062 GCA_964646375.1 uncultured Nitrospiraceae bacterium | reverse complement strand
TAACCGACCCCTGCATGATCAAAATGACCGTCAAAGATAGAGGTGAAGAATCTTTACCGGCAGTATTGCTTTACCGTACACGTATCCGGGTATCATTGTGCTGACTGGCAACTGTTTTTCGCGATAAGCATTATTCTGCCGTGTTCTGCCGGGGAATTTCGCACCCCTCCGCATTTATCCCTCGTTTAAACGGGTTATATCTCGTGAGGCACGGTCTTATGGCTTCACCAATACCTGCACAACAATCATCTGCCTGGATTCAATCCATGAGAGAGAAAGACACTGTTTCTACGTTTGACCTGATACTGATCCTGCCGGTTTTTTTGTGATTCTCTTTTTGTGATCACGAAAAAAGAGGAGATTACCGGGATCCCATGATGAGGGGGCCGGCCGGGTGTCGGCCAGGTACAAGACCGGGCAGTCTGATATGGGCCTGAGATTATTTTGGGTATAGTACCATTTTCACCACAAACTCGCAAAGGAAATTACGAGGAAGAAATGGTAAAATATTATGCCAAAATGCAAGGAGAAAAAAGGTTACCTTCTTTCTAACGGCAAGAGAAAATGCTCTCAATGCAAGTATGAGTTCAGACCTCAGCAACTCCCCCTCCATTAACGATAGAAGAGTGGAGAGAAATTATCCGCTGTTTCTTCTTGGAGCAGAGCAGTCAGAATATCGCCGTAAGAACTGGTTTTGAGAGGAGGAGGGTATTACCTGCCCTCACAGGTATTAGAACATCTCTTACGAAAGATGTTCCAGAGATCTTTTCCCTTCATAAAATGCAAAAACGTATTCCCATGAACGCTGTCATAGAAATTTTTTCAGGCCACATGACTGCTCCCGTGCCTCCACGACCAGTAGCTGGGATCATACCTTGTATATCAATAGCAGGAAACTTTTGTAAATGGGCCGATATCGCGCGTAATTTTCCAATATAATTATAAAAAGTAATTTTTCATGTTGACAATTTTTTATATAGTACCTGTGAAAAGTAAAAAGAAACTTTTAGGGTACCCCGAACTCCATACTGGTTGTAAATCAACCTGATGAAGATGAGTGGAATGAAAGATGGAGTTTCTGATAATGCATTCACGGGCCTTGAAGCCGCAATTGTCCTGATTGCCTTCGTCGTTGTTGCAGCAGTGTTCTCATATGTTCTTCTGGGTGCCGGGTTTTATACAACCCAGACCGCACAGCAGACCGTCCACACGGGAGTTGACCAGGCAAGTTCCAGCCTCGAGATGGTCGGGAATGTCTATGGTATTGCAGATACAGTCCCCACCAACCTCGATTATATTAACGTAACGGTTGCTCTGACTGCTGGCGGTACTGCCATGGATGTAAGCCAGATGGTTGTCTCATACAACGATGGAATGACCCGAAATGCCAGCATGGATTTTGATACTTCCGCGACGTGTGCCAATACTATTGGCGGAACACCGACTTCCCGTGTCCAGTGGTGCGTTGCCGAGAAAGTCAATTCCAATGAGAATATCCTGCTCGAACCCAACGAGCAGTTCATTCTGGCAATAGGCATGCCCCAGACTTCGACAGCAAACACCCGGTTCACCGTGAACCTGCAGCCTGCAATCGGTGCCGTTGTACCAGTCTCACGGACGATCGGTGGTGCAATCTCGCCGGTTCAGGCACTCGAATAAAAAAACCACTAATCTGATTGCACTCCAGCGGTGCCAGGGCGGCGGGACAAGTTCGTATCACCGGTAAAACGGTTCCCGCAGCGAAACGGCTTTGCGGAAAAGGTCCTCAAGTTCCTCCCCGCTCTTCCCGCGAATATCAACATGATTGTCCGTCCGCAGGAGACAGGGCTTGAGCTTCCCGTCCGAAGTCACGCGGAGCCGGGTGCAGAACCTGCAGAACTCGGAGTTATGCCGGGGCCGGACCACTTCCACTTCCGCCCCGTCAAGGCAGTACTTCTTCCGGTGGTGCATCCGGCGCGTGATGATGGTCTTTGAGCGTGAGGCAAGAGAGTCCTCAAGGCCGTCAAGCTTGCTGTGGTGCTCGCAGCTGTTGAAGTCCATGAGTTCAATGAGCTGCAGGACA
>CAZYEF010000314.1:0-2077 GCA_964646375.1 uncultured Nitrospiraceae bacterium | reverse complement strand
TTTCGTTCGTCACGTCGCTCGAAAGGACGATTTTGAAATTACCGAAATAAGCTGCGTAGAGAAGCCGCATCAGGATTGACGACAGCCGCACGCCTCCGCGCCCTGCATACTCGGTATAAACGCTCTCCGTGGTTGTCGTCGGATAGTTAAATTCTTTTGTTTTCGTGTTTACGATCACGTAGTCATTCGGGCTTTCCCCATAATAGATTTCCGGACGCGTTACCTTCGGGCCTGAGCTGGTAACGGGAGGGATATCCTTGATGAGGAACTCAGGAAGGCCCTCTTTGGTGATGCCGCTTACCGGGCCCATGGCAATCCCGAAACCATGCGTAAAGACGAGCCGTTCGTTGATCCAGTTTTTGCCCGGCAGGTCCGCGTAGGACAGTTCCCGCGGCGACAACATGACCTGAACATAGTTGCCGTTCACGGTGTAACGGTCATTATCCACGTCGTTAAAATGGTAATAGGTGCGAATTTGCTGCAATTGGCTGTACGTTTTCAAGAGAGGTTCTTCATCCCAGAGCCTGATGTTTTGAATTGTGGAGATGTTGCGCCGGATGTCTGCTATGGTCAGCTGCTTGCTCGCGGTGAAGGGATGCAATTCCATATTTTCCAGACCATAGCCGAAGCGGGTAAACCGGATATGATTGGCAAGAAACGGCTGCTCAAGCACACTCTCATTGGGTGAGACCTTGAAATTCTGGACCAGCGTTGGATACAGCTTCAGGCCCAGCGCGTACGCGCCCGCAAGCACGACGATTGCCAGGAGCGGCACGGCAAGGGACCGATGTGCGGCAAAAAAGGAAACAATCACGGCAGCGGCAACCGCGAGTGCGACCAGGGCCGAGAGCATCACGAGACGCGCATGCACGTCGGTGTACGAGGCTCCGTACAGGACGCCGTGTTCGGTGTTCATCAGACCATAGCGGTCGAGATAAAACGTCACCGCGAGGCTGAGGAGAAACAGCGATACGAGGATGCCGAGGTGACGCTTCACAAATGGATCAACGGAGAAAAACCGGCCCAGAAGCACGACGCCGCCCCGGACCACATAAATACCGGCGGTAAGGGCCGTCGTTATGATGAGTATGCTGCGCGTCAGCGTATTTACGGTATCGAGAAACGGATACTGAAACAGGAAAAAGGAGATATCCTTTCCGAAGAGGGGATCGGCCAGTCCCGCGGGAGCATTATTTAAAAAGAGCAGTGTTTGCTCCCAGTATCGTGTGCCGACGGGAAAAGCGAGCAGAAACGCAAGAAGCGCGACAAGGAAGGACAGCCCCCCGATAATCCGGTTGATGTCAAGTTGCTGCAATTGCGGCAGGCTTTCCAGCAAGGGACTCATGCCGCTGAGCGGGAACGCCCGCTTTCCGGCTATAAAAAGATTGATCAAAACCACCAGGAAAACGAACACGCCGAAGGCCAGTCCGCACAGGATTTTTGCAAGGATGGTCTTTGTGAAAACCGCCTGGTAGCCTGTTTCTCCGAAAAAATGCCAGTCCACCACAAAAGAGAGAAACTCCCGGGCGCCTGCAACAAGGGTAAGTGCCGCGGCAATGGCAATGAAAATGACCCAGTTTTTCGGCAGTTTTTTAAACATCACATCCTCCTGTACGGCTGATCAATACCTGCGGTCAGCCGGTTTTAGAAACACCATGATGGAAATACTGCAGCACAGGGGCTCTGTCCTGCAGAAACACAGGAACCTTCATGCTTTGTCCGGCCGGGAAATCAGCCGTTCTTTTTCAACGCTTTATTCTGATAGGAAAACGTGCTTTTGAATACTTCATCCACATTTATTAATTCACCGATCGTGGCACCGGCTTTGATCTTTTCCTGAACGATGTGCTCGGTTTCCAGCAGGTATTTTGCCTTTTCCAGCACCGAGGCGGATTCTCCTTTTGACACCACCACCACTCCGTTCGCGTCAATAACAAGGATGTCTCCCGGGTTGACCGCCGCTCCCGCGCATTGTATTAAAACATTGACCTGGCCATATCCCGAAATCGAGCCGACATTGGGCACAATGCCTTTGCAGACGACCGGAAATCTGAGCTTTCGAATTTCCTCGACATCC
>CAZYEF010000313.1:0-2079 GCA_964646375.1 uncultured Nitrospiraceae bacterium | reverse complement strand
CGAACCCCTGGTTTCAGGGGTATGTGGTCTTTCTGCGGAACCAGGTTTCGACTGGACAGGCGGAAGAAGTGGCGCCAGGGGGTAAGTGTTAGGCTCGGAGACAGCAGTAGTGAAGGCATCAGAGGCAGGGATCGATACGTTTTCCGGCTCCGTAACCGGAAAAGTCCGGATTTGGAACATTTGTTCCTAAAAGATCAAGTACCTATCCGGAACATTATTCATTTGATATATGCTTTATTAACGGATATTTGCGCCAGTACAAATTCGGCATGCTGTTTTTTATGAAAATGGGTGATCAAGCGGGGAGCTCATCAATAAGGAGTTGGCGATTAAATGATACACAGACTCATGCCGATTGGTTTGCTGGCAATAGCCCTTGCGGGATGTAACCCTTTTTACTCCGTTGAGCAATCAGGGGTTGAGCGCGGTTATCGATGGATTCATCGAGGTAAGATGGATAAAGCCATTGCTACCTTTGAAATGACAATCCAAAAATATCCACAGAGTGTTTTGGCTCATTTGGGCCTTGCCGATGCACTCTTCGAAAAAAGAATGGATAGAGAAGCTGTTGATTCATACAACCGCGCAATGTCCTTGCTTGAAAAGGCAAAGCCAAAATCTGAGAATGGTACGTCTGGCAAAATTGAAGTGGTTGGAAAACGTTTTTTCTCATATCAGAACCAGGGCTTGAGATTCCCATACGGATTAAAAGCCTACTTGTACTTTCGACGTGGCGGTGCTTTCGAAAGTTTAGCAACTTGCGAGCCCCGGCTAAATCGCGAGTATTTTAGTAAAGCCATCGCTGATTACGATATAGCAATTGAACTAGCTCCAAAATATGAAGAAGCTATTAAACAGCGAAATCGTCTTTTGCAAGGGGCAATGACAGAAAAATGAGCAAGGAAGAGGGGGCAGCACCCAATATAAAACAACAGGAAGAGGATGTTCCAAGACAGCTAGCCGCCGTACGTCTGAAAAGACTGGGCTGGTGAGTCAACTGCCGAGACGTTATGCGAGGAGAAAAATGAAGATTCTTATTTCAATTCTTGCTTTCCTTTTTTCGACTACGATAGCACAGGCTCGAGATGTTCAACTTTTCAATACCGATATATTCGGCCAACCTACTTCAACTACCGTTAAGCTTTTGATCGATAAACAGCCACAGGAGATTGAACCATACATGGTATCTACTGATATAAAATGCGGTAAGTACTATGCGGCTTCCGTTTTTTATCGTGGGAAAGTAACCTTTGAGGAAATAAGAACTTCGATAACAAAGTATATAAAAACTATGAGAAGCTATCAGTTCTAAAAGAACCAGTTCAAGCACTCTGGCGTGTCAATGATAAACAGTTCAGCATTTCAATACATCAAGAAGCAGAAGGAATATTTCGTGTTATATATATACGTTTTCCTCCGACCAAAGAAGCCTTAAAAGCCATGATGAAGTTCGAAGGTGGCGATGTAAAAGCTATTGATGCTATGGATGAAGAAGATTGTAAGGAAGCAGCTAAAAAAAACCAGTAGAAACAGCGGAACCACAATCGGGTAGCAGGGGTTTTTCTCCCCCAGCCCCCCACACCACCCGTCGTGCGGGTCCGCACCGTGCGGTTCCTGAACTATTGACTACTGACAGCCATATCAGGTTTTTGAAAGTAAAGAATCTTAATGACGATGGGTTGGAACGGTTTTCACCGCACAGCGCCAGCACAGTTGGCAGGTTTAAAGAATGAATTTTAAATCAAACGCTAAAAACGGATTCACCCTAGTAGAAGTCTTGATCGTAGTGGCATTCATACTCATCTTACTTCGCTTCATCTTTGCCCATGAGTTATTAGAACTGGAAAATGACGTTGTTCGATCATTAGGTATTGATCCGTACTTTTACCGTTTTGTTCTCGGAATGATAGGGCTCAGCGTTTTAATTGTAATTGCCATTCACCAGAAAATGAAACGGAGAAAGATGTAAGTATGGTATTAACAACTTACCTGTTTCTTGAACCCACCCCGGCTTCTGAGAAATGAACAACAATGAACACTGATCTCCAGAACAAACAACTCCTTCAGGAACTGATGCAG
>CAZYEF010000312.1:0-2089 GCA_964646375.1 uncultured Nitrospiraceae bacterium | reverse complement strand
CAAAATAAAAAATAATTCCGCGCGTGGCATGAGCGGCTACGGAATCCATGTGTTTGACCAGCGGAGAGGCGGCGACAAGCCGGGTTTTGAACGGCTGATAAAGGACGTTGTCATAGAAGGCAATGTTGTTTCAAATTCCCTGCAGCGGTCAGGGATCATTCTTGCCGCCTATGATCATGCTCGAATCGAAAATGTCATCATCCGGAATAACGTGGTTTTTAACAACCCTCACAGCGGAATCTATATTCCGGGCATCGTGTCGAATGTGAAAATTTACAACAACACCATGTTCGGCAACGGCGGAGCGGCGCTGTCAATCTACGGAACCGAGAAGGATGTAAACAGGGTGGATATCCGGAACAACATATTTGATCTGTCGAGCGCGAATGGTTCCGCGGCAAACACACAGCATGTAAAAAACGAAAAAGGCAACTCCACCATTGCTCTTTCAAACAACCTGTACTGGCCGAAACCGGTGAGGTTGCTGAAGCTGACGGACACGTCTTCCCTGATCGGCGACCCGGGGTTTGTAAACCCCCGTCAGGAAAATTTTCACCTGCAACAGAATTCCACCGCGATTAACAAGGGAACATCGCTGCCGGATGTTCCTGCTGATAAAGAAGGCACAAAACGGCCTCAGGGGCCGGCATTCGACATGGGAGCGTACGAATTTCATTAACTGAACCAGTTATATCGCGGATACGTGAGCATAGTATGTACATGGAAAGCAACATAGGACAAAAGATAAAAGCATCTGTTCTGATCCCTTGCAGGAACGAAGCCGGACACATCGAAAGCTGTTTGCGGAACATTTATGCTTTTGACGCCCCTGCCGGGGGTTTTGAGGTGATTGTCATTGACGGCATGAGCACGGACGGGACCAGGGATATCTATACCTCGCTCCGGACAAGATATCCGGGACTGACCGTCCTGGACAACCCGCAAAAGACCGTGCCCCACGGCATGAATCTTGGAATCATGCAGGCCCGGGGTGAGTTTATCGTGCGTGCGGATGTCCGGTGCGTCCATCCGAAAAACTACCTCATTGAGTTGATCAATCTTATGGAGCAGACCGGCGCTGACAACGCAGGCGGAGTGCTGGTTCCGACAGGCGCATCTTACACGCAGCAAAGCATTGCGCTTGCATACAAAAGCCCCATAGCCATGGGCGGAGCCCTGCGCGACCGGGGGGACTTTGTCGGCGAAACAGACGCCGTGTACGGCGGCTGTTTCAGAAAAAACCGGCTCATTGAAGTCGGTCTGTATGATGAACGCATGATCAGAAACCAGGATGATGAACTGTCCTTTCGTTTGAGGAAAAACGGCGGAAAAGTAATTCAGTCCGGCAGAATCAAAATTCAGTATTTCCCGAGAAAGACATTCAAACAGCTGTTCAAGCAGTTCCTGCAGTACGGTTACTGGAAAGTGTTCGTCCTGGAAAAACATCCCCGACAGGCGTCATGGCGTCATTACATGCCCGCGCTGCTTGTGGCCGGATTTGTCGTTCTGGGATGCGCGGGACTGTTCAGCCGATATGCGGCCGCTGGTTTTTTTCTGTACGCGGGAGGCTATCTGCTGGCGCTGGCTGCGGAAGCGCTCAGAATAGCCCTGCAGCATGAGATGAAGTTCTGGCCCGGCATCGCGGCGTCCATTTTCAGTATTCATACGGGCTTCGGCACTGGTTTCCTGTTCGGCCTGGCGAATCGCTTTCTTAATTTCAAATCAACCTGGTTCGAATCACTCAGCAGATAACGACTTATGGCAAACAATATTATGCATGCTTTTTCCGTGGATGTTGAAGACTGGTACCAGTCTTCTTACAATTTCGATGCTCCAATCAGTGAATTGTGCGTGCGAAACACACAGCATGTACTCGATTTTCTTGCACACCGCAACGTGAACGGAACTTTTTTCGTCCAGGGGATGGTCGCAAAACAATATCCGCAACTGATCAAACAAATCAGCGCAAACGGACATGAAATCCAATCACACGGATATTCTCATCGTCCTGTTTACAGTCTTACGCCGAAAATGTTTAAACAGGAATTAACGGACACCGGCAAGCTGATTGAAGACATCATCGGAAAAC
>CAZYEF010000311.1:0-2092 GCA_964646375.1 uncultured Nitrospiraceae bacterium | reverse complement strand
TCGTGTTTCACAACAGCGCAGTCGTTCTTATTCGGCGGGCGTACGATCCGTTCAAGGGGTGGTATGCGCTGCCCGGCGGTTTTGTGGAAGTTGGGGAGACCGTCGAGGAGGCATGCCGCCGGAAATCGATCACAAGCCGTCGGCAGGCGGCAAGACTTCATGCGAGCCGGCGAAAAAGTCAATTCCGCGGTGATTGAGGATTTTTTCCGCTGCTTCGCGAAGGAGTTCTTCAGCATCGAGGCGGGAGTATCGTTGCTGCAGAGCATGTGGGCGAGGTAGTTCTTCGGGTATGAAAAATATGCAACCTGATGACGATTCAAAAACTGTTTCAGAACGACTGTTTCTTGCTCGATTCCATAACGCTATTTTACGACGATCTGTTTATCACCGTTTTTTTTCTCTGTCAGCGCCGCCGGCGGTGCAGCGATCTTCGCCTTGATGGCTTCGAACGTTCTATCGATTACTTGCCCTTCCGAAGCAAACGGATTATCGCGATATTGTCCTGCTCTCAGCAAGAGATTGCCCGTATTGAAATCATACAACTCTATCTGGAACATGGGCAGTCGAAAAAAGAGATCCCAGAGATAAAGGTAACGAATGCCGACCACCAGCTTCGGGCGCTTGATGAAATCGGCGGATATCAGGCCGGAGTAGACTTGAACGACTGAGTCCTTGACCGTGTCAAACGAATGAGCCCGTGCACTCTTGGAAGTGCGAAAGATCGGGCACGAGCAGGCATCAAGAAAAGCTTTAATCTGCGTCGATTTGGCTGCGAAGTTTACGTTCTGCGGCAATGTCCCGCCTGTTACCTGCAATACGGCCATGGGGTTCAGCGTTGACAGCAGCACACCGAGCACGTTGCCTTCTGCATCGAAGAGCGGGCCTCCGCTGTTGCCCGACTGGGTCTCCACGGAGACCTGCAGCATATCCGGGTTGTCATTAAGACCGACCGTAGAGCTGACGAGTCCCTTTGCAAGGCGCGGGGAATGTCCCAACATCCCGGTGAGCGGAAAGCCGATCGTATATACTTCTTGGCCCATTTTTGCCGGCGTGTCAAAATTGATGAACAGAGGTTTGACCGGTTCCGGAAGCGGGCCGGTTGGCTTCAGGAGAGCGAGGTCTTTATCCTTATCGGAGCACAAGACCTCCGCCTCGATTCGGTTCCTTCCCAGCCAGACGGTTGCCTGCTTTGCCTTTGCCAGAACGTGTTCAGCCGTCAGGATATGTCCTGCCGGGGTGATAACAAACCCCGAGCCCTGGGTTCCTTCAAAAGGTTCGCCGCTTTTCACTTCTTTCACATCAAAACCCAATCCCCGCATCTTGGATGCAACAACAGGTACGATCATTCTTGGATCGTGCCCCTTATCATGAGAAATAATGTATGCTACTTTATAATCGTTAAATGATACGTTATCCTTTATAAAAACAACTTTTGGCGTTGCGCAACCGGCGAGAGTGAAAAAAAAGGCAAAACTGATATAGAGAATAAACATCGGCCTGAGTTTCGTATTGTATATCTTGCCAGGGGTCATTTCTATACTCCAGAAAATGAATTTTAGCAATTATACTTGAAAGTCAACAGATTTGACAAGCGATATAACTGTTCGTAAAAAAATAAAGTTCGAGATGTCATCCGATCTTAATCGTTTGATGGGAACGCTAAGATATTGAATGAAACAGCCAGGTATCTTATAATAGATTTGTTGATGAAAAAGCAAGAGGTCAGGATGCACGGGCTTTTTAGAAAGGGTTAAGGAAAAATTAGAAATGAACGAACGACCTTTTCTGACAGTTGATTGTGTCGTGTTTCACAACGGTGCTGTCGTTCTTATTCGACGGGCGTACGATCCGTTCAAAGGATGGTATGCGCTGCCCGGCGGTTTTGTGGAAGTTGGCGAGACCGTTGAGGATGCGTGCCTCCGTGAGACTCGCGAGGAAACCGGCCTCATCGTCAAAGACCTGCGGCTGATTGGTGTTTATTCCGACCCCGCGAGAGACCCCCGCAGGCACACTGTTTCCGTGGCCTTTCTCGGCGAGGCTGACATCTCCTCTCTCAAGGCGGGCGATGACGCGAGCGCAGCGGAGCTGGTTG
>CAZYEF010000310.1:0-2100 GCA_964646375.1 uncultured Nitrospiraceae bacterium | reverse complement strand
GGGAAAAGGTGAGCAGCTGGTGCGTCAGGTCCCTTGCCCGCAGAGTCGCATGCTCGGCCATTGCGAGTTTCGCATGCAATTCATGGTCCGGCCCCAGAGACAACTTTACCAAACTGATATTTCCCATGATCGAGGTAAGAATATTGTTGAAATCGTGCGCGATACCGCCGGCAAGAATGCCGATGGATTCAAGATTCTGAACTTTCCGGATCTCCTCCTCCATCTTTTTCCGGTCTGTGATATCGGTCATGACGACCATGATACTGCTGATCCGCCCCTGCGCATCATGCAGCGGCGATGCAGAGATACTGATGTCTACCGGGGTGCCGTTCTTTCGTTTTAAAATGATTTCCTCGTCAGAAAACGATACACCGCGCAATACCCGGTTTCTGAGCAGCTGAAGCTCCTCGCGGCCCGATCCCTGCAACTGGGAATAAAATCTGCCGATTATTTCATCCTTGCCCCAGCCGAAAATCCGCTCGGCCGTTTCATTCCACATCGCAACATTCCCTTCCGGACTGAGCGTCATGATTGCGGCAGGCGAGGCTTGCACAGTGGCATTCAGTCTGTCATTGGCGTCCCGTAGCGCTTCTTCGGTCTTCTTTAAAGCGGTAATGTTGGTGGCCGCGCAAACAGCACCGAGCAGCATTCCGCCACTGAAGCTGATAAGGGAGCCGGAAAAAAGCATCGGCACTTTTTCACCGCGTTTGGTAAGATACTCAATTTCAACGTTATTAATCAGCTTTCCCCGGAATATATCTTCGATTGTGCTCTTTACAGCCGAAGGCTGCCCCAGTATCAAATCGAACGGCCGCCCGATCAGCTCCTTCTGATCATACTCAAGCTGCCGGCATGCGGTCTGGTTGGCCAGAGTAATTGTTCCATCCGAGGAAATAACGAACAATGTATCGACCATGCTGTTGATAATGCTGTCTACGTAATATTTGGACACGCTTGTTTTTTCCAGGTCCTCGGCCATCCGGTTGAAACTGTCCACCAGCATCTGCATTTCTCCGGTTGTGGCAGCTCTTACCGGCGTAAATATGTCCCCTTTTGCAAGCCGGGATGCGGCCTGTCCAAGCTCCATGATCGGGTCTATCAGCGTCTTTCCGGATATAATATACAGCGTTATCCCAACTGCGCATCCGGCAAGAATGCTCAGGAGGGCGACTACATAAATTGTCTTGGCAATTTGGCCGGTAATGGCATGTTGCGACATGCCGACCGTAACCTTGCCAAGAATCTCAGCCCCGTCCAGGATCGGTTCCGATATTTCCCGGACAACAACCTGTTTATTGATTATTTCAATACTGTCCGCCAAATCATTTTCTACTGCCAGCATCGGACGGAAGTTTTTCATACCAGGCCATTTAAAATTGATGCTTTCATTTTTCGTAGTAAGTATTTTCCCGCTGCGGTCTGCGATAATTACGTAAATGATTTCCTCGTCTGTGATCGGTTCGGTATAAACGACCTTCTGCTGCACGCCGTCGTGCCTGGCCATAAGTTTCTCATTGTGGCGTGCGATTTCAGAGGCTAATGCAGATGCCTTCTTTGTCAGGGAATTCTCAAGGATTGATCCAACCGTGAGCGCGATTGTCATACTCAGAACGCAGGTGCTCAGCAACAGGACAAGGGATATATCCCGCAACAGTTTATAGCGTATACTTTTTTTTAAATTCCTTTTAACCATGCATGCTTTCCCGGGGGCCGGCAGCGACCATGGATCAGCTCTCTTTCCTTCATCTGGGCGATTCGTAAGCCTGTTATCTCGTATCTCTTATCGGCTCCTGCCATAACAACTTAAGCCCGGTTGAAGCATGATACGACTATGGTCATGCAAAAATCCTTTGCTATATCTTCACTGCTGGGTTATTATAACCAGTTGTACACATGCCAAGATGGCAGTCATTTTTTTCAAAAAGTAAAGGCTCTCTCACATGATCCAGGTTACCAATATTGAAAAATCCTACGGCAAACAAGTACTGTTCGACGGAGTAAGCTTCACTATAAATCCGCACGAACGCGTCGGCCTTGTCGGCAGGAACGGCCATGGAAAATCCACACTCTTCCGCATGATCCTGGGTGAAGAGCATCAGG
>CAZYEF010000309.1:0-2123 GCA_964646375.1 uncultured Nitrospiraceae bacterium | reverse complement strand
TCATGGATTACTTCCGGTATTTATCCAGTATACCCGGCACTTCAGCGGCCGTCATACGTCCGTAAACCTGATCATCAATCATCATTACGGGAGCGAGACCGCAGCAACCGAGGCAGCGTGTCGCCTGCAACGTAAACTTTCCGTCCGGAGTCGTTTTGCCCGGCGCTATTCCGAGTTCTTCGGAAAGCTTCTCCATTACTTTTTCCACGTTTTTGACGTAGCATGCAGTACCCAGACAGACGCTGATGACATGCTGTCCCTTGGGCTCCAACGCAAACTGCGAATAGAACGTCGCTACGCCGTAAACGTCGCTCATCGGAATTCCCATCTCTTCTGCGATGAGGTTCTGCACATCGAAGCTGAGCGCACCAAATAAACTCTGCGCTTTCTGCATGATGGGCATAAGCGGACCCGGTTTTTTCTCCTGCTCTCTGATAAAATTGACAAGCTCGTCGCGTTTCAGCTTGTCGTCGATGCTGACCATATGCTTTCCTCCCCAAATAAATGTATACATTATTGTTAAATTTTTAACAAGCAACTTTCTATCGTGAATTTTATCACAATATTATCACAAATGCACTCATTATTTTTTATTTTCTCGGATATTTTTTACGAACTTTTCACAAACGCCTATAATTCCGTCGAAAAAGGGTTTTTTGGGGGTTGCTTTAATAATAGACAGCAGGCAAAATTTATAGTATGATTTATTGCAATAAATATGATACAATACCCTCACAGAACAACAGAGGAGAATTCCTATGTACTGCAAAAACTGTAATGTCAATTTTAAAAAAGACAAAAAGGTCTGTACGCGGTGCGGAGCCGCTCTGCAGCCCGGAGAAGCAAAAAGCGATAAGAAAAAGCGCCTGCGCAACATTATCATCATCGCGTCCGCAACCGCGGTGGTCGTTATCGCCGCTTTTCTGATCATTTTCTTTGTTGGCAGGGTTCCGACTGAACTTCACGGCACATGGTATGAAGTGCAAGGGTATGGCTATGTGGACTTTTTACCTAACGGCAAGCTGGAGGTAACGGCTATGGGAAGCGCATATCCCGGTACCTATACCTTCAACAGTGCCACCGATCAGGGGTCGATCTCATATGAAGCGGGAGACGACACCTTTACGTGCGACGGTACGACGCTGGAATGGGCTGGAAGCACATGGACAAAGGTTTATGTCGACCAGGTCGAATATGATTGGGACAGCATGTTCAGCGGTATGCTGGGCTGAACGATTGCGGTTGGATGATTAATCTTCATCGGGAGCTTGAACCATGTTCTGCACGAATTGTGGCTGGCAAAACGAAGAAGGGTCGACGTTCTGTGAAAAGTGCGGGCAGACATTAGTCGCGGGTACGGCCATCCCGCAGGCGTCCGTTTCACAGCCGGTATATATCCCGCCGCAGAGCGGATATGACTTCCGGACGCAAGCGCCGTTTTCTTCGTCATATGCTCCCGCAGCGCCTGTTGCGCAGCCTCCGGTTGTAAAGAAGAAGACAGGCCTGATCATAGGACTTTCGGCAGGCGGTGGGCTGATCCTGGTCGCCGTGATACTGATCTTCGCATTATCAGGAAAGTCGCCTTTGGCCGGTATGTGGTACAACGAAGATTTAGGCATTGCATTGGAGTTCGAAAACGGCGGCATTGTTGTCAGCCATACGCCCGATGGCACAGATGAAGGCAGCTACTCCTTCAATTCCGGCAGCAATAAGGGGATCATTGAGGCCGACGATGAGAAATTCGGCTTCCAGTTGGATAACAGACGGATTGAGGTCCAGGACATCGGTGCGTTTGAAAAAGCGGGTAAGAGCTTTGATGTCGAAGATTTTCTTGACGACTACAGAGATAAAAACGGATCTTAAGTACAGCCGGATACAATGCGTATAATTAGTTGGATAAAACCGCTTCTGCAGAACGGAATGCAAGGCGGTTTTAATGTTTTTCAAATGAAATCTGCAGATTTTCAGGCATACCGTATACCTCAAATCCGAAAGAGAACGCGATATTTTGTTGTATTTGCCAGCGAAGCATGGTAAAATCAGTTTCATGAATTCAGCAGGATTCTTAAAAGCGCGTCAAAGGGGCGTTTTACTTTGAAAGCAGTACGGAATATTGTAATGGT
>CAZYEF010000308.1:0-2132 GCA_964646375.1 uncultured Nitrospiraceae bacterium | reverse complement strand
CCTCGTCGGCGCGGTCGGGCTGGGCCTTGATTTCCGGGTTCAGGCGGATGAGGGCATCGCGCACCATCGACTCCACCAGCACGTCGGAGTGCTGGCGCGGCAGCTCCTCGGCGGCCACGAAGCGCCATTTAAGGCTTGAAATCTCAAGGGCGAGGCGTGAATCGAGATAATCAGTTTGCGGCTTAGCAACGCACCACTGATTGTCTCTGTCAGTCAGAGTGTCCAGCACGAGTTGTTCAACAGTATTTTCCTCATTGAAGTAGGTCATTTCTGTCCGCCTTCTGCCAATGAGGAAAGTTCTCTGCTCGTCAAACGTGCCAGAATGTCATCACTGCCCAGTTTCGCTTCGGCCAGCTTGCGTGCAGCAAGCTCCCTCCATTCAATAACTCCAGGCGACCGGAAAGAGTCCCAGAGCGCTCGCATCGTTGCCATGCAATCTTCTGAAAACCTTTTGAAGTCTTCAACGCTGATGTAAAAAATATCTCCCGTATGAGGTTCCGCAGCAAAATGTAATTTGTCCGACGTCGAGCAAAATACGACCGAGAAACTTACTCCTGGGTGTTCTGCTGCGAGGGTGTCCGGATGAGCCTTGGCCTGAAGTGTTTTCTCTTTTGAGACGACAGGATTCTCTCCGGTTGCCGTGTAATCCTCAAAAACAACGCCCTGCCGCCCAAAGATCCACCACGGGTCCGGATCACCGGATCGCTCAGAGTTCCCCGATTCAAAGCCCATCAGGCGACCGAGCTTAACCTGCGCTTCTTCAAACGGCTTCGATTCCGGGCTTGAAAGCCCTTCCCGGATGGCCTGGAAATATTTTTCGATTTTCACGCTACCGGACTTTCCAAACCGTTCGAGGACTCCTTCTATACGCTCGATGCGCTCTCCGTAAATGATTTCGACAGGGATTTCCTGTTCCTGGTTTGAGATCAGTTTTTGAATCTGTTTGAGCCATGGCAACGTACTTGCGCATGAAAAGGCCGCCGAAAAATGTTCTTGAGCTACCTGCGCTTGATCCGCTTGGTAGGCGGCTGAGCCAGCAAGGTAATTCCAAAGAGCAGAATAGCCCTTCAGGTCATGTCCTCCGGCAAGACTGGCAAGCACATCTTTTGCTGAAGAAAGAGCACTGTCAAAATCTCCGGACCAAAGTGCATCGTGAAATTTCACTTCATGAACAACCGAGTTGCCGAGCGGACTTGCCGATGGTATGGGCGATTGAGCCAGTGCGTCTCTTGTTTCCAATATATGGTTATCAGCCGATTTCCACTCTGGCCCGTGGGCAATGAATATGTCGATGTTATCCCCCAGCTCAGACGGATTATCGACTTTTGATTGATCGACACCGAAATTGACTTCGGCCTGAAGTTCCGGATGCAGTGTTTCTCTCTTTTCCGGCATATGGCAATACTGATGCACCTTGTCGCCGATGATAACCACGAGCGCGTAGTCGGTTGATGAGCGCGTGCATCTTCCTACCGCCTGAGTGATCCTGGTGCGGATGCGAACCTGGAAAAGGACAGAGGCCCCCAGTCGGCTGATGATGAAGCGCTCCTGAAGATTTGTGGATTCCGGAAGACCATAGATGATCAGGTATCTGCATTCGTCTCCGATCAGATCGATTCCGTCATACCTGTTCGCCAGAACTGCAATGGCGGAACCTGCTTGGGTAAATGATTTCTTCGACGCCTCCAATTGTGCGGCGTCAAAGAGGGTATGACTCTGCGTCGCCGGAAGTGCCCTAATGGCTTCTCTGACTTTGTCGGCATCGCGGTTACTTGGGGTGAGGACGAGTGCTCTGTCAAATTTCGTAGCCCAGGAAATCGCGAGACTCAATGACGTCGCTTCATCCCACTTCCGCATAGGGAATACGAAAAAACGTCGGCCGATTCCCTGTTTATCCCATCCCTCTGGAGCAGGTATCCGTTCGATTTTTTTACGACCGAAAATTCTTTCCAGATCTCCCCCTTCACCGAGAGTCGCAGACATGTAAATACGCTGCCGCGCATTCTGAAAAGGCGCGAAGCTCTTGGTAGGGGCGATAAGAGGACGAATGAGAATTGAATTGCTTGTGTAATAGAGATGACAGGCGTGAAGGTGATCTCTGATCATCTGCCATCGATAACCATATTCCTCAT
>CAZYEF010000307.1:0-2147 GCA_964646375.1 uncultured Nitrospiraceae bacterium | reverse complement strand
CTGATATCCCGTCTGATTCTTCAAATGCCACGATGGCCCGTTCTGTGGAGCCGGGCAGCATATATGGCCGGAAATTCTTGAATCCCACCATGGTTTCATGCACGGGTATCCCGAGCTTTTCCGCTATGGCGTTGGCAAAATTGCTTGTTCCAACGGACTTTACGAGCACTCACTTAAAGCCTTTGTGCACGTGCAGGAAATGCAGCGCCATTGCTCCAAAGTAGTTCATGGGTATCTGCATGACGTGGTCCGCGAAACGGATTCTGTCGCCGTCGGGGTCAAGGATCGCACCTATTTTAAATGCTGCCGTGCTTTGCTTCAGAAGAGCGTCCACGGTTTCCATGTTCTTTGCGGAAGGTTCGGGTGCAACGCCGCCGAAAAGGAAATCATCGTTTGTTCTGAGCAGAACCAGCTTTTTCCCCAGAATATTCGACGCGTTCAGCAGCACTTCCGGCACTCCGCGTGTGGCTCCGTGCACATGGTCAATGACAAGCAGGCAGTCTGCGGTATGCACGAACTTGCGGATTTTATCGAGGTCAAGCGTGTTTCTTTTGCGCAGAAACGCAAGATAGGTGTCGATGGGGTTTGTTGAAACAGGAGATGCCGGGGATGCCTTCGGTGCGGTGTTTTTGTGCGGTCCCTCCATCATCTGGTTGGCTTCCGTCTGGATAAAATTCGTGATTTCCGAGCCCGCCGGTCCACCGTCCGAGGGGTTGAATTTTAATCCTGCGTATGGCGACGGGTTGTGTGAGGGCGTGATATTGATGGAACAGGCCGCATCAAGCACGTCAATGGCGGCAGATATCTGAGGTGTTGTTGTTTCACCGCAATAGAACACTTTGATATCTGAATCAGCCAGCATGTCCATGATCTCTTGTGCAAACTGAGGCCCGAGAAATCGGTTGTCATGGCCCACGATAACGCCTTTTTTCTGAATACCCGAAAAGTCGGAGACGCCCAAAGCTTGCCTGACAGCTGCGTTATCGCTTTTCAGGGTATTGATAATGGCCTGGATCACGATCCGGACATTATGGAACGTGAAGTCAGACCCGATAATGCCCCTCCAGCCTGAAGTGCCGAATTCAATCCGCGCGGGCGTTTCATTGGTGCGCGCAAATTGCTCAATATCGGCCAGAAGGTCGGCCTTAAGTTCTTTTTTGATTACATTCCAGCATTCGTCGGCATTTTTAAAAACCATGCGTGTTCTCCTTGCAGGGGAAGATGCTGATTACAGAACATGTCCTGCCGTCTAGTCCGGCGCGAAAATTATCCCCGCAGCACCCGCTTATCGCCGATCCGCTGTGTCAGTTTCTGCGAATCGAAGTATTCCATGATCGGGACGGCAAACTTTCGGGAGGTTTTGGCGAGATCGCGGAACTCGGCAATGGTGATTTCCTTTTTCTCATCGAGATGCTTTTTAAGGTCGGTCCTGATGCTCTCCAGAGTATCGCTGAAAAGATAAAGAGAATCGTTCATCCGGATGACGCGGGTTTCTTCGGCAAGAAGTTTCAACAGGTCCCTTGCATCCTTTTCAGTGATATTAAAAAGCGCGGGCAGTTCTTCCCGCGTCGGCGGCTGTGAGCCGCCCTTTTTTATGGCTTCGACGATTTTATCTTTTATCGCGCTCTGGTCTTTTGCCGCTTTAAAGGAAGGAAGCCTGAGCCTTGAACCGTCGGATTCGATCTGCTTTTTGTTCACGAGGCCTTCAACGGCAAGGTTCAGTATTTTTGGAGACAGCCGCATGCGGAGCATGCCTTTTAACTCTTCCTTGTCGATGCCGGATTTAAGAGGGTTGTCTTTATGATATTTTGAGATGAGATCAATGACCTTTTTTTCGAGCAGCGGAATCTGGGAAGTGTGCACATAAAGGTTGTCGATTCTGAACAGCGACTTCTTCTGCCCCAATGTAGCCAGTGCCGAGGTGATCTCCTGCTTGTCCGCCGCCAGGGAACCGATAAGCGCGTTTTCTTCCATTCCCGCCAGCCCTTTGCCGGAAATGAAAAGCGCAATCCGGTCCTGCATGGTTCCAGTTTTAAGAACATCCAGTTTCGCGAGTGATTCCTGCATGGTTGATTGTTTATGTCGTCGGGTATGCGGATTCAGAACCATGCCGCCGCCAAGAGTTTCCATAGGGGAATAGAACCGGA
>CAZYEF010000306.1:0-2152 GCA_964646375.1 uncultured Nitrospiraceae bacterium | reverse complement strand
CCACGTTGACAAAGCGCATGGCGGAGGATCTGACGGAGCATTACAAGGAACTGAACGTAAAAGTGGCCTATCTTCATTCTGATATCGACACCCTTGAACGTGTCGATATCATCCGGGACCTTCGCCTCGGCAAGTATGATGTGCTGGTCGGCATCAATCTTCTGCGGGAAGGACTCGACATTCCGGAGGTGTCCCTGGTCGCGATTCTGGACGCGGATAAGGAGGGATTCCTTCGCTCCGCCCGTTCCCTCATTCAAACCATGGGCAGGGCGGCCAGAAATGTGAATGGCAGGGTGATTCTCTACGCCGATACTGTCACGGACTCCATGCGCACCGCGGTGGCTGAAACAAACAGGCGCCGCATGATGCAGGAGGAATATAATAAAAAACACAATATTACGCCGCAATCCATAAAGAAGAACATACAAGCAACACTTCGCACCGTGTACGAACAGGATTACTTCACCGTTCCCCTGGTTGCCGAGGATGCCGGAGAGTATATCTCCACGGTGAACATTCCTGCCCTGATCTCTTCGCTCGAAAAGCAGATGCGGACTGCTGCAAAGGAACTGGATTTTGAAACAGCAGCGGAACTGCGCGACAAGATCCGCTCGCTGCATCAGCAGGAGATGGCGATTGGAGTAAAAGTGGAATGACCAGCGCCAAAAAACTCACAACAATTTGATCAAATGCCTCACCTGCGAAGCCTGCAAACTCTTCGCTGTAACCAGCCTTTTCCCATACCTCTTGTTCCTAAATGAAATATTGCTTAAGTCCTAGAAAAAAACAATAAAAAATTCCCGTTTTCTTGACAGACTGCATTCTCCTTGCTACCCTTATTCTATAGTTGCATTAAATCGCACATATAGTTTGCTTCATGAAAGGAGGTCGGAATGAAACCGGAGCAAAATGGGGGATGGAGTCCCTATGTGGCAGGCGCATTGAGCGGGCTTGTATCGCTTTTCGCGGTTCTTACGGCGGACAAATTCCTTGGAGCGTCCACGACGTTTGTGAAAACAGCCGGAATGATCGAACAGACCGTGGCGCCGGAACGGGTGTCTGCCATGGCGTATTTTATCAAGGAGGTGCCGAAAATAGACTGGCAATGGATGTTTGTGATCGGAATTTTTATTGGTGCTTTAATTGCGGCTCTTGCATCACGGAGTTTCAAATGGAAAGCCGTGCCGGACATGTGGGCGGAGCGGTTCGGGCTGAGTGTGCCGAAGCGGGCGGCTGCGGCGTTTCTTGGCGGTGCCGTGGCGATGTTCGGCGCCCGTCTGGCCGATGGTTGACCGAGCGGTCATGGGCTGAGCGGTTCGCTTCAGCTTGCTGTGAGCGGTTTTATCGCTTTAATTTGTTTCTTTGTCGGCGGCATTGTTATGGCGCGCATGCTGTACGGAGGGGGTGAACGACGATGAACATACTTCTTCTGGGATTGGTGACTGGCATCATGTTCGGGTTCCTGCTTCAGAAGGGCAGGGTGATCAGATACGACAAACAGGTCGGCGCGTTGCGTCTGATGGACATGACCATTGTAAAATTCATGCTTTCGAGCATTCTTGTCGCCATGGTCGGCGTTTACCTCCTCAAGGACTTCGGGATTGTGAAATTGCAAATAAAACCGACCATCATCGGCGCTCAGGTGCTGGGAGGTCTTGTCTTCGGGCTTGGCTGGGGCGTACTCGGGTATTGTCCCGGCACCCAGATGGGGGCGCTTGGAGAAGGACGATGGGACGCGGTATGGGGCCTTCTGGGCATGCTGACCGGTGCCGCCATATTCGCGGAGGTGTATCCAGCGTTGAAAGAAACCGTGCTGACATGGGGAGTCTTCGGAAAGATTACCGTCCCGCAAATGCTTGGTGTAAATCACTGGGTGGTGATCGTCGTCTTCGCAGTTGGTGCGTTGCTGCTTTTCCGCTGGTTTGAAAAAAAGGGTCTTTGATGTTGTACGCAAAAATCCGAGCAAAGGAGCCGCATATGAGAAAAATCAGAATAGTGCTGCTTTTCGTTACGCTTCTCTCTTTCCCCCTGTTGGCGAAGGAATCTTTTGCTCAACCCGGCATGATGTGGAAAGGAAGCGGTGGGTGGGGCATGGGCTCCCAATATGGGCGGATGTATGATCCAAAAACCGTTGAAGTTGTTAGCGGAGAAG
>CAZYEF010000305.1:0-2184 GCA_964646375.1 uncultured Nitrospiraceae bacterium | reverse complement strand
ACCCTCCGGAATAAAGATGCAACAAAGTCTCCAACTTTAAACGAAAATAAAAAAACAGAAAAATACAGAGAAGAAGATAAAAAACCAGAAAGAACAGAAAAAAGCAGAAGGAAAGCCCGATCTTAGAGAGCCTACACTGATCAGGATAGAAAATTTCGCCAAAGTGGACCTTCGGGTAGGAAAAATCCTGTCAGCTTAACGCGTGGAAAAATCTGACAAGCTGGTGAAACTTGCCGTGGACATTGGTACGGAAACGCGCCAGGTGGTTGCCGGCATCGGTAAAGCGTATCAGCCGGAAGAGCTTACCGGCAAATCTATTATTCTGGTGGCCAACCTGAAACCTGCAAAACTTATGGGCGTGGAGTCCCAGGGGATGCTCCTTGCCGCCAGCACAAGCGAAGTGTTGTCGGTGGTCACGGTGGACCGGGAAATAAAGCCGGGAAGCAAGGTAAAGTAGAAAGTTCGAATTTTGTGAGCAATCGAGAAGCAGGCCCGGCTTAGTTCCGATAAAGTAAAAAAAGAGAACCTATTCACGAATAATATTCCGAAATCAGTGAGTGAATAATTCAAGAATCTTTATCTCGTTCACCATATATGATGTCAGCAGTGTTATCCGGTTTAAATCCTACTCCCTTTTTTTCAACCCGTGGCCGCTCTCGCTCCTTTTCGAGAAAGTAGATTAAGACAATGCTTATAGATACCCACGCGCATCTCGATGCGCATGAATTTGACACCGATCGCGACGCCGTGCTTAAACGGGCACGGGAGACGGGTGTCGAGTACATCGTTGCGATCGGAACGACAATGGAGTCCAGTCGCGCAGCCGTGTCGCTTGCAGAACAATATGATTGTGTCTATGCTGCGGTCGGCGTTCATCCGCACGATATCAAAGATGCTCCGCCGCAATCCTCCGAGTCGTTACGCGCTCTTGCACGACACCCAAAAGTGGTGGCTTATGGAGAGATAGGGCTTGACTACTATTATGAACACTCGCCGCGTGAAGATCAGAAAAAACAGTTTCGCGCCATGCTGCGTGAGGCCCGGGAATTTAAGCTTCCGGTCATTATTCACGACCGGGACGCCCATGAAGACGTGCTCCAAATTCTTTCCGAAGAATGGTCCCCCGGCCAGGGCGGGGTCATACACTGCTTTTCAGGCGACCCGGCAATGGCACGCAAAGTAATTGAGATGGGCTTCCATATTTCCATTGCCGGTCCCGTGACGTACCCGAAAGCAGACATGCTGCGTGAAGTAGTGCGGCAGATACCCATAGAGCATCTGCTGATAGAAACGGATGCGCCGTATCTTGCGCCGCAGCCAATGCGCGGAAAACGAAATGAGCCTGCATACGTGTCTCATACTGCCGAGGCCATAGCTCAACTCAAAGGGCTCTCCCGTGACGATGTCGCAAGAATCACGAGTTATAACGCAATGCAGCTTTTTGGCATCGGCGTAATCTCCCGGCAGGGGTTGATAACCTATCCCATCCGGAACTCCTTGTATCTTAATATTACAAACCGCTGCACGGCCGCCTGCACTTTCTGTGTGAGATATTCTACTGATTTTGTAAAGGGGCATAATCTGCGCCTGACCAGCGAACCGACACCCGAGGAAATCATCAGGCAGATTAACGACCCCACGCAGTATACGGAGATTGTATTCTGCGGGTACGGAGAGCCGCTTCTGCGGCTTGATGCTGTCAAGACTGTTGCTGCGGAAGTCAAGCGGAGAGGGGGCCGGGTTCGTATTGATACGAACGGGCATGCGAACCTGATCCATAAACGGAATATTCTGCCGGAACTTGCCGGTCTTGTAGATGCGGTAAGCATCAGCCTGAACGCTCAAAATGAGGAACTCTATAACAGAATAACACAGCCTCATTTCGGCGTTGGAACATATGCAGCGGTTCTGGACTTTATCGGCAAGGCAAAAGAATATATACCGGATGTTTCCGTCACCGTGGTGGCGCTTCCCGAAGTGGATATTGCGGCTTGCCGTGTGATTGCCGAGCGCCTCGGCGTCAAACTGCGCATTCGCGAGTATAATGTCGTGGGATGATGCCGCTTCTGTTTTGTTTTTTAAGCTTGCTTATTATTTTTTTTTGTAATAATCTTTCAATAACAGGGTGCTGAATATGGACTTTAAACCGATCAAGGCCAAGAAAATATATGAAGAAGTCGTGGA
>CAZYEF010000304.1:0-2204 GCA_964646375.1 uncultured Nitrospiraceae bacterium | reverse complement strand
ACGGTTACAATATTACTGATTTTGAGTTGTTGATGCAAGCATTTTTTGAAAAATACCGCGCGGATGATCCGGCCAGATAAGCAGTAATCAGCCGGTATGGCAGGAGGAGCATGCCGTGTTGTTAATTAGAACAATGCTGCAGCCCCAATAGCAACCTCCAGAAAATACAAACAAAGGATTACGATTCCGACAGCGAAATGAATATTGCGGATTGACGCAGTCTGCCCATGTATCCTTCGGGATATGTTAAATATTGTTGCAAGCAACAACACAATGATCAGGCCGACAACGAGATGGGGGATAAACGATACCAGTTTGCCTGTATCAAGCAATGCAATGGTCAAACCCGAAAAGAAACCGAGCAGCCCCAGAATGATTAAAACCGGACCCAGCTTTCTGTGACGTTTAACCGTTGGCAACGGCATCGTCTTCCCGGATTGTCTGGCTTTTCTGATCAAGAGACCGAGCCATGCCTGGTGGCAAAACAGCAAGGTCACGCTCATATTAAAAAAAGCATGCACAAACTGCATGGCGGTGATACTATTTTTAGGTATGAGAGGATATTCCATAGTTGGTGTCCCTTCGTTTTGCTTGTTTTTTTATGCGAATATTATTGTTTCCGTCGGAGGATATTTTTGCTTCTCCTTACCGTTTCAGGGATGCGTGACTACCGATGATCAGCTTTATGCAAGCGACACTATCACAATGCTCTTTATTATAGCACTGGAAACAATTAATTTATGATGTTAAAAAAACAGATACCGGATGGACACGGCATTTACCGCATATGCAGCTTGACTTTCCTGATGGGATTCAGTAATGTTCCCAAAAGCAACTGGTATATATAATCAGGTTTTTTTCTGTTCTCCCTGATTTTTTGGAAATGAGGAAGCATGAACGCTCTGACAACATACCTCGAAAAATTCGCTCTCATCTCACTCGAGAAGCAAAATAAATTGGTACAGCTTATCGGCCAGCATATGCAGCAACTCGACTTCGACAAGGGGATAATTCGTTTTGATGACATGGAATTCCCCTTCCAGATCATCGGCACAGAATCAGACAACACGCTAACCTGGCTCTGGGCATGGGCGGAGGAACAGACAGAGATTCCAGACAACCTGCTTGCCGCTTCGCTTGAACTCCGCACCTGGGGCGACTCTGAAGGCATTGCTGAATTTACCATGCCGTCGGTGGATCTCAACACGGCCGATGGCTTTCGTATTGCTCTCATAGCAACGGCAGTCTGCAAGGCAAGCGGCTATTACCGCGACGTGTATGAAGGAGGAAGCCTTTTTATTCTGTTGTTTGATGCAAGGATAGACAATCAGCCGTCTTTTGATCTGGCCCAGCTATCAAGGCATTTTCTCACTCTTCTTTCACATACCGAGCTCAATCACAGAAATGTCCTTCTCAATTATTTTGCCATGAAAGGATTGGCATTCAATGAGGGGATATCAAGAATAGCCTGCGTCCTGGAAACCGGAGAGTTGCTGAAAGCGGAGTTTAATGCATCCGGCCAGTTGCAAATACTCAATGACGAGACAGTGTCATACTAGCATTCTGCTTATTTGAATCACTGCCTGAGAACCCTGCGCGGATAGTCTCCTGCTGCCCCTTATGAATTATTCATTTGATTTTACATTCTGCTTTGATTCATGGTATTATGAGCCGCTTTTTCAGCTGTGGTGCTTACAGTGTTCTGACCGTTGCACGCTTTGTGTTCTGGGAGAGTTATGAGTCTACTGGATACGTTAGAAAAAAAATTCAGCCGCTATGCGGTTCCCAATCTCACGCTGTATATTATTATCGGGCAGGTCGTCTTTTTTGTCTTTCACCTCGCCGGTAATTTCATGCTCGAGCGCGTTGTCCTCATCCCGGAGCTTGTGGTTGCGGGTGAGTGGTGGCGTCTTCTCACTTTTTTGCTTATTCCGCCTCTGACCAATCCAATCTTTGCTTTTTTCGCATGGTACTTTTTCTACCTCATGGGCGGTGCGCTCGAAGGCCATTGGGGCGCTTTCCGTTATAACATCTTTCTGTTCACCGGATATGCCATCACTGTCGCGGTCGCATTTTTGTACCCCTTCTATGCAGCCACAAACCTCTTCATTGTCGGCTCAGTATTTCTTGCCTTTGCCTTCTTATACCCGGATTTCCAGGTTTACATTTTCTTTATTCTGCCGGTAAAAATGAAATGGCTGGCG
>CAZYEF010000303.1:0-2206 GCA_964646375.1 uncultured Nitrospiraceae bacterium | reverse complement strand
ACCACGAATGCGGCCATACGATCGTTGCCGAGCTTCTGCCGACCACCGATCCGGTGCACCGGGTTTCGATCGTGCAACGCGGCATTGCGGCCCTCGGCTATACGCTGCAGCTGCCGACCGAAGACCGGTATTTAATGACGAAATCCGAACTGCAGGACAAGCTGTGCGTTATGCTTGGCGGCCGGGTTGCGGAAGAGCTTATGTTCAAGGAAGTTTCGACCGGCGCGCAGAATGATCTGCAACGGGCGGCCGTTATCGCACGCAGCATGGTTACGGAATACGGAATGACAGACGTGTTCGGTCCGCTCACTTTTGAACGGGAACGACGCCCGCTCTTCCTGGATATAGGAATGCCGCAGAGTACGAGGGAATACAGCGAAGAAACGGCGAGAGAGATCGATCAGGAGATAAAACTGATTGTGAACGCCGCGTACAAAAAAGTGCAGAAACTGCTGAAAGCGAACCAGGACAATCTGAAAACACTTGCCGCGGCGCTCCTTGAAAAGGAAACCATCGAAGGAGAGGAAATCAGAAGGATCCTGCGGCTGTCGGACAAAAAAGAGCAGAGTTGATTGTCATTCAATTTTTCTTGCCTTGAGAAATATCACAAATGCGCCGCTCCCTCCCCGGTTCGGCGGCGCGGGAAAAAACTCCGAGACCATCGCTTTTCCCTGCCCCCGCAGCCACGTGGCAACGGCCCCCTGCAGCACAGGCCCCTCCGGCGAATTGATTCCCTTCCCTGTGATGACCAGAACCGCCTTCTGCCCCCGGCTGAACGCGTCGCCGATAAAATGGCCGAGCCGAGCGAGTGCCTCCTCCTTTAAATAACCGTGCAGGTCGAGTTCCTGGCGGATGCGGATTGTTCCGCGTTTCAATTGGCGCATGCGGTTCGATGAAGATCGGAAGTCCTGATCCTCATTATCGGCCTTTTGAACTGTGTTCCGGAACGTTGCCCCCATCTTCTGCATCGCCTGCAGAAAAAGTTTTTCGTCTTCCTCTGCGTTGGCTGCGGGGCTTGATGGGGTTTTCAGTCTGAGGGAAGCCGTCACGGTCTTCTGTGAGTCGTGAATCGGCCTGGCGCCTTCCATGGCGCGCAGGAAAAGCACTTCTTCATTTTCACCGTGTTCACCGCTCTTGCCCGCGCTTTTCTTGTGGACATGCTTTGTTTTCTCCGGCGCGGCAGCCGTCGATTTGAATCGTTTGAGCATACCAAACGGTTTATTTTTAAAATCACCAGTGTGCGGTTCAGGGATTTTGTTTTTTTTCATAGGGGTATGGAAATCAGGCCGTTATTGCCTTCTGCAGGATTTTGTTCGCGTTTTTTAATCAGGATACCGCTCGGTAATATTATGGATTGTCTCTATGCAGGAAAAAAACATTTCCACGATTTCCGGATCGAATTGCGTTCCGCTTTGAGATCGAACCTCATCAAGAATGCGCGTCTCGTCCCATTCCTCCTTGTAGGCTCTATGCGACTTGAGCGCATCATACACATCCGCCAGTGCGACAAGTCTGGCAAAAAGCGGTATTTCTTCGCCTTTCTTCGGCCTCGGCGATCCATCATGGTTCTGATATCCACAGACCACTGATCCATCACACGGGTTCACGTGTCCTGGATAGCCGGTTCCGTCCCATTTTTCATGATGGTTCAACGCGACGACTGCCGCTGCTTCATCGAACTCTGAATACCGTTCCTGAAAGAGCTTTGCACCTGCGCACGCGTGCTGCATCATGACCTTACGCTCTTCTTCATTCAGGCGGGCGGGCTTTTTGAGAATGGTGTCTGAAATTGCGACCTTGCCCACGTCGTGGAGCATGGCCGCCATGCGCAAAATATCACGGTTCTTTTCGATCTCCGCAAGCGGCACCAACCGCTTCATGGCCCAGGCCTCGTAAATGGCCACGGCATAAGCGGCAACGCGGTTTACATGCGCACCGGTCTCCTTGGGATCCCGCAGCTCCGCCATCTTGATGGTGCGGAGAATCATCGTGCGCGTCATGAGCGCCCGCTCGATGGCAACAGCCGCCATGCTGGCAAAATAGAGAAGCATAAGCTGATCTTTTTTCTTGAACGAAACGATTCTTCCTTTTTCGCTTTTGCCGTTGATCAACTGGAGCACACCGACGGTAACGCCTTGATTGGTTCTGAGTGGAAACGTCAGCATCGATTGCGTGCGGTAGCCCGAAATGCCGTCATAGGACTTGT
>CAZYEF010000302.1:0-2220 GCA_964646375.1 uncultured Nitrospiraceae bacterium | reverse complement strand
GTCTACCGGGTGACAAGGCACCGCGATGAACCGGGGAGGCTGGAGACCCTGAGCAGAAACGCGAACCGGCTCGGCAGGCCCGATGCGGCGCGCTCTGTGCTGGATATCGTTCTGGGAGAAAAGGCGGAGGTGCCAGGTCTCCACGGCCTGTTGCCCGAAACAGTTTTCAGAAATCAATTTACACCTTAAACTGAGATATCAAGATCTTTGAAAAACAAATCACAACACTCGTGCTGGCCACAAAAGTCGCCTTTTAATGCCAAAAACAGCCGGGATAAAGCCGTCTGAGAGCTTGTTTGGATAGATGCTACCTTTGCCGCCATAAATTTCTTCGGTTTATTCGTATATTTGATCAAAACTTGAATGTTCTGGATAGCGCTCGTCAGGAACTCCTGAATCTTCATCCGCCATAGCCCGCGCCATCGCGACCGGTCGAACCCGTAGCGGGTGGCATTGGCAAAAGAGCGTTCCATCAGATGCTGCCTGGTTTTGATGTCTCGCTTCGCCTTGGATGACTGGCTTTTTTCGCGCATGGCGTCCAGTTCATCCTGCCGCAGGTGACGCTTGATCGTCCGTCCTGCTTTGTTTTTGGTGCACTGTTCCCGCAATTCACAGGCGGCGCAGACTTTCTTCTTCGCCGTGTAGTCCCGGCTGTCTCTCAGTTTATGCAGCGTCCTCGGCTTGAGCAGGTTACCGGCCGGGCAGCGATAGATGTCTGTTTCCGGATCATATTGAAACTGCTCTTCGGAAAATATGTTCCGCATTGCCGGCCGCTTGAGAGCGGATTCCCGCAAGTCCGGCATATGGGCTTGAATACCCCGATCATGGCACGCCAGGAAATTGTCGATTGTGCCGTATTTGCTGTCCGCGACAACAATTTCGGCCTTGGTTCCCGTGGTAGCTTGATGCTTTTCCAGTAGCGGCAGCATCACGTGAGCTTCGTTGACATCTCCGGGAGTTGCCTCGGTTGCCGTGATTACTTCGCTTCTTTCATCAACCGCCCGGTGCACCTGGTAGGAAAGCTTCGGCTTGCCCCGGTTGACTATTGCAGCATCGGGATCGGTGCTGGAAATATATCTGCTGTTCTTCTTCTCGTATCTCCGGGGAGAGTCTGTGCTGTCGCTGTTCTCCGCCAGGCGAGCTTCGAGCTTTTTATAGTTCTTGTGAAGCTGATGCTTGAGCCCTTTTGTGTCGATGACAGAATTATTGGAAGCATTGGCATCCACAAGGCTTGAATCGACAAATATCTTGCTGCCGTTTACGAGTCCGGCTTCAACGCATTGCAAAACAATGCGCTGAAAAAAACTTTCGAATACATCAACGCCCCATTTCTTCCGGGCTTTGGATAATACGCTGTGATTCGGTATTTCGGTGTCAAGATCATAACCGAGAAACCATATCCAGTCGATACGCTCAGGCAGGGTCTCCATAAGTTCTCGCTCAGAGCGTACATTGTAGAACACAAATAACAGCATGAGCTTAAGTATTACCGGAGGAGGAACAGACTCATTACCATTGTTGCCATAGAAGGCTCTAACCTCGTTATAAACAAAATCAAAGTCAATGAGTTCTACTATTCTTCTAAGTGGGTGATTAGCACGTAACCGTTTATCTATATTGATGCCATAGTGGAATAGATTGTTTTGAGGTGGTGGCTGCACTTTCATCATAGACAAGGACTCCTTATGTCATGATTTGTGTTGCGCCATTATATATTGATTCACTATCATATTCCAATGCTATTTGGGCAACAGGCCGTTGACATGCGACATCCTCAACTGTCATATTATTTCTCAATTAGTCGTGATATCAGAATGTTTAACCAATGCCTCATGTCGCATGTGTCGCGGTAGGGATGCCGGTTGCCCGGCACCCCCCGCACAGATCCCAGCGAGCAGATTTCCCGCACTGGGCTCCTGCCTCAGGTAGTGACGCGCAGGCGTTCTTCAGGATACGGGTGATAGATTCGCGGCGGAGGGAACCAGCGCTTTGCTATTCGGCTTATTCGCTCCCACGTTATACGTTGTCTCTGACTCCGACGACGTAGTGTATGCCACCAGTGGCAGAGCAGATGGTGCCGAAATGCGCTGAGCTTGCGACTGTTTCGCGGCACGCCGTAATATCGGTCATGCCCCAGCAAAACGGTTCGAAGCCATTTCCCCACTTCCGAGATGGACCAGTGCATGCGCTTGCGTAGCTCTTGCTTGAGCTCTTCCAGTT
>CAZYEF010000301.1:0-2220 GCA_964646375.1 uncultured Nitrospiraceae bacterium | reverse complement strand
AATAGGGTTCCGGATATTTGGATTTTATCACACTGCGGGCATTTTTCAAGGCTTCCGTCCTGCTTTTGCCCGCTTTAAGGCCGCCATAAAACGATTCCATATATTCCACAGTCTGGCGGGACGCGACTTCCCACAAACTCACGACAACGCTGCGGGTCCCGGCATGCAGAAACGCCCTCGCGAAACTGGTCACCCCTTCTCCCTCCATGATCCTTCCTTTACCGGTCATACATGCCGACAAAACCACCATGTCCGCATCTAGCCCGAGATCCAGCACGTTGCTCAAGGTCAGAAACCCGTCATCATTGCCTTCGTTTTCCACCTGTCCCAGGATCAGAAACGGCTCGGTTATTCCCTGTACCTTTCCCGGCAGATCAGCATGCGTGGCAAAATGGATGTAGCGATATTGTTTCAAAGGAGCTTTTTTCACATTACTCTTGGTGGCCGCCATGTTCAACAGAACATCGGGCGGCGTTGGCGGCACATTATAAAGACCAGCTATTGTCCTTACTTCATCCTCTGTTTCCGGAAGCGGATTAAACACGATCTCCTCCCATCCGTCGGCGGAAGACGACTTGGCGCTTTTCGGCACAATGGTAATAGCTCTGTACGCATAATCACCCGTCGTCAAGGACGCCAGTTTCGGCTGGGCTTTCCCCTGTTTATACGCTATATAGCGAGGGTCATTTTTACTGTAAACGGGATTGCCGAGGGCGAACAGCGGTTTTTCCGCTTTGGAAGGACCCCGCATCCGGCCGAGCGCAAGGACCGAGGCTGACTGGGAATACGTAATGGAGAACCGATCTCCGGCGTAAACGCTGTCCGCGTAATTCCTGCCTGGTTGCACGATCAATGTTTCAAAGGGCAGCAGACCCAGAATGCCGTCCGGCACAATAATAATCGTATCCGCGGCCTTCACATCAGCGGCCACCGGCGCGAGCAAAACATCATACAATTCTTTTGCCAGGCTCATGGAAAATCCTCTGCCCTGTTCCGCTTCGAGGGACTCCATAAACCGACCGATCCGCGCTGTCAACTGCTCGGCACCCATTGATATTCTGGTAATTCGTTGTATGCCGCCTTTTTTTACCGTAAAAATATAACCGCCATCCTCATGAAGCGCATATTCGATCAAAACTTCCTGGTCCCTGAGAGGCAGTTCGTTTGCCGGAACCGGCTTGGGATAGTTGAGCGCCGCGTATTTCGGATAGGTTGTTCTGACCATTGCGATATGAGAATCGATTTCGCGTTTCAGGTCCTCTTTTTCTTTCTGGAGACGCCTGACGGCGGCCTCGCCTTTTTGGTACTCCGCTTCCCATCGTTTCTCACTTTCCTCCCAGGCGGCGAAGAGGGCCTTCTCCCGGTTCTTTATTGCAACCGGCAGCTCCGGATCATCCTGCTTTCTCGCGGCAGCCGCCATTGTCTCGAGAAGGGCTCTTGCCCTCGTCAGTTCCGCAACAGAGAAGGCGCCCGACGCCAGATCCTTTCCGTAGGACGCAAACTGCGCATCGTATCGTTCGCCGTTCATTGACCGTTCAGCAAGCACAGCCGAAAGCAGGCGGTGAGGACGCAACCGGCCGATATACCCCCCTCCCGCAAAAAAGCTCTTCTGCTCGCCGGTCCTAAGCCGCATCTCCTCCGACAGGGAAACTGCGTGCTCCAGTGCCTGCGCTGCTTCCCGATACCGGAGCTTGCCCTTTAATGCCGCGCCATAATGCGTGTAATATTCGAGCGAATAGGTGTTGTTTGACCTCCAGGTCGGCTTCCTGCCGGGGTCCTCCAGCAGCGCCAGAGCCGCATCATATTGTTTCCGGATAAGATAGAGTTCTTCCAGACCCGGATGCACCAGCCTGATTTTCGGAATTTTCGTCTGCAGCGCCTTCCTTTCGAGGAAGGCCTCCTCAGCTTCACGGTACTTTTTCTGACACAGGTAAACCGCTCCGATATTGTTCAGTCTGAGCGTAATATCATGCACCATGTTCAATTGCCTGCTGATCCTGAGCGCTTCCTTGAGATTGGAAAGGGCCTGTTCATATTGGCCGGCGCGGAATTGCTCCATGCCGATGTTGTTGTACACAATCGCGGCCTTCTGCGGCCTGTTCAGCTGTTTTTCGATCGTCAGCGACTGCTGATAATAGGAGAGGGCGTCGTCCGACTTGCCGAGCGATGCATAGGTGTGGCCGATGTTGTTCAGGATGGTCGCGATCTCAGGACGATTAT
>CAZYEF010000300.1:0-2227 GCA_964646375.1 uncultured Nitrospiraceae bacterium | reverse complement strand
TCATCGCCGTGGACATATCGGCGTTCACCGACCTGCAGGAATTCAAAAAAACCGCTGGAACCATTTTGCGCCAGCTGCGCGCATCGAAAAAAATGCCGGGACAGAACAGGATATATACCGCGGGAGAGAAAGAACATTTGACATGGCTTGACCGGAAAAATACGGGCGTGCCCCTGGTTGAAGAAACACAGAGCGAAATCCGTCAGATGATTCAAGAGCTCGGTTTGAAGGGATATGAGAATCTGCTGCTATGATTCCACAATCTTCAGCAAAATCGTCCGGATTTTTTCAAGACGGAATGAATCTGTAATCTTGAGCCGCAGCAGATCCGTCACATAGAATGAATCCATGACGCGCGCGCCCTCGGTCACGATCTTCGCCGAACCGATGTCCAGATTAAGATCGTACAACGCTTTCGTGATGCGGTACAGAAACCCCACCTGGTCGCGGGCCGTAATATCGATAATGGTATAGGTGTCGGATGTTTCATTATCAAACTCAACCCCGGGCGTGATGGTCCCGGGAACCACCCTGTCCGAAGCAAAAAGACGGGGCTCCGGTGGTCTGCTTTTGCTCGCCAGCGCTTTTCTGAGGTCTGCCAGCACGCTCTTCCACGCCGGCTCATAATCTGAAAGCCTCCCTTCCGGTTCCGCAATCTGGAACGTATCAATCATCACGCCGTTTTTGGACGTATACACCTGCGCCCGGAGAATGCTCAAATTCTTCGTGGCAATGGTCCCCGCCGTGCGATAGAACATTCCATAGGCATCGTATGCACAGACCGTGAGTTCCGTGTATCCGCGCTCGGGATAATGCCGGTGCTGAAGCACCAGCTGCTCTCCCGGCAGTCTTTTTACCATGCTCATGTGGTCGACAACTTTGTGCGGGGAGGTATAGATGATGTACTGGTCGGACATCGAGGCAAGAAATGCTTCAACCTCTTCAGGAGCAAACAGCGGTGCAGCCGCCTTTCGGATCTTTTCCGAGGCTGTCGACAAGCGCGCCCGCGCCACTTCCACGGCCTGCGCGCTCGTATCAAGCGCGGCGAGTGTTCTCACATAAAGCTCGGCAAGCAGCCCCGCCTTCCATTGTGTCCAGGCGGTCGGGTTTACCGCGGAGATATCTGCAAAGGTAAGCAGATACAGCATGGCAAGGTTTTCCCGGTTGCGCACGGTCCGGCAGAAACTGGCGATCACTTTCTGGTCCGTGAGTTCCCGTCGCTGGGACAGCGCGGTCATCACCAGATGGTTTTTTATCAGAAAGAGAATGCGCTCCCGGTCCTCTCCGGAGACGCCGAGGCGTGACAGAATTCCCTTCGCGAGATCGACCCCTTTGACTTCATGTTCATGCCGGTATACTTTCCCCAGATCGTGCAGCAGAACCGCAAGGAACAGAACCCAGCGTTTTTTGATGCTTTTAAACGCTTCAAACAGCGAAGCATTCGCGGGGAATCTGCCGGTCCAAATATTCTGAAGATTCCTGATGGCGAGCAGTATATGCTCATCCACAGTGTACTTATGGTAATAATCGTGCTTCGCAAACGCCTGGACGGCACGAAACTCGGGAATGTATCTGCCGAGAAACCTCAGATCCTTCATCAGCGTAAGCGTCTCCCACAGCATGTCGGGATTGTTCAATATGATGAGAAAAATGCCTGCCGCTTCGGGAGATGATCGTGCCTCATCGCCGATTCTGCACTCTCGTATGGTGTTTCTGAGACGGTCCGAAAAAACGGCATGCCGCGACTGGGCGATTTCGAATGCGGACAGGATGAGGGCCGGGTCCTTCACGGAAGCACCGGACGCATCCAGGAGGAGGGTTTTTCCGGCGAGTTTGAACGATCCCAAAGAAACGGTCCGTGAAAACCAGTGTTTGGCCGGTTTCCGCAATATTGCGTCAAGCACCATATCAGTAAATTCCCTGATATTTCTCGCATGCAGAAAATACGCTTTCATGAACCGCTCGACGGCGAGCAGATTGGCTGAATTCCGGTAGTGAAAATCTTCGGCCGTCCGTTCCTGCAGGTCGAAGGTAAGATGGTCATTTTTCCGGCCGGAAAGAAAATGGATTTCGTTCCGCAGCCGCCACAGAAAATTTCTGGCACGCAAAAAAGCGGCATATTGGCCATCGGTTATAATGCCCTTGCCGACCAGTTCACCGAGCGATGATACTCGATAATGGGTGAATGCGGCCCACAATGCGGTGTGAAAATCCCTGAGTCCGCCCT
>CAZYEF010000299.1:0-2228 GCA_964646375.1 uncultured Nitrospiraceae bacterium | reverse complement strand
GGAAGTCGGCAACCGCTGTCTTGAATGCGGAGGCTGCACCTATGTCTGCCCGGCATGCACCTGCTTTACGGTTACAGACCGTCAAGTGGATCACGCGGAAATCGAACGCGTGCGGACCTGGGACGCCTGCGCGCTTGCCGGCTTCACCCGCATGGCCGGAGGGCATAACCCCCGCCGCGCCGTGCATGATCGGAGGAACCGGCGGTTCTTTCGCAAACTCGCGCATTATTTCATCCAGCGCGAACTCTCTATGGCCTGCGTCGGATGCGGACGGTGTGCCACGGTTTGCCACGGCGACGTGGGAATGCCGAATGTGGTCGAAATGATACGTCGGGCGACAACGGAGATTGACACCAATGAACCAGTCAAATGACAACATCTATCTGCCGAAGGTCGCTATTCTTGACCGAGTGACAGATGAAATCGAGGAAGTCAAAACATTCTATTGGCACTTCGAGGACGAGGCGGAGCAGAAAGCCTTCAAACGGTTCCGTCCCGGCCAGTTTGCGGAGGTGTCGCTCTTCGGCATCGGCGAGTTCCCGACTTCGTTGCCTCCCAGCCCGACCGAGGACGAAACATTTTTTACCGTCCGATCGGTCGGTAGTTGCACGGCGGCGCTGCATCAACTGAAGCCGGGCGACCGGTTCGGCGTTCGGGGTCCGTATGGGAACGGTTTCCCAATGGAGGCATATTACGGAAAGAACCTTGTTTTTGTCGCCGGAGGCATCGGGCTGATACCTCTTCGCTCCTGCATTGTGTACGCGCTGAAACATCGCGAAAAATATGATCGAATCCAGATTTTCTACGGGTCGAAGACACCGAAGGAGCTGATGTATCTGCCGGACCTGCGTGAATGGGAAAAATCCGCCGGCATTGAGTGCAGGCTTACGGTGGACAAGGAATGCCCGACGGAGGTGTGGACCGGCAATATCGGCGTTGTGGGAAGTCTTTTGAAAAAGCCCGATACCCGCATTCCCGTGGACAATACCATTGCGTTTGTGTGCGGCCCTCCGGTCATGTTCCGGTTTGTCATCCAGGATCTCCTTGCCCTGGGTTTTCAGGAAAAGAACATTGTTTCGACGCTGGAGCGCTACATGAAATGCGGCGTCGGCAAGTGCGGCCATTGCTGCATCGGCGTCGCGTATGTGTGCATGGACGGCCCTGTTTTCAGCTATGAACAGATTAAAAAACTCGGGGAGGATATCTGATGCAGGACCTCTGCGAAGAGATCCGGCGATGTTTTTCAGGCAGTGTCTGTCTGATGGGGCTGGGCAATGCCGACTACGGCGATGACGGCTTCGGTGTCCAGCTGGCCGATTCCCTGGCAAGGCGGTTGAATACGCAGCGGCAGGTTACTGGTCCCTCCGCGGTGATAACCGCGGGAACCTCACCTGAGCGGTTTATCGGCACGTTTGCAGACGAGGGATTTGATCATCTGATATTTCTGGACGCGGTCGAGTTTGGCGGAGAGCCCGGATCGGTCGTTTTTTTGGGCGCCGGGGAAATAATCGAACGCTTTCCCCAGGTTTCGACGCATAAAATTTCACTCGGTCTTCTGGCCTCGGTGGTTGAAGAAAACGGAACAACGAAGGCCTGGCTGCTCGGGGTCCAGCCGGGATCGCTCAAGACCGAACGATGCCTTACGCCTTCGGTGCAGACAACGCTTGCATTGCTTGATGAAATGCTCTGGAGCATGCTGGTGAAAAATCGAGAGGCCGTTTGTCAGCGTCCGCACTCCGGAGAGCGGGTAACAGAATCAGCAAAGGAAAAGGTGATCGCATAATGAGTCCTGAACAGGCCATTATTATTTCCATATTCGCTTGCCTTGCGGGGGCCGTACTGACGCTTGCTGTCTCGCGCCAAAAAACCCTCGCAGGCTGGCTCACATTCTTTATAACGTCATTCACCGCGGTCCTGATATTTTCAGCGTCCTCGAGCGTGCTGACGGCAGGGCCCTCGCATGAGCCGGCGGCGCTTTCTTTTACCCGGATTTTTGGCTTCACTGCACGCTTCTATGTCGATGGCCTGGCGGCCGCGTTTTTAATGCTGGCCTCCTTCGTCGCCGTCGTGGCATCCTTGTACTCCATCCGGTACATGCGCCACTATGAACAGTATGGCGTCGCGAGGTATTACCCGAATTTTCTCCTGTTCCTTGGCGGCATGTATGGCATCCTGAGCACCACGGACATGATGTGGTTTTTCTTTTTCTTCTGGCAGATGATGACGCT
>CAZYEF010000298.1:0-2311 GCA_964646375.1 uncultured Nitrospiraceae bacterium | reverse complement strand
TTGTCGCATGGGTGCAGGGGCCTTCCGAATACGGCCCGCGGGCGCTGGGGCACCGGAGCATTCTCTGCCTGCCCCGCGATCCGCACATGAAAGCGTATCTCAACCGTGAAGTCAAACACCGGGAAATGTTTCGCCCCTTTGCGCCGATAGTCCCCGTTGAGGAGCAGGGAAAATATTTTGACCTGACTGTTCCGTCGCCGTTCATGTTGCTGAACTCAACCGTCCATCCGGAAAAAGCAGCGATCATGCCGGCAATTGTGCATGCGGACGGCACGGCACGGGTTCAGTCAATCCGCAGGAGCGAGCAGCCGGAGCTCCACGCACTGCTGCAGGAGATCGGCGCAACGACAGGCGTTCCGGTGCTTCTGAATACATCGCTGAATCTCGCCGGAGAACCGATTGTCGAAACCCCCGCCGAGGCTGTAGATCTTTTTAAGCGCTCCCGGCTCGATGCGCTCGTACTTGGCCAACACCTGCTGACCAAAAAACCGCTTCAGGAGCTGTTTTCCATGAGGAACCCAGGTCTTGCCGCCATGCATGCGTCGAACTCAATAGCGGCAAAAACATCGGATGCGAAAACAGCAAAAAGAAATAATGATCCGCAGGAGCAACTGCAAAAGGCTCCATCCGGCTTCAATATTCTTTTTTATGTGGATCCCCTGCTGGACAATCAAAAAGAGGCTTTTATCCGCGGATGCCACTTTCTCAGCACGACTGTTTTGAATGCTCTGAAAAGCAACCCGCAAACCCGATGGAATGCTCTTATTTTGGGAACAGCTCCGGTCAGGGATATGTTCGGCGAAGCGTATAAAGACTATTTTAGAGAAATACACGACAGCCTGTTTCTTGATTATTATAAAGGCGCCGATAGATACGAAATACTGGCAAAGTCCTTCCGGAGAGAGCACACAAAAGAAGCACTCACACATTTTGCGGAAACATTCAGAACAATAATCGGCGACTACAAACCCGATGTCATTTTTTCTTCAGTCCCCGTCCCTTTCCTGAAAGGATTGTTTCCGGATGCATTGACGCTCCATGCGGAAGCCGGCCTGATGACAACGTTTCCAGTCTTCTATTCGCTCTTGTTCGATCCGGTCGGTTTATTGAGCAGTTCCTTTATTGAGCAGTTTGCGCCTACGATTCTGGGATCGGCGGTTTCTGACGCCCAGCGGACTGCGTTACAGCATTTGAGAGAAAAAATTCGGGAGGCCCTGTCCCTGGACAACCCCTTCCAGGAGGAGCTTGCTGAGCTGAAGAAAAAATACAAAAAACTCGTCCTTCTGTCGCTCCCGTTTCTCATTGACCTGCGCAACGATCCCGGAATCGCGTTCAGCACCGTTGAAGAACTGTTGTTTTCGATTTTGGGGAAAATAGACGAAACTACGGGAGTACTCATCAGTACGCATCCTCACGAAAAAATGATGAGTGCAGAACTGGTTGACAAAATTCAGAAAGCGTTTCCAAATGCAACGTACCTTGCAAAGAAGCACCACTATTTTACCTCAATTCATATTATTCCATCCGTCGACGCCGTCATCAATGTATCTTCCAAAACCGCGCTGTGGTCTCTCCTCCTCGATAAAAAGCTGCTCAGTATCGGAAAAACATTTTCCGCCGTATCCGACTGGGAGAGTATCGAGGATTTCAACACGGACAAGAACGCGCGGTCCATTGACAAGGATTCTCTTCTGATTTATCTACTGACGCATTACTATGTTCCGGAAAAATATTACGCCGACGGCGCCTGGATGACCGCTTTTATGCAGAAGTCCATCAACAGAAGCAAATCCGGGGACATTAGCCTCGACTTCTATGACGCCATTGACGGCGACATGGTGATCCTTGAGGACCTTATCCGCCGCACCGAAGGGTACTTGGAAGACAAGAAAAAAACCGCGCTCGAGTTTACCGGTGAACGCTTCGTTCCGGAGCTGAGCGGCCAGATTGCCTACGAACACTTTCACCGGTATGCATTCGCGTCGGAATTTGCAAAAAATAAGCGCGTGCTCGATATTGCGTCCGGCGAAGGTTACGGCTCCGCGCTGCTTGCGGCCGTTGCCCGGGAGGTCGTGGGTGTAGACATATCCAATCAGGCCGTCAACCACGCCCGGGGAAAGTACATAGGCGTCGGAAATCTTTCGTTCATCCAGGGCGGATGCAAAAAAATCCCCTGCCCGGACGGGTCGTTCGATGTCGTTGTTTCTTTTGAGACCCTGGAGCATACGCGGGACCAGGCGGAATTTCTCTCTGAAGTAAAGCGGGTGCTCGTCAAAGACGGAATTCTCGTCATCTCGACTCCGAACAAAAA
>CAZYEF010000297.1:0-2318 GCA_964646375.1 uncultured Nitrospiraceae bacterium | reverse complement strand
ATAGAGGTTATTATTTCCGATAGCAATCATTGGCATTATGAAATATTTCATAGGAATCAGGATAATAATTGGCAATTTCATTCCAAAAAATTATATGATTAGCAAATTGCGATTTTGTTTCATCTTTAGGATGATATTTTTCAGAAATGAGAGCTATCAATAAAACATCCGGACATTTATAATCATAAATTCCAGATAGAAAGCGTTTTATATTTATCTCTTCATTGTGGATCGATTCAAGTTGCTTTTTATGGAATTGCTGGTTGGCTTTCGCTTCAACGATTATTAGTAATGTTTCGGAGAATAATACCAAATCAAAGGTCCTTTTTAATGAGAACTCTTTATTGCCAATTTTAATAGGATTATTTACTTTTTGAAGATCCCTGAACAAGCAAACCTCAAAACCAGGTTCAAAAGTCTTAGCATCCATTGGTTTCTTTATTATTTTCTTGCTCAGTAAAAGGTTCAGGAATGGTTGCATGTCAAGGCAAAATTCGTAGAACAAGATAGCGGTAAAGAAGCGTTCCTCTCTTGTGACGTTTTGCCAACTTCTGTTTCCTAGGTAGGAAATTTCTTGTGATCGGATTTTCATAATAACCGTAAAATTTTGACCATACTCAAAGTATCCAACTCGCAATATTTCAATAGATTCTCCCGTTTCACGGCAACAGATTCTGCATCAGTATCATAATAAAGGCTAACGTAGGTTTCACTCGCTGTTCCCCCTTCCTGAATCTCAAGATCATCATAAGAAAGCTCAGGAACCAATGCTGGCATAACAGCTTTCAATGAATACGATCCGTACATCTCCTGCGTGTAAAGGTTCTTCCGACGGAAGGGAACCATAAGGTCAACAACCCGTTCCAGAACTGACTCAATTAGATTGGCGTATTCCGGAAAATCCCTTGCAAACTCCTTCAGACGTGTGTTTTCAAATGCCTGGTTCCAGACGATGATACTCCCATGGTCGCTCAGGTGATCCAGCAGGGATTGAATGAACTCAGGGCGTGGGTCTCCCGGAGGGGTGCCAAGGTATTCGAGATGCTCTGTGGGGCCGATTCTGATTTGTTGGACATGAATCGACCATTGGAATGGGATCTGTTGGTATGGTCTGCTTTCATCGTACTGAGGAACTGCGAACTGGATCGTTTCAAAGTCCATAAAGTAAAGAGGATACTCGAGTTGTGCCAGAAACTCATCCAGCGCTTCCTGATCACGCTTGGCCGGGTCAGAATTGACTTCCTCTTCAGGAGCACAACTTTGGCTGCAGAAACCTTGAAAATCGCAGGGAAATGGATTGGCACATTGCCTGCCCATGGAGATTTCCGGCATTACACCAGCTTTCAACATTTGCTGCAATTGCAGGAGTTCTCCGGGGATAGTTTCCTGAATCGGCATCACCCGACCATTCATCAGCTCGATTGTAAATAGCTGTTTTATATCGAGATCACCCCGACGTATGTACTGGTTATTTACATGGACGAGTGAAACCCTTTTGAGTGGCAAACCTGACCGATTTATTATAAAGAACTGAAATGCAACGTCCAAAATCTGGTAGTCTCTTACACCAGTAGAAGCTTTTACCTCATAAGCAGCCCAACCATCCTTCTCTTTGACTAGGATGTCCATGTAACAAAGTGTCTCCCCATCACTGAAGGCCGCCTCATAGATAACCGGGTATTTCTTAGCAATGAGTTCCTTCGTATAGGCAACTGCTTCAAATATCTTTGAATGGTCTCCACGGCTGGCATCTATACCGCCTGGGAAGAGTTGCTGTGCAAGGAACCCGATGTTGTGACCGGTATCGAAGATCTGCTGTTGTTGGTCGCTGATTTCGTCGCGACTGTCTGGCTGGTTCAGATGAAGCCACAGTGATTTAGGGCATTGCATGCCCCGGATGAATGATGATTTACTTATCAATGGTACAGTCATTTTGTAAAGTTAAATTTTAAACTCGATTCTTTGGTGGAATTGATTTAGCCAAAATCCTTAAGTAGCAGGATTTTTGAGTTGCATTAGAAATGCATCATGTAATTTGGGAAAACATAGGGTATGTTTTTTATTTCCATTGAGCTACAAATTTGTTGATTATTGGAAATAAAACAAGAGAAATCCCATTATTAATCTTCCTTGGACTTACGACCATAAAAAAAGGCGTACCGGCCGAAGCCGGCACGCCGGAATCTTGAATGATAAGATTCAGAATGTGATCTTGCTTTCAGCTTCAGAGATGCTGGCATCAAACTGACTTTTAAGAAAGTCAATGACCTTCTTGATCCCGGGGGTGAAGCTGGTTGTGAAGACGTTTCCGTCCGAGT
>CAZYEF010000296.1:0-2338 GCA_964646375.1 uncultured Nitrospiraceae bacterium | reverse complement strand
CCTGGTTTTTTAAAGCGCTCCGGATTTCTTTTGACGTCAGAGCGGTGTTGCCCGTAATAACAACGTCTGATAATTTTACTTTTTTGCCCTCTTCTATATAAAAGGTGATATTTCTGTCTCCATTGCGAAGTTCAGTAACCACCGGTATGACAACGGCCTCGTAAAAGCCTTTGTCCTGGTACTTGAGCCTCAGTTTTTCTGCATTCTCATTAATCAACTGCGGGTTATATGCCGTCCTCGGCAGCAACGTGATGCCTTCCTTCAAAGTTTCCAGCGTCAGTTCGTCATTGCCTTCATAGGTTATCTCCCTGACAAGCGGTTTTTCCTTCACAAAGAAAACAACCTTCAGTCCGCTTTCGAAACCTTCGGTTTTTACCTGAACGTCCTCGAAATGACCGAGTTGGTAGAGTGCTTTGATATCTTCCTTGACGACTGTGGGTGAAAAGAAATCGCCTTCCTTTGATCTGAGCTTTGCGAGGATCGTTGCCGTTTCAATTCTCTTGTTCCCTTGAATTTCAATCAGCGTGATTTTTGCTTCCTGAGCCCTGCAGGGAAGAACAACAACTGCGAGAAACAGCATAAGCCATGCACCCACGGCCACGAGTCTTTTATGCACGATTACAACGACCTCCGTTTTCTCGTTAAGAACGAAATACTATAGCATGGCGTAGTGCAGGTGTAAACAAAAATTTATGCGGAGAGCCGCGCAAGGACCTCATCAGACAGCAAAAATCCGCGGTCTGTCAGCCGCAGATATCCATTCTCCAGAAAGAGCAGTCCCGCGGTTTCAAGCGCACGCATGCTCTCTTCCATCTGTTCAAAAAAAACCGTTCCATACTCTTTCTGCAAGCGGTGGAGATCAACCCCCTGCGCAGTCCTGAGGCCGAGCAGGAGAAATTCTCTCGCCGCCGAGTCGGCCCCCACCATCTCCTCATGACTGATTGCCGAACGTCCGACTGCCAAACGGCGGACATATTCATCGAAATCAGCGACATTACCGTATCGTTTTCCTCCAACAAACGAAGCCGAGCCTGGTCCTATCCCCAGATATTCGCCCCGGTTCCAATAATTCTGATTATGTCTGCATGCGAAACCGGGAAGCGAGAAATTGGAAATTTCATAGCGGTGATATCCCGCCTGATGCAGTTTTCGGACAGCCACTTCATACATCTCTGCGGCAGTATCGTCATCAGGCAGAACAAGCTTGTCCTGTTGAGCCTGCCGCGCAAATTGCGATCCTTCATCAAGGGAGAGGCTGTAGGCTGAAATATGTTCCGGGTGAAGCACTGCTGCCGCATCAATCGTCCGTTCCCATTCCATCACACTCTGTCCCGGGATGCCGAAGATCAGATCAATGCCGACATTTCTGAAGCCCGTTGCCCGGGCGAGCATGAATGCTTCATTTCCCTGCCGCACGCAATGGGGCCTTCCGAGCGTGCGCAGCGTCTGATCGGAAAATGACTGGATTCCCAAGCTCAATCTGTTTACTCCCTGCTGAAAGAGAAACGCCAGACCGATACCGGTTACGGAGTTCGGATTTGCCTCAACGGTGAGCTCCACAGCATCATCGAGGTGAAATTTTTCTCTCAGCAGGGCGGTCAGCCGGCTCAATTGTTCATCAGACAGGACTGTCGGCGTGCCGCCGCCGATGAAAACAGTCCCGATGCGTCTGCCCGTAAATTGCTTCTGACACTGCTCCACTTCGAGGTAAAGCGCATCCAGAAATTCATCGGCTTTCTTTGGAGAATACAGTGTTGAATAAAAACCACAGTAGAAGCATTTTCCAACACAGAATGGAATATGGACATAAAGGGATAACATATTGTTTTTGTTCCGGCTGAGAGAACTCATGCTGAAATTTCCTGAGTATTCATGCAACACTGATGCCAGCGCAAAATTTGGTAATCCGGCTGTAGGAGCAGAATAATATTTCTGCATATACGATCAGCTTGTCAGGCTGTTTTTGGGGAAGGGATTGCCAGAATGAGCGCGGATTCATCGCAGTCTGGAAATTTTGCGCAGTGGAGACAATCGGTCCAAATTTTGTGAGGGAGTTCTTTTTTATCTATGTCCCGAAAACCCAGTTTTCTAAAAAAACCATCCTGATAGGTCAGGGCAAATACGCGTTCCACCTGAAGTTCAGCAGCCTCTGACAGACAATGCCGGACCAGTTCAGTTCCTATGCCCTCTTGCACTCTGTCCGGTCTGACGGCGAGGGACCGGATTTCAGCAAGCCCGTCCCAGCTTATGTGAAGCGCGCACACGCCGACAAGAGAACCTGCCTCTTCATACACCTGGAAGTCCCGCAGGCATTCATATAATTCATTCAATGACCGGG
>CAZYEF010000295.1:0-2358 GCA_964646375.1 uncultured Nitrospiraceae bacterium | reverse complement strand
GCATAGACCGCGCTGAAGACAGGAAGCGCTTTAAAGAGCTTCTGGACAAATTAAATCTTCTTCAACCGGAAAGCGGTACGGCGGTTTCCCGTGATGAGGCGGTGACGATAGCGACCCGCATCGGATATCCGGTCATGGTTCGCCCATCGTACGTGCTCGGCGGCAGGGCCATGGAAATCGTTTATGACGAGGAAAGCGTCCGGAATTACATGTCCCGCGCCGTAAAGGCCTCGCCGGAGCGGCCGGTGCTGGTTGACAAGTATCTGGAAGATGCGGTGGAAATCGATGTAGACGCGATTTCCGACGGGAAAACGGTGGTGGTTGCGGGAATCATGGAGCACATCGAAGAGGCAGGGGTCCACTCCGGCGATTCCGCATGTTCGCTGCCTCCCTTTTCGCTTCCCCAGGACATTGTACGGGAAATCAGCCGGCAGGCAAAGGAACTTGCGCTTGAACTGGGAGTGGTCGGTTTAATGAACATCCAGTTCGCAGTAAAAGAAGGGCTGATATATGTCCTTGAGGTCAATCCCCGCGCTTCCAGAACAATCCCTTTCGTGAGCAAGGCCATTGGTGTGCCGCTTGCCAAACTTGCCGCCAAAGTGATGGGAGGAAAAACACTCGCGGAACTTGGTTTTACCAGGGAAAAGGAAATCAAGCATATTGCGGTGAAAGAAGCGGTTTTCCCCTTCGCCAAATTTCCCGGTGTGGACACGCTCCTTGGACCGGAAATGAAATCCACCGGCGAGGTGATGGGAATTGATACAGATTTCGGAATGTCGTTTGCTAAATCACAGATTGCAGCGGGCAATCCCATGCCGGAGTCTGGCCGCGTGTTCCTGAGCGTTAAAGACAAAGACAAACCCGGCCTGCTTGAGGTGGCGAAAGGGCTCGCACAGATGGGTTTTTCACTGGTTGCGACAAGGGGCACTGCAGACTATTTGAAAAGACAGAGGATCACCGTGGAGACCGTCAACAAAGTGACCGAAGGCAGGCCGCACATCGTGGATCAGATCACGGACATGCAGGTGGATTTTGTGATCAATACCGTGCATGGCGCCCAGTCACAAAAGGATTCCTATTCGATCCGGCGCACGACGCTTATGAAGGGAATTCCCTATTTTACAACGCTTTCAGCTGCCAAGGCTGCGGTGCGAGGCATTGCGGCAATCAAAAAGAACCATCTGCAGGTAAAGTCCATTCAGGAGTATCACACATCATGACGCAAAAAGTACCAATGACCAAAGAAGGTTACGCAAAGCTTAAAGCAGAGCTTGACCACATTATCAAAGTGGAGCGTCCCAAGAACATTCGGGATATTGAAGAGGCACGGGCTCACGGCGATTTGTCTGAAAATGCGGAATATCATGCCGCAAAAGAACGCCAGGGGCATCTCGACGCGAAAAAACGTGAACTCGAGCACAAACTGGCCCACGCGCAGATTATCGACATATCCAAGCTTTCAAATGAAAAAGTAGTGTTCGGTTCCACGGTAATCCTGGCCGATACGGAGTCAGGAGACATCAAAAAGTATACTCTGGTCGGGCAGGAAGAAGCGGACCTGAAAAAAGGGAAAATTTCGGTGCAATCCCCGGTGGGAAAGGCCTTGATCACGCATAAGGTTGGGGACGTGGTGACTATCAAAACACCTGCGAAGACCGTTGAATACGAAATACAGGAGATACAGATTGAGTCTTTCTAGGCTCCATACAGGGATTGTTCTTACTCACGAATCCGCGGGCAGAGGATATTATCGGCTGGTTCTGAAGGCTCCTGCGGCGGCAGCGGCCTCGCGTCCCGGGCATTTCGTCATGCTCAGGGTGTCGGAAAACCTGGACCCGCTGCTTGCGCGTCCCTTCGGCATCGCATCTGTTCCATCTCGCTCGACCATTGAAATTCTGTACCGGATTGCTGGCAGGGGGACCACGCTTCTTACGCGAATGGAGGCAGGTCGCATGCTTCAATTCCTTGGACCGCTTGGCAACGGCTTTACAATGCCGGGCAAAGGTCAGACTGCGGTACTGGTGGCAGGCGGCAGCGGTTTTCCGCCTCTCCAGTTTCTGTCTCAGCGGGCGAAGACCCCTGTGCATTTATTTGTTGGTTCCCGACACAAGGATTGTCTGCCGCCATCAGGAGTGCTGAGCCGTTTTCGCGAATGCTGCTCCACGGTGCACATAGCCACGGAAGACGGCAGCATGGGCGTAAAGGGGATGACCACCGATATTCTGAACAGATTTTTGACGAGAACCGAGAAGAAAGCTCACCTGGTGATTTATGCCTGCGGTCCGCATGCCATGCTTGCTGCTGTAAGCAAAATGGCCGCGGAACATTCTCTCTCATGCTATGTTTCGATGGAAGAGC
>CAZYEF010000294.1:0-2369 GCA_964646375.1 uncultured Nitrospiraceae bacterium | reverse complement strand
TCGGAATGTTTCCAGTATTTCATAGTATGATTTTTTTACGTCTTCCGCGGGAAGTCCGAGTTCCTGTGCCAGTTTCAGAATTGCATCTTCCCGCTTGCTTCTCTCTTTTTCAGTTGACAGTACGGACAGACTGTTTACGCCAGTTTCACTCATAATGAATATTCCCTCCTCATAAATCTTTTCCGAACAGGCGCCCGTTCAAGCGACGCTTTCTCAGGAGCACCTCCGTAAGATTTTTGCCAGAAACAGCGGGCAACGATCAAAATCCTCTGAACTGCAGTAGTTATTCCTGGTGCGATCAGTGATCGGAACCGACATTACCGATGCAGAACAATAGTCCTTGTTCACGGGAATATAGGGGCATCCCAAAGAATAATCATCAATAAAAATCTGTTCTGTTCCGGAAGTCAACCTGCGAATGTGCATAAGCACCTCCTGTATTCGGATCATAGCAGCGAATTGTTACAATATTATTACAACTATTTTTTGAATGGACAGCGCAGAGGCCGGCGTATTTTGGAAAAGCCATTCGCTCATGCTACCTTTCAGACGGCAAATCGCCACTGTCGTTATTACTTCAACGGCTTCCTCATGTCGTCAAGATAGCGCGCGGATGACTTAAGGAATCGTGACACCGCAGCTTTACCGAACATTCCTATGGCTGCGTACTGAAACTCCAGCCGGGCCAGATATTTGATAATATGCTTCCAGGTATAAAATCGTCCCATTGCCTTGAACGTTTCAGTCTGCAGAACAGTAGGAGACAGCAGGGCGGGATTAAAAACCACGTGATGGGAATCGTACCTGCTCCAGTCTTTATGTATCAGTCTCCCGCTCTTTTCCATCTCGGCATAGAATGACGTTCCCGGAAGCGGTGTGAGAATCATGAACTGCACCGAGTCAATACCGAGATCTCTTGCAAAAGAAGCCGTATCCCTAATTGTGCCGATATCATCCGTATCGGCGCCAAAAACGAACATCCCGTGAATATGAATGCCATAACTCTTGACGGCCCGGATGCACGAAACAATGTCCGTTCTGCTCTGTTTCTTGTTGTATGCCGCCAGCGTGCGCGGATTGATGGATTCAAACCCGATAAACAGGGTATAGCACCCCGAGTCCGCCATCAAACGCAGAAGCTCGGCGTCCTTTGCGATGTCCGCTCTTACCTGTGCAGACCAGGATGTTTTTATTTCTTCCGCGATCATGCCTCTCAGGATTGCCTTGCTCCGTTCCGTATTAGCTGCAAAGTTATCGTCCACAATGAATTTTGTCGCATTGGATACGGATGTTGCGTGCTTCATCTCCTGCAGGGCAGCCTCAACTGATTTAAACCGATATTTTCTTCCGAACATGCTGATGACGGAGCAGAAGCTGCAATCGAACGGGCAGCCCCGCGATGTGGAAAGAGGGTACGGCGTGTTCGCGTTCCAACCATGGACAAGCGAAAAATCGGGGATCGGAAGATCGTCAAGATCTTGTATGAACTCACTAGAAGGGTTGTGAATGTTCTTTCCCTTATTGTCTTTATAGGAAAGGCCGCTAATATACCCCAATCCTGAAGCGCCGGTTTCCAGACAGTCAAGCAGCTCTCCGAGAGATTGTTCACCTTCCCCCCGTATCACAAAATCCGCGTGCTCCAGCGCTTCATCAGGCAAAAATGTAACGTGCGCTCCGCCCATGATCACGGGAATATTGCACGCTTGCAGACGTTTTCCCAAAGCATACGCTTTAATCGCCGTAGAGGTAATCGTAGATATGCAGACAACGTCCGAGCTTTCAATATACGACCAGTCAGGTTCGGCAATGTCTTCGATGAAAACTCTGACCTCATAGCCTCGATCTTTGAGAATGGTTGCCAGTAGCACCGCTCCAAGCCGAGGTATGGGATATTTGCTGAAGATATGCAGACCGGGCGCGCCCGGCTCAATGAATGAAATCGTTTTGATGCGGATACCGCCGTATTTATTTTTCACGCAGCATCTCCAATCAATTTGGACTAATCAAGCTGGTTGCTGGTTAAATGATAATATACAGAAATGTAACAAGTATGGATTACACGAGCATTACTGTTGGGTTACAGTTCGGTTACATCAGGCAACGGGAAGATGACTCTTTGCAGAAAAGATGTTCCGCGAAGAGGAGGCAAACGCGGCAGTGGATTGAGAAGTGCATAAAGGAGATGTCGTGAAGGAATACAGCTAATCGTTTTGTTCTTTATAATAATACGGAAATGCCGGCAAGAATTTATCCTTGCCGGCTGATACTTTACTGTATAGCAAAAAGCTTTCTGTTAAACGACCCCACGTACACAGTTCCATCCGCTCCTATGGCGGGAGAAGAATAGGCCATGGTTAGTATATCATACC
>CAZYEF010000293.1:0-2375 GCA_964646375.1 uncultured Nitrospiraceae bacterium | reverse complement strand
AGCAGCGTTGAGCTGACTTGGCGGCCTTTTTCTTTTTCCGGACAGCGTCTGTCCGCCACGATATCAACCTTATTATGAAATCACGACTGAACCTCAAGCCCGATTTTTCACTGCCCTGCCGAAATAGGCAAGCACCAGGTGGAGATGCAATTATCGGAATACATTTTCTCAAAAACGTTAATGGTAGAAGAGAACAAGACCAATGAATTCAGAGCAAGACTGAAACCGACATCAAATCTTAGGATTATGAGCATCTCAAAATGACATTATTTCAGCTCATTGCACAATTCGATCTAGAAAGATGGGATACTACAGATATATAAAATAAAGGAATATATATGAGCAATGACCAAATAAATGATAAGTATGTATCCGAGAACAACGAACAACCTGAGAGATGGTATGTAATGCTAGGTGAAAAAAGTAAAACTTTCTCAGTCAGCTATGTCGATCATCTCGTAGACATCGGTAAAGTAAGGGTAAAAGGTCCGCATACAACACAGGAAATATATAAATACTATAATAACAAGATGATAAATGATGACACTATTTTGCTGAAAGAAGGAGACAGCGAATGGAAACCATATGCAAAGCATGATATTGGTGGAAACAAGAAAAATATTATTACGTACAACAAAAAGATACTTGAGATCAAAGATTCTATGGTTTCCACAAGGACTCGGAGATCGATATATTCATGCTTAAAAAATAATATAATTGTTGCAATATCATCTATTATTTTTGTTATGATATGTATTTTTGGATACGGCTATTACTCCAACCGACCAGAGCAGATTTATAACAAAATCAAGGATGGGGTAGTTTTGATAACCTCTGACTACAGCGTTGGCTCCCACCAAAGTTTGGGGTCAGGTTTCCTGGTCAGTAATGACGGCTTGTTGGTTACCAATTTTCATGTGATTAGCGATTTGAACGCGGTTTATATCAAAGCAGGAGACGGCCGCATATGTGAAGCGGAAGGAGTTGTCTACATTGATCAGATAAATGATGTCGCGGTATTGAAAATAAAAGAAAAAGAGAATCAATCTTTTATGCCGCTGAAGTTGGGGAATCCCGAAAACCTGAAAATTGGTGAAACAATATACGCTATCGGCAATCCGGCCGGTATGGAATTTTCACTTTCGGAGGGCATTGTCAGTGGCAAACGAAATAACGATCCTGTGACAAAGCAAGAAAGAGAACTGATACAAATATCAGCACCGATATCACCCGGCAACAGCGGAGGGCCCATACTGGACAAAAAAGGACTGGTTGTCGGTATTGCAACACTCGGTTCTAGAAATGAATTCCAAAACATAAATTTCGCAGTACCGATAAACAAGACGGGTGACTTCAGCAAGTATACTGATATAAAGTACAGGTTCATATCATCTAACCCCGACTGGGTTACCTTGCGGTTGGATTACAGTCAACCTGTAAAACAGTATGGGGGTGATTCCGAGCTGCATCTGGTGAATGCGGCATATGACCAGAAATCGATAACAAAACTTGGAAGCAACCGGCGAGTCTGGTTCAAGACACAAATGGTAATGAGCAGCGGATACATAGATCACAGTCGGAACATTATAACGCTTGTTGAGCTTGATTGTGCGAAAAGATTATTCAGGCATAACATCATTATCGGTTGGGAAGATGAGGACGAAAGCACGTCGAGGTCCAAGTTCTTTGAAAATCCAGACTGGGAAAAATTTGATTCTGACGATAAGGACCTTTTGGAAGAAATATGCCAATCCAATTAGAGTACTAAGGGTCGAGATGTCTGCAAGAAAACAGGGACTTGAAGGGCCGATTCAAAGAAGATCATGACGAATATTTCCGTTTTCAAGGGCTTGACCCCCATAGAACTTTAACTTTTGGCTGTGAAGAGGAAGCCGAAAAGTGAAAAACGCAAATATCCGGTAAGGATTGATACGACTTGTAAGATAGCAAGCAATGACCCTTACGTAAGTCTTTTGGAGGCTTGAATTGAACCATACTTTCAGAGTCGTGCTGGACGGCACTATCGTTCCGGGAACCTATCGGTCACAGGTGCTCGAACAGGGCGCAAAGCTCTTCAAAGTCGATCTGAAAAAGGTGGACGAACTTCTCGGGGGTACGCCTCGTTCCATTAAAGGTAACCTGGACGCAGAGACGGCCCGGCGTTATGAAAGGGCTATCCTGCTGGCGGGACTTGCCTGTCACGTGGAGATGGAAGCGCCTGCCAAGGATCCCTCGACCGTCATGGGCAAGGAAGGCACTTCCAGTGGATTCTCCTGTCCCAAATGCGGCTACCGCGCTGCCGGTACGGAGGGGGAGGGCGCGTTTGAGGAATGTCCCCGGTGCGGCATCGTGGTGCAAAAGTATCTGAGCAGGCA
>CAZYEF010000292.1:0-2388 GCA_964646375.1 uncultured Nitrospiraceae bacterium | reverse complement strand
CGGATGCCATCAAAAAGGGGTTTCATATCGGACGTCATGGTATTAAACCGACCCATACAATCGGAGATGGAACATGTTACCGAGTCGTGCACCAGCAGATTCCGGAATCCTTCAACAATTTCTTTTGCGGGTCGTTCTATTTTTTCAATGATCAAGATAGTCCTCCGAATTATTCAGTTTGTTTTGATATTTCTAAGCGGATAGTGCATCTGCACAGCCGCAAATAATTAAAAAAGAGAAGGGGGCTATTCCGGTTTCTGGAATTTTTGTTTCGCTTCGGTTATTGCTTTTTTCAGGTCCGACCACGCGGTTTCCATTCCTGCCTTCATGATGTCCCAGGCTTCGTTGCTTGTTTCCTTTAATTCCTGCAGCTTGTGCACGGTCGTATCCCGCTGTTCCTTGAGTTCCTTGATCTGTTCGCCATACCTGGTTTTAGCATCCTCTTTTACAGTATGGGCTTTGGCCTCCAACTCATCAATTTTGGCAGACCATTCTTTGAGCTGAGCAGCTAGTTTGTCGATGTATTCCTCTCTGTTTTTCATGACTATTCCTCCTTATGGTACCTGTGTGCCGGAGTGCACGGATGAGGGTAAGGCGATGCAGTTTTTGAAAGTATAACATTTTAAGGAAGCATGTCAAGAAAACCCTGCCTGGCTGTGATGGTATTGTCTCTCTCGTTTGTTTTATGATATAGTATTACAGCAGAAGCCCCAACGGGAAGGCGGGCCACCCCGCGGTATCACGAACGGTACTGACTGACGCAAAACCATATTGGAGGTAGCATTATGCTCCATGCAATGACCACAACCGCGTTCACACTGGATGGCTACCGTATCGTAAAGAATCTCGGACTGGTTCGTGGAATTACGGTCCGATCCCGATCAATTTTCGGCACCATCGGAGCGTCTCTTCAAACATTGATCGGAGGCAATATCTCCCTGTTCACGCGATTGTGTGAGAAAACCAGGGAGGAAGCATTTGCCATGATGGCCAAACACGCGCAGGAAGTGGGGGCAAATGCCGTGATAGGGGTGCGATATGATGCAACCGAGGTAATGCAGGGCGTTTCGGAAGTATTATGTTACGGCACCGCAGTGGTTGTGGAGCAAATCAATCAATCGAATCCGGCATTGAGATAACGTTTGCTTGCATTCATTCCTGGTGATAATATTCTGCGTGGTGCGCAGCATCTGGATAACGATGACGTGCGAAAACAAGGGGTATATTCATAGATGAGAAAAATATTGATTGCTGAAAGTCTGTTGTCCTTTTTACCGGGGAAAAACAGTTTCCATGGCCGTGCCGATATCCAGGTGTTTGCCGCGGCTACGAACGATGAAGTACTGGAAATTCATCGAATGGAAAAAGTAGACCTTATCGTCACCCAGCTTGAGCAGCCTGGACGGCTGACAAGCGAGGAGCTTTTTTACACCATCCGGAACAACAGCGACCTGCGCAATGTTTCCACCATACTTGTCTGCAAGGACACTCTTGCGCACCGGGAACGATGTAAACGGTGCGGCGCGAATACTGTTTTTACCATGCCGGTTGATACTGCTCTTCTAGACCTGAAAATCCAGCAATTTTTGAATGTCGCGCCGAGAAGATCCTATCGCGCCATTCTCGCGGTGGCCATAGAAGGAAAGTTCAGGAACAGGCCGCAGCCGTTCTGGACTGAAAACATCAGCACGAGCGGGATGCTCATCCGGACAAGCGAGCCTCTCGCAAAAGGCGCCGGGACTTTTTTCTCATTTTTTCTCCCCAATGGAACACATGTCAGCGGATATGGAGAAATCATGAGGGTTGTTCAGCCAGAAAGCGAACCCGACAGCTTTCTGTACGGAATAAAGTTTACCGACATTGAGCCCGGAACCAGAACAGAGATTGAGGCAGTTGTTAACAGATAGCGCGTACTCTATCTGAAAATCATATTCATACGCCCGGCAATGCTTTATACCATGCGTCCCTCTGCTCCGTTTCCTATCCTGACCGGCAGCCTGGCCATCGTATTCTGTGCTTGACATCGTGCCGTAATCTCTTATAGAATAAAAAACATCAATGAGTACAATGCCTTTCCCTGAATATACAGCCTTTGGTTTTGCAAATATCTGCCATTAGCAAGATAAAGCTTTACCGAAATGCACCGTGTATCTTTTCATCAAGCGTTTAATATCAGAAACTATATTCAGATACTATTTCGAGAATTCGTTTGACAGCCTGTTTTTATGAGGTTGTGTCAGCGCGACTGTGACGTAGCTGGGCTATTCTTCCGTGCGCGCCATCCATTGAGTAATGTGATTATGAATCTGGAGGGTAATAATGCGCGAAATAGGTCGTATGCTTCGGGAACAGCGAATTATGCGCGGTCTTGATATTAATGACGTTATG
>CAZYEF010000291.1:0-2396 GCA_964646375.1 uncultured Nitrospiraceae bacterium | reverse complement strand
TTTTGTTTGACCATCTTTTTTTAATTTATTTGACACTACCGCACCGCTGGTTTAATCTTCCGCCCACCACACACCTCTTCTGTTGGATAAAAGAGGTTTTCGTGATTAAAAAAAGTACAGCGACGAGTCTTTCCTGGAGAGGAGGTGAACAAATGATCTGCGATTCCGTATTTTCCCGTGTTTGGAATACACTGTTCCCCTATTGCATACGGCCTCCCATCCGCCCCTCGCCTCATTGCCGGTAACAACCCTCCAGGTGCAGCCTCCGCAAAGGGCTGCAGCGATTGTTTTGTGAAAAGGCAGAATGCCTGATAAACCCGTCAACACATCACACAAGGGGGATAATGTGCAGAATGCACTGACATATCAATCTGGGGACTTTGCTGCGACCTCGCAGCTTCTTCGCGAGGCACCAAAACCATATGCTGATTTGCTTGATTTGAAAATCAGCGCCTATCTGGAACACCTCAAATTTCTTGAGTCAAAATGCAATCAGCCTGATGCAGACCGCGCCCAACTTCTTTCCGAAATCACCCTGCACACCGATTTAATTCTTGAAGCATGCGCTCAATTTGAGCGGCAGACAATTGATCCGGACGCCATCAGGGCCGCGCAGGTTTCCTTCCGGGAAAAAACCAGCCCCATCCTCTCCAAAAGCTATTGCATCAACCGCTGCCGTGTCTGGCCGCGGGGACAGCAGGGAGATTTTGAAACGCTCGAGCTCGCCTACAAGAACGTACCGCTGTCTGAAGGCATCGGATATTATCTGGACAGGTATCTGCTCGACTCGGCGCTCGGCGTGGGAGTGCGGGAGCGCATCCAAAAGCTGAGAGACCTGCTGCAGGATGAGTTGCAAACAAGAACATCCCCGAAAGTTCTCGATGTTGCCTGCGGGTCGTGCAGGGAGGTTTTCGAATTGGCTCCGGAAATCAAGGCATCAGGCGCCCGGTTTACCTGCGTTGATCTGGATGCGGAGGCGCTCAACTTTGCCCGCGACCGCTTTGCGTTCGCCGGTCTGCTGTCGGAACAGGTCGAGTTGCTCACGTATAACGCTCTCAGAATGTTTGATTTCGACACGGCCCGGAAAGAATTCAGAGCGCAGGACATTATCTACAGCGTTGGGTATTTCGATTACCTGCCCGATGATTTTCTTGTCAGGCTGCTGAACACCCTCTACCGCCTCCTGCGGCCCGGCGGAAAACTTATCATGGCATACAAGGATGCCGCCCGCTATCGTTCACAGATCTATCACTGGCTTGTGGACTGGGACGGGTTCAGGCAGCGTGTCGAGCCTGACTTTGACAGGCTGTTCCGGCTTGCGGAAATACCGGACACCGCGCTGTCAATGGCCAGGGTCGAATCCGGTTCCATCATTTTTTACATTGCAACAGCGTCTGACAACGGAAAATAACCGCCGGATGCAGTGACGTCTCCCTGGCAGACGCCGGAGGATTTCCTGCCGCAGGGGTTAACTCCGGTCGTCGTCCGGCAGGCGCGTTTGCACAACTATCCGATCTCGCAGGCGCTCCTGTATCCTGACCAGGCTCTGAAATCAGTCATCCGGAAGTGAAACTGTGAACATGAATTCTCTTCAGGGTAAAACCGCGATTATAACCGGCGGAACAAGAGGCATTGGACGCGCTGTCGTCCTTGCCCTTTCCGCCCGGGGCGTGGATTGCGCATTCACGTACGCGAAAAATCATGCAGCAGCGGAATCGCTTGCACGGGAGATCAGCGACGTGGGCAGAAAGGCGCTTTCCATTCCGCTTGATGTAAGAGACTTCAATGGCGCCCGGGCGCTTGCCGAATCCGTCAGAAAAGAATTCGGGAGGCTCGATTTCCTCGTGAATAATGCCGGAATCACCAGGGACAAATCGCTGATGATGATGAACCCGGAAGACTGGCATGATGTGATTGATACCAATCTGAACGGAGCCTTTAACATTACTCGCGCCTCGATCATCACATTTTTGAAGCAACAAAGCGGGGCCATCGTGAATATTTCCTCGGTGGGCGGCATCCATCCGCTCCCTGGTCAGACGAACTACGCGGCTGCGAAAGCCGGGCTGATCGGTTTTACCAAGTCTTTGGCGCGCGAAGTCGCACCGTATAACGTCAGAGTGAACGCGGTGGCGCCCGGCTTTATTGACACGGAAATGACTGCAACTATTGCCCCGAAAAAGAGGGAGCTTTTTTTGAGAAGCATTCCACTGCAGAGGTTCGGCACTGCCGAAGAGGTTGCAGCGTCGGTGCTGTTTCTGCTCAGCGACAGGGCGCAGTACATCACCGGCCAGACATTGCAGCTTGACGGCGGGCTGGGAATGTAAAACGGTTTTCAGCGAAGGTAGTGTAAAATACTCTGTGTAAAATTCCTATGAAAAGAAAAAGGGTGTATT
>CAZYEF010000290.1:0-2423 GCA_964646375.1 uncultured Nitrospiraceae bacterium | reverse complement strand
CTTAAATTCATTGACACTTATTCCAACTCTATGCTATGTTTTCCGAAGAGCTAATGTCTGGTTGGCTTCATAAATTATGAACACACTGATACAAGAAATGATTGGAATCCTAACAGCATCGTTCAAACGTGGTGAGGTCGTTCCACTTCATGCACTTCTTTGGTCAATTGATGCTAAAAATCATTTAATTCCTAACGTTGATGAAATTAACGATGCTTTAGAGAATTCACCAAACTCGTTAATTGAAAGAAATGAAAAAGGTGTTTTCTTCGCTCCATCAAATATCAAGAGTAAAGATCGAATTACGGACAATGATGTCGAAGAAGCCATGAAAATATACCGTGGCTTAGTTCAAAGTTTTATTGAGAAGTCTAAAAAGAAGAAGCCAACAAACTAATCCACCGGACGGCATACAGCCGCCGGTGATCAGTGCGTTATACAGAAAATAAACACAAGAATTATCAAGAGGCTATTATTTGTGATTAGAAATATTGTAGGAGTTCTGGCTGGAGTAATAATTGTGGTAATTCTGGATCTGATGATCTCAAGATTTGTCACAAGTAGCCTTACAATTGGAATTTCAGCCTCAGTATTAGCAGGTGCGCTCGTTGCAAGTTTAATTGTAGAAAAGCATGAATGGATATTTGGTTTGCTGGTTGGCATTATAAACTGTTTTATTACTCTTATTTTATTTTTTTATTTTACGGAACAGGCTTTATTAAATGAGCACGGCTATTCAATGTCAGATGTGGTTGCTCGGCCTATGCTACTTAGTATAGTCTTTAGTATCATTGGTGGAGTATTGAGCATGGCATTAAAATTATTAATGAGAAAAAATAAGGGCAAAATAAACGTATAACAAAATCGCTCAAGCCGATCGCCGCGCCAGGGGCGCAGCTCCGGCTTAGCTTTTCGTTAATCCCGGAGCAATATGAGCAAAGGAAGTAGAATAATCGCATGCGGTTTAAAGTCAGGATTAGTAGTTGGGATCACCGGTTTCATTCTCGGCTTTGTCGGACCGATGATCGTTACTCCTAACGCCAATCAAGGCCCCCTACTTGGCATATTCATAACAGGTCCCGCCGGATTCATTATTGGTTCTATCATTGGTTTTGTTGTAGGCCTGATAAAAGATAAAATTCAATCAAAAGAAACTGCTGCTGCCCTTAGTTCCGTCCCTAAAATATGGACTGGCGTTTTATGGTTCTGTGGAATTCTATCAGTCTGCGTAATTGCAATCGGAGTAATATACATCCCCTGGCATGAATCAAAATACTCTAGCATAATCGATAAATCCACCGACCTTCAAAAACGAGATGCAATGTTGACCAGCCTGCACGTCCGATCCCTCTCTGACGATGATCTCATAAAAATCGACAGGTTTGTTAATTTGGATTATCTTGACTTTGATTCCGGTTGGGCTTCCGAAGAATCAAAATTAACAAATAGTGGATTAAGAAACCTTTCACAATTGAACTTGCCAAAACTCGAAATGATTATGCTTGGTCATTGCAATAAGATTACTGATGAGGGAATAAAGTACTTAGCTCAGATCAAAACATTAAAATATTTGAGTCTAGCAGCTTGCCCCCAAATTACAGACACGGGTCTTTCTTATCTTGCATCTTCAACAAGCATAGAAACAATAGACCTACGTGGCTGCAGCGGAATAACCGATAGAGGCCTCGGAAATTTGAAGCGAGTACCGAAACTTAAAGAAGTACTGTTGGGTGGCTGCACAAATATATCCCAAGCTGGCATCGAAGAGCTACGTCGTGCATTGCCAAAAAGCAAAATTGAAAAAGATGATCGTGAATGGTCAATGCATTAACCAGCGCGTCGAGTGAGTCGCGAAAAGCACGCTCCTCACGCGCGCGTTCTTCCCCTTCTTCACTTGAACGGAAACCAGATAGTTCAAGGTATACTCCTCGACTCTTACTACTCATCAACTGTTAAATAAAAAAGCCCCGAATCGCTTCGGGGCTTCTGAAATTATCGTCCATGATTTTTTCAATCAAGGCTCATCAATCACGCTTTCCTAATCAACCGCGCTCCGAAAAAACCGTCCATTTCAGGAACAAGCGGATATGAATGAAAAAAGCCATTTTTATCCAACAGCTTGGCAGCTGTTTCAGACAAATGCGCGGCGGGAGCATCGAGCGAGAAATTCCCTCCACTCTTGGAAAGGAATTGCTCAATGACTGATTCGTTCTCTTCCGGCTCCGTCGAACAGGTCGCATAGACAAGCGCTCCGCCGGGTTTCAAAAGGTCCGCGCAGTTTTTAAGAACCAGTTTTTGCTTTGTCTGGTACTCCTCGAACAGGCCTTCTTTTTTGCACCATCGTCCGTCAGGATGGCGGCGCAGCACGCCGAGGCCCGAGCAGGGCGCGTCAACCAGAATTTTGTCGAATGTACCCTTCCGGT
>CAZYEF010000289.1:0-2424 GCA_964646375.1 uncultured Nitrospiraceae bacterium | reverse complement strand
GGTCATCCTTCCCCTGAGGTAGCGAGATTATGGCGGATACGATCCTCGTTATAGAAGATAAAGAAAGCATGCTCGACATGCTGAAACAGACGCTTGAGGCGGAGGGATATCTTGTGGTGGCCGCCAGGGACGGCGCGGAAGGCATTAAAAAGCTGACAAACGAACGGGTCGGTCTGGTGCTTACTGATATCAAATTGCCGAAAAAGGATGGTTTTGAAGTCCTCAAGGCGGTCAAGGACGAATATCCGCTTCTGCCGGTCATCGTTATGACCGCTTTTGGCACCATCGAGACTGCGGTCAAGGCCGTGAAACAGGGGGCGTATGACTTTTTGACGAAACCCTTTGATACCGACCAATTGCTGCTGCTTATGAGACGGGCGTTGGATGCGTCCCGCCTGGCAACGGAGAATATTCTCCTGCGGGAGGAATTTGCCGACCGAATCGGCTTCCCGACGATTATCGGAAAAAGCGCTCAAATGCAGGAAATCACCGGAAGTATACAAAAAGTTGCGCCGACCAACGCGACCGTGTTGCTGCACGGGGAGAGCGGAACCGGAAAGGAACTGTTCGCACGCGCGGTCCATTGTCTGAGTCAGCGTAAGGATGGACCTTTTATTGCCATTAATTCGGCCGCCATTCCGAAGGAACTGCTCGAAAGCGAGTTGTTCGGTTATGAACGTGGAGCGTTTACCGGAGCCGATGCGCGCAAACTTGGAAAACTTGAGCTGGCAGACAAGGGCACGGTGTTTCTGGATGAAATCGGAGATATGGACCTTGCTCTTCAGGCGAAGCTGCTGCGGGTCCTGCAGGAACAGGTGATCGAGCGCGTCGGCGGAAACAAACAGATCAAAATCGACGTGAGGATCATAGCAGCCACGAATAAAAACATCGAGAAAGCGGTTGAAGAGAAGCTTTTTCGAGATGATCTGTACTATCGGCTGAATGTATTTCCGATCACCATACCGCCCCTCCGGGACCGTCGAGAGGACATAAAAATGCTTTCTCAGCATTTTTTGAATAAATTCTCTGCGGAAGTCAGAAAAGGCCCCCTTTTGATCTCTGATGATGCCATGGATATTCTGACAAAATACCGCTGGAAAGGGAACGTGCGGGAACTTGAGAACGTGATGGAGCGGGCGGTCATTCACGCCGATGGTGGAACGATTCGCAGCCAGGATCTCGGCATCAGCGAGTCGAACATCCGCGAAACGCTGGCTGAGAACGTGCCGATGGACGGTCCGCTGCAGTCGGTTGCCGAGGCGGCGATCCGCATCGCAGAATCCCGCCGCATCAGGCAGGTGCTCAGGCAGACAAACGGTAATAAAACCCGCGCGGCAGAAATCCTTCAAGTAAGCTATAAAACATTGCTTACGAAAATCAAGGACTACCATCTGGAGGAAAAAAGCAGCGAGTAGCGCGCTGTCCAAAGGAACGGTTGCGTCCGGCCCCGGTCACAATGAACTGCCATGGAAAAAGTCCCTTCTGATATCAAGCAGCAAATTGAAAAACTCGTCAAGGAGATCAATGAGCATAATTACCGGTACCATGTCCTGGACGCGCCGGTTGTCTCCGATGCGGAATATGATCAACTGTTTCGCACATTAAAATGCCTGGAAGAGCAGTACCAGTGCATCCTTCCCGATTCCCCGACCCGCCGGGTGGGAGCGCCCCCGCTTGATAAATTCGACAGGGTGAAACATGCCGTGCCCATGCTGTCGCTCGATAACGCGTTTTCGCACGACGAAGTGCGCGAGTTTGACCAGCGCGCAAAACGATTTCTCAAATCCGATGAGGAAATAGAATATACCGTTGAACCGAAATACGACGGCCTGGCCATGGAACTGACCTACGAGCGGGGGCTTCTGGTGCGTGCATCAACGCGCGGAGACGGATATGAAGGGGAAGACGTCACGACAAACTTGATGACCGTCAAAGCGATTCCGCTCCGGATAGAAGGCAAGGACATTCCTGACATCATTGATATCCGGGGTGAAGTTTACATGGATATCGATGAATTTGAAAAGCTGAATAAAGAACGGGGGCAGAGCGAGGAACCGCTTTTTGCGAACCCCAGAAATGCGGCGGCAGGATCGGTCAGGCAGCTTGACTCTTCGATCACGGAAAAAAGAAGACTGCATATGGCTTGTTATGGTTTGGGGAGCGCGAAAGGGATTGAATTCAGGAGCCATGAGCATTTCATAGAATGGCTCGGGAAGGCGCACTTCCCGACGCCGTTCATATTGGACAAGGTAAGGGGTATCGAACGGGCCATTGAGTCAATAAAGAAAATTGAAGAACGGCGTTCAACCTTTGCTTTCGAGACCGACGGGGCGGTCATCAAAGTGAACGATTTCGGCCTCCAGAAAAAGCTCGGCTATAAAACCCGGGAACCCCGCTGGGCTATCGCATATAAATTCCCCGCGC
>CAZYEF010000288.1:0-2442 GCA_964646375.1 uncultured Nitrospiraceae bacterium | reverse complement strand
CTTGTCACCAGAATGCCTGCGTTGCCGACGATTGCCCTGCCCGGTTCCATGACAATGGTGCATCCCGAGCCGCTGAGCAGGGGCCGGATCGCTTTGGCCACATCGCCGGGAAGGGGCGGGGTTTCGTCCTTATAGGTAATGCCCAGTCCGCCCCCGATATTGATATACTGAATGTTCATCCCGGCAGACTGAAGCGTCTTCACAAAGGCGATGAGCTTTTCCAGCGCATCCACAAAGGGCTGCACCTCGGTGATCTGCGAACCAATATGCTGGTGGACGCCGATGACTTCAATGTTGGACAGTTTTTTTGCAGTCTGATAGTATTCAAGCGCCTGCTCGATGGGAATGCCGAATTTGTTTTCCTTGAGCCCTGTTGAGATATAGGGATGAGTCTTGGGGTCAATGTTCGGGTTCACCCTGAGCGCGATACTTGCCGTTGCATGCATGTCCTTGGCCGCCTGATCGATTGCATGCAATTCCTCGCCGGATTCAACGTTGAACATCAGGATGCCAACCTTAAGAGCATATTCGATTTCATCCCTGCGTTTTCCCACGCCGGCGAAAACGATTTTTTTCGGGTCAATGCCTGCGCGAAGGGCGCGAAACAGTTCCCCACCGGAAACCATGTCCGCTCCCGCTCCTTCACAGCTGAGAAGCCGGAGGACGGCGCTGTTTGAATTGGATTTAAGAGCAAAACAGACGATATGGGGAATGTCTGAAAACGCCCTGTCGAAAGCGCGAAAATGGTTCACGAGCGTCCGGCTGCTGTATAGATAAAACGGGGTGCCGACCCGCTGAGCGACATTTCTGACAGAGACTTCCTCACAATACAGTTCGCCTTTTTTGTACGAAAAATCATGCATAGTTTTTCCTCTCCGGCAATTGCAGTATGTGTTCCATAAACGTGGCGCCGCCCTCTGGAGTCAAGGCGTCTGCTTCCTGTTGAATTTTTTTCTCAGATCTTCTATGAAGGCCTTTTTTTCCAGTGACCGGGAACTTTCATTCCCGGATTTATCCACTGCGGTAATGACATAATAATAGGTGACGCCGGGCTTTGCCGTTTCATCGGAATAGGTCGTTCGGGCAAGAAGCTCCGGTGTCAGACGAACATAGTCTTTTCCGCTGCTGGTGGACCGGTAAATATAGTAGCCTGCAAGGTCGGGTTCCGTGTTCTCATTCCACGTAAGAAAAACCCGCTCCACGCCCGGAACAACCGTGAGTCCGGTCGGCCTTGCCGGGGGCGTTAATTTGCGCGGTGTGGCAGAAGCCTCATTCGAGTCCTGGCTCTCGTGCCAGGGAGGGGTCGGGCTGTCAACAGAGCGCACCAGATAAAAATAGGTTTTATCATTTCCAACCGCAGTATCGCTGTACGAATTTGTCCTGAGGGGTTCCTTGTTCAGCGGAGCTTCCTCGTACCTGTTTTTTTCGGTACCGCGGTACACATTGTATCCTACAAAGCCGTTATACTGGCTGCCATCAACCCGGGTGACAACGGGATCCCAGGAAAGCAGGACAGTGTTTTCAGCTCCCTGCGCAACAAGACTTTTGGGTATTGCGAGCGACAACAGCGGGGCAATCCGTACTTCCGGGGACCACGCGCTGATCCCTCCCCGTACGCTTATTGCCCGAACCCGATACCCATACATCTGATTATACTTCAGGTTGCCATCATTCCAATACACCATGCCGTTCCGCACCGACGCTGGTGCCGGATTTGCCATGTCGATGTCGGCATGGCGACGATATCGGGGTGTTTTCTGATCCTGACTGATGACGGCACGCTCTACGCGGAATTCCCGGATATCAGCAAGGCTCATGCTTTTGCCTTCAACATTCCGGACAGGCACCGGCCATGAAAGAAAAGCCGTAGTGTCTCTGGTGACGGCTTTTATGTCGCGTATGACCTCGGATCTCGGACTTTCAGGGACAAGGGGCTGGGTTTTCCATCCACAGGCGCCGGTCAGCGTCAGAACGAGCAGCGCGAGGACTGCGATCAGGGATTGTATACGCATGGTCATCGGATCTTTTTTTTAAGCGCGAAAAGACGCTTGCGCAGGTTTGCAGGGGCGGTGCCTCCCTGTGAAATGCGCCTGCCCACGGAGGCTTCTAAAGACAGGGCGTCGTACACATCCTTGCTGATCAGCGATGAAAGTTGCTTATAGTCCTTGAGCGGCAGGGTTGAAAGACCGCACCCCTGCTCGAGCGCGCGCAACACCGCCTTGCCTACGACTTCATGCGCCTGGCGAAACGGAAGGCCTTTTCGCACCAGATAGTCGGCAAGATCCGTGGCGGTAATAAAGCCGTCATCAGCGGCCTTCTGCATTGCGTCGTTGTGCACCGTGATGCTGTTGAGCATGGCAATAGAAACGGAAAGCGACTGTTTCGCAGTATCCGCGGCGTCAAAAAGGGGTTCCTTGTCCTCCTGCATGTCGCGGTTGTACG
>CAZYEF010000287.1:0-2452 GCA_964646375.1 uncultured Nitrospiraceae bacterium | reverse complement strand
GGGTGTTATAATAAACAACAGCATTTGTAATAATCTCCAAAATCCCAGTGAGACAATTCGTGGAACGCTTTGGCTCTGAAAGGCAAGGTGCCCCGTGGCTGAGGAGAATGCTTTTATGACGGTCGATGAGGTGGCGGCTTACCTGCGCTTGCCTACATCGACCGTTTATCATTTCGCCCAAAAGAAGGTCCTGCCGGGGTTCAAGATCGGGAAACACTGGAGATTCAAGAAAAGCTCGATCGACGAATGGATTAAAAACCAGGAACATGACCTAACACCACAAAACCTACCTTAAGGGGGAGACAGCATGAATGTTTTTGACCTGCGTAATACGCTGATCGCCGATTATTCCGAGTACATTTCCAGCTTTATCCGTATCCATGATCCAAAAATAAAAGAATGCGTCGATGAAAGCATCGAGCAGGGTCTACTATCCGGCCAAAGCTGGAGCAGGCTGCTCTGGAGCGGGGCGAAGAGCTGTTGGCAGCACACCAACGCGTGCGCCAGGCCTCGCAGACGCACAATGTGAAGTATCGAGTAGAGCCGCAATTGCCGCCGGATGTGTTGGGGATTTATGTCTTCCTGCCATGAATCGAGGATAGCGCTATGACAGAAGAAAATAGCCCGAATAAAATGGGCTCGACCATTCCTATAACCTTTCTACCACCGCCTAAAAGCCGCGGATTTGTAGGTCGTTGCGCTGAGTTAGATGTTTTACATCAAGAGTTACTCCGATCTCCAGTTGTACTCATTGAAGGGCTACCCGGGATCGGGAAAACCAGTCTGGCAGCTCATTATATTCACCACTGTCTTGATGCAAAAAATGCCTGTGTGTTCTGGTTGGAATGCCAGGAAGGCACGAACATCGAAGACTTACTGGTCGCATTTTGGGATTATGCCGGGCAGAATAATGAAATTAGTTTTAAAAAGGCAATCGAAGAAGTAGAGCGTCCCCTTAGTGATCGTATTCATAAACTGATCCAATTCCTGGAAGCGCGCTCTGGTTTGTTGATTTTGGATGGATTTGAGTGCGCTGACAAAACGAGCATGTTACTTCTTGTACAAGAGGTTCTACAGCACAGTGATACGTTTAAGGTCATCATTTGTACAAGAGAACGGCCGAATAATTTCATGAACATCCTGATCAATATCGGTGAGGTATGCCTGGGAGGTCTGTCAGAAGCTGATGCGGTTAAATTCATTCAACAGCACAATGTTATAGAAGACGAAGAGCTTTTACCTAAAATCGCACAAAAAACAGAAGGCCATCCTCTCGCAATTCAATTGTTTCTTACCCTGGTCCGTGCTTTTGGTTCGCCCCCTAGTCAATTACTAGAAGATTCTCCAGAGTTTGGCAGATCTTTAGAAGAGCACTGGTTGTCAAAAATATTTTCTCGGTTGACAGATGATGAACAGAATATCCTAGAAAATTTCTCGGTTTACTTGGACCCTGTTCCAAAGGACGCCATTGTCTCTGTGATACCGGGCCTTGATTTGAGCCATCATCTCCAGTCTCTACAGGACAAGTTTTTATTGAATTGTAGCAAATATTTATTTACTACTCACGCGCTGGTTAGAGAGTTCTTTTATCGGAAACTACTTGCATCCAGCATGCACAAAGTGATTGCCTATCGGGCAGCTAAGTTTTACTTAAGCGGTGTGAAGATCAATGAATATGTAAACGACATGAGCGCTGAGGAGATCGTTACAAAACTACGTGCTCATCATTACCTTGTACTAGCTGAACAATATTTTGAAGCAGCACAAATCGTTAATAATGTTAAATCACTACTTATGCGAATAGGACAAACTTCTCAATTATTGACTCTAATCAACAGAACATTTGAAACGGTGAACGAGGAAAAACTCAATCCTTCTCAGCAATCAGAATGGAAAGGCATGGCGCGTTGGCTTGAATATTATAGGGGCAGAATCTTATATTTACGTGGAGAAATAGAGCCAGGCCTGCGGGTTTTTTTAGATCTTATGGCAACGCAAGATTTGAATCTAAAAGCAGAATGCTTACAGATGGTGGCAAACATATACCTTGATCAAGGTAAATCCCATGAGGTTATTCGGCTACTTGAAGAAAACATTAAGTTATTTCGCCATAACGAGAAGAAACTGGAGCGAGTAGCAGACAAAGCCGCGCGTGCCTATATCCAACTTGGGAAGCTAAATGAAGCCCAGACCATTCTCCAACAGTTGTTAAACTGGCAGCAAGCTGCCGATGACATTTTTGGAGGAGCAATAACGCTGAAACAATTAGCTGTTGTATCGGTAGCTCAGAATGACCTTAAAAACGCTTTGGCTTTTGCAGAATTAAGCGAGAAGTTGATTAAGCCGACAGATGATGCAAATCTATATGCTGCGACGGCACAAACCTTAGGAGAAATCCACGAAAAACTTGGTAACAAAAGTACTGCTGTCAAGTGGTATGAATGTTCTTTCA
>CAZYEF010000286.1:0-2453 GCA_964646375.1 uncultured Nitrospiraceae bacterium | reverse complement strand
CCGGGGGGGAGGATCTCTCGAGGACCTGTGGGCCTTTAACGAGGAACAAGTGGCCCGCGCCATCCACGCGTCGAGAATTCCCGTACTCGCAGCAGTCGGGCACGAGACAGACTATACGATTGCGGATTTCGTTGCTGACCTTCGCGCTCCCACACCGTCCGCTGCGGCAGAGATGGTGGTGGAAACTGAAGAGCATTTCCGCAGCCGTGTTGCCGCCATGCAGGCCTCTCTCATCAGAAGCATCCGGATTAAAATCGAACACGGCCGCACGCTGTACAGGCAGAACCTGCAGCTTCTCGGCAGTCCCCGTCGAACCCTTGAGCAGTATGCGCAGCGCGTGGACGAATTAATGGGAAGGGCAACAACAGGATTTAAAAACCATATGCGAAAAAGCCAGGCACTTCTCGTTTCGTTTGCGTCGGCACTCGAACATCTAAATCCCCTCAGCGTTCTCTCGCGCGGGTACAGCATCACGAAGCAGCATTCATCAGGTCTTATCCTTAAAAACTCGTCTCAGGCCGCCCCAGGTGATCTCCTGTCCACCCGATTGCATAACGGAGAACTGCTTTCGCGGGTCGTAAAAACAATTCCTGATTAGCGATCCGCCTGCACCCGCGGGATCCCCATCCCGTCCGTGCTTTCAGGACAGCTGCGGCTGTTGTCCTCTTGTCGATCATCCCCACTTTTTTTTGACACTAAAACACTCTTGTGATATTCTGAACAGTATGCAGGAAGAAGCAAAAGTTCAGGAAGCAGTCCCTTCGGAAGTCCAGGATGTCATGCGAAGCCTGGTTGCCGCAATCAGAGCCGTAAAACTGTATCCACCAAACAATCCTATCTATTCACAATCCATTAAAAAATCCTACGAAGCACTGGCGTTTTTTTTGAAAACCGCTCCAGAATATCATTTTGGTATCCAAAAATCCTATTTTACCTACGAATCGACGCCGGTAGGAAAAGATACGCAAGTGAATAAACCCGTGGCCCAGGACCTGTTTGCGAAAGGAATACGGGAAATCGTTTTCAGCGACGGTTTGGCGGAAACAGAACTGTTGATACTGCTGAAAACGCTGGCGCTTTCAGCGGAGGAATTGGGAATAAAAAGCGGAATCTCGTCAATCCTCTGGGAATCGGATGTCCTGCATATCAAAGTCACTGAGGCCGGGCTCGGCGAAGTGATTTCCGTTAAATCAGACGCCGCTGCAGAGACAAAGCCTGACGCCCAGAAACTGGGACAGACCTCGGTATTGAAAGATGTAATGCCGTCAGGCAGCACCCTGGTTCTCAGTGATTTAATGGACGACCCCGAAGGATTCGGCGCGGGAATGGCGGAAGCCGCCAGAAGGACCCGCAAGGAGCATGAAAGCGTCACCGACAGACTTTTTTCTCTGTACCAGGAGGCAGGGCGCGCGATTCGTGAAAAACATCCTGACCAGAGCGATGCCATGTTTGAGAAGCTGGCACAATCCGCCCTTTCACTCGAACCACCGCTGCGAGACGGGCTTATCGGCGGCAAACTGTACGGTGACTTTGACGCGGAAACTGCAAATGAACAAAAAGCCGAACTCGAAGAACATGTGCCGGCTGAACTGCATGAAATTTTATCAGGCAGATTTTCCAACGTATGGAATCTGAAGCAGGTCACCGCTCTTTTGAAAAGAACATCAGAAAAAAATCCGGAGCCGTCAGAACCACCGCCCTCTCCACAAACCCTTGTGGCGGAGCCAATCCCTTCCGATATCGGCGAAATGGCGCGCGACATGGGGGAGTACAGCACCCAGGAAATGGAAGAACTTAAAACATTGGGCGAACTGGGTCTTGAGGCAGACATCATTGAAGCCGCAGTACGTACCCTTATTTTTCTGCTCCCCCAAGTAAGGAATCCCCACCGACCGGCAGCCGAAGACCATGATCTTGAAATATTCTCAGGGATTGTCCGCCAGCTGGAAGACATTCTCAGCTATCTTTTAAAGCAAAAAGACTACGATCTGGCTTCACTTATTTTCAGAGCTTTTCAAATGCCGGTGGAACCAGCTTTCAAACACCGCATGGAGGAGGCAGTGCAACGGTTCGTTTCCAAAGCAGTAATTACCGAAACGATCAACGCCATGCGCGCTTACCCCAAGGGTTCTTCGCAATATCGTTCAGCACACGCTTATCTGTCCATTTTCGAAGTAGAAACCACGGGTGTTCTGCTGGAACTCCTTGCCGAAGAACAGGACAGATCTGTGCGCGTCTTTTTTCTCGGGCTTCTTAAAGATTTGGGAAAAAACCAGTTTCAGTTGCTGAGCGTTTATCTTTCAGATCATCGTTGGTATGTGGTGCGTAATATTGTCAGCATTCTGGGAGAAAGTAAATCTGAACAGGCATTCCCCTATTTTCAAAAAGTTGCTGACTATCCTGATACGAGAATCAGCCAGTAAGTTGTGAAAGGACTGATTTCCATTGGCGGA
>CAZYEF010000285.1:0-2454 GCA_964646375.1 uncultured Nitrospiraceae bacterium | reverse complement strand
TTGGGCGCGGCAGAAGCCTGGTCTGGGCGCCGCTTTTGTTTATTTCCCATGCCGCGGTTCCATGGCTTTACCCCGGAAAATCACAGCAAGTAAGAGAGAACCGCGAACGGTACCGTATCCATAATACAGGACATATTGCGTAGGCGCATAACATCTTTTTTAAGATAACGCGCGGCATTTACAGAATAATGTTCATATCGTTTATCCTCTAACAAAAAAGTAATAAATAAATATTATCAAGTTAAGAAGATATAAATAAAACATAAAAATTTTAAAATAACAGAGGTATTTCAAAATTACTTCATCGAATTGTTAAGAATGCTGAATTTTTTAAACTAAAAAGCCGCCGAAGAATTCCATGATATGCTCCCCGTCAAGCGGACAATAAAATAAAATAACTATTTTACTTCCGGCAACTCTTTTGGGTTGTCGGAAGTTTTTGTTATGCAGCCAAAGAAAGTTCGTATTTCTCCATTGGCGTCAATACTCCAAGGTTACGCTGCAAACGCTTAGTGTTGTAGTAGAAGATATAATCCTCAATCATTTTTACTAATGATGAACGGTCTGTAAAACGCTTGCCGTAGTGGCGTTCTCTCTTGAGAATACCCCAAAATCCCTCCATCGGGCCATTATCAATACATTTAGCAACACGGGACATACTTTGTATCATTCCAGCCTTCTCCAACTTGTGATGGAAGGCTCTGTTTGTGTATTGATATCCCCTGTCGCTATGAAAGAGAGGGTGGGCATCAGGATTGGCCTCTAATGCCTTGTCAAATGTTTCAAATACCAAAGGATTATCGTTGGAGTCCCGAACTACGAAGGAAACAATTCGCCTGTCGTATAAATCAAGGATTGCACTGAGATAGACCTTGTGTACTTCAATGCCAGTATAATACTTGAACTCTGTTACATCGGTCAGCCACTTTTCGTTAGGGCGCTCTGCATAAAATTTTCGATCAAGTATGTTTTCAGTTATGTACTGCGGCTTAGCCGCCTGCCGTGTGCAACCGTGGTTAGAATATTTAATAATAGACTTTATCCCTCGAGAACGGCAGATGCGAAGTATACGCTTGTCGTTCACCTTGGTGTCATGGTAGCGTTCCAAGTCGTCACGAATGCGGCGGTAGCCTTTATCTGGAGCTTCCATATGAATATTCTCTACTATCTTTGCTATACGTTCATTCTCAATTGCTCTTGCGCTCGGCTTCCCGTTTAGCCATTTGTAATATGCCGCTCTTGAGACGTTGAGAACACTACAACAAGTATCCACGGGGAGGCCGTACGCTGATGCACAGTCACGGATTGCCAAGTAGAAATAGCCCTGTCTTACTTGTGAAAGGCATCCCTCCTTTCGTATTCTTCCGCTTTTTTTAACAAATCACGCTCCATTGTCAACATATAATTCTCATATTCCAACTGGGCTATACGGATTCTTAATTCTTCTTCCGGCGTTCTAGCTTCCTGTTGCACCGTTCGCTGACCCCGGCGATCTTCCAACCCGGCTTCACCGAGTTTGATGAATTTTTTAACCCATGTGTAGATCTGCTGGTAGCTAACATTGTATTTGAGCGCTATTTCACCATAATTTTTGCCAGATGATAGGCATTCCTTTGCTATCTGCATGCGCTCTTCCTGTGTCGTCTTTCGTGCTTTCGTCATGCGGCTTCCTCCGTGTCGAGTCTTGAAGTCTTTATGACTATTATACACTTTTATCCAATTGCGCAGTTGTGTTCGCGATCGAATTTTATACTTCTTACAGATGGCGTCTTGACTGCCACATCCGGCTATATAATCCCTTACTGCTTGAAGCTTTAACTCAGAGCCGTATTCATAATTCTTCTCTTGTCGCACAAGACCAAGAACACCATTATTTTTGTATTTATTCACCCACAATACGAAAGACGAAGGAACAACTCCGGCAATTCGTGCCGCTTCATTACGTCCTATTTCTCCATCAAGATACCGTTTTACAATGGCCGCTTTTTCATCCGCCCCGAGTTTCGTCCCTCTTAACATAATTATTCCCCCTATAGTTAACAGTGATTTTTTATTTCACTGTCTCCCATAGGGGGAGCATATCACCAGACGTTCCTCGGCGGCTTTGTTTTTTAGCTCATGATCAGGTACGAATTGATGAACGCGTCCAGCTCCCCGTCCATCACCGCCTGTATGTTGCCTGTCTCGGTGTTGGTGCGGTGGTCTTTCACCAGACTGTAGGGGTGGAACACATACGAGCGTATCTGACTGCCCCATTCTATCTTCTTCATCTCGCCCTTGATGTCCTGTATCTCCTTCATGCGATCGGACTCCCGAAGCTCGATCAGCTTGGATTTGAGCATGCGCATGGCTGTTTCGCGATTCTGCATCTGCGAGCGCTCGTTCTGGCAGGCCACCACGATGCCCGTGGGGACGTGCGTCATACGTATGGCGTATTCCGTCTTATTCACGTGC
>CAZYEF010000284.1:0-2457 GCA_964646375.1 uncultured Nitrospiraceae bacterium | reverse complement strand
TCGTCAAAGACGGAATTCTCGTCATCTCGACTCCGAACAAAAAGATATACTCCGACGACAGAAATTATGAAAATCCATATCATGTACTCGAATTGGACAAGCGCGACTTTAATGCTTTGCTGAATTTTCACTTCACCCAGACTCACCTCTGGGGGCAGCGTGTGGCATTTTCCTCGCATCTGTGGCCGATGAATTCCCCGGACGCGCTCCCGTTCAGGCATTACCGTAGGAACATTGGTGGAAAATATTCCGCCGGAAACGAACCCCCGTTCGATCCGGAATATTATATCGCCGTCTGTTCGGACAGCACCGCGGTACGGGACAATTACATCTCCTTGTACACCGGCGAAAAGAACGAACTGTTTGCAGACTATGCAAATCGCGAAACGTGGGCACGAGCGCTGGAAAAAGAGCTCGCGGCAAAGAATGAAATAATTAACAATCTACAGCATCAAATCGACCAGTCTCAAAATGGCGGGGACGGAATCCAACCTGAAGAAGAAAAAACCATTCCTGGAGACAAAGAGACCGGAGCTCCTGCTATGACTAACGACGCGGAGTCGGAATATGCCCTCGCGCAGACAATGATTCAGGACGGCCGGATTGATGAAGCGCTCTCCGCACTTAATCATATTTTGCAAATCCTGCCGGATCACGCGAATGCTCATGCTGCCCTCGGCGAAGTTCACTCCCGCAGGCACGACAAGGTGCGCGCGCTTATGCACTATGAACACGCCGCGGCGCTCGCCCCGCAAAATACCGCAGTGCTCCGGGCCCTCGCTGATCTCTATTACGTTGATATGGGACGGACCGAGGATGCCCAGATTCTGTACTGCAGACTTATCGCACAGCAGCCGGACAATTCTGAAGTACTCCAGATTCTTGCTAATATTTGCGTTTCCCAAAAAGAGTTCAATGCCGCGCGGGCGATATTTGCATCCATGCAGCAATGCGCTCCGGAGAATACAGATGCGAAAAATGCGGTGGCCGCCATCGACAGATATCTGAGCAGCGCGGCAGCCACATCGTCACCCGAGTCCCTGCATAAGGAATCCGCCATTCTCGCACAGGCAGGCTTTTACGGCGAAGCAATCAGCCTGTTGGAACGGCTGATCGGACTGCATCCGGAATTTGTTCTGGCATACAATGATCTCGGGGTTCTATACGGCAACACCAGCGACTTTCCGAAAGCACTTAAGCATTACCAACGGGCCGTGGAGCTCGAACCGGAAAACATCACGTTCCAAAAAAATCTCGCGGATTTGTTGTTCGTGGGGCTTGGCAATGCCGAAGAAGCGATAAAATTGTATTCTGCCATACTGCAACGCGTTCCTGACGATCAGGAAACACTACTCGCGCTGCAGCAGGTACGCGCCGGACGTGGCGATTCAGAACAGGCTGTCACGGAGGATTTTTCCATCACGCTGGTGCAGTGTCCGGCCTGGGGCAGGGAAACGCCGCCGGTCGCGATATCGCTTCTTGCTGGCAATCTCAGAAACAAAAGCTTCCGCGTACACCTGTTTGATTTAAACAACGAATTATACCATCTGGTCGCGCCAAAGCATAAGATGTACTGGGACCAGGAACAGTACTCGTTCTGGTCGTCCGCTGTCGAAGTAAAGAACCTGATCAGACAATACGACTCCGTCATCGACAGCATGGTCTCCCGGATCGTCGAGAAAAAAAGCAGGCTCATCGGCTTCAGCATAGTGTTTACCGCGCTGCACTTCACGCTGGAAATCGCCGAACGGGTAAAAAAACGGCTGCCGGACAGCATCGTCGTTCTGGGAGGCCCCTCAACAGCGGAGTATGCCGATGGACTCAAGCATCTGGACAACCCGTTTGTGGACGCGCTCGTTCTGCGTGAAGGCGACATAACCCTGCCGGAAATGTGCAAAAATCTGCTGGAAAGCGGCAAGCTGATGCGAATTCCCGGACTCGTTTTCAAGGAGCAGGGAGCAATCATAAATGGGGGCCTGCGGGATCCGGCCCCTTCCCTCGACGCCATCCCGTACGCGGATTACTCGGATTTTGATCTCAGCACTTATACGCATCCCTATCGGCTGGACATGTTTTCCAGCAGGAGCTGCGTGAACCAATGCCACTACTGCGACGAACGAAAATATCTTCAGCGTTATCGCTTCCGGTCAGGCAAAAGCCTGTTCGAGGAAGTGCGCTATAATCTGGCAAAATTCCCTGGAATCACGTACGTCAATTTCTGCGACTCTGTCGTAAACGGCTCGATCAAAGAGCTGGGTGAGTTCGCTCGTCTGCTGATCGAAAACAATGTGCATATCACCTGGTCGGGCCAGAGCGTCGTCCGCAAGGACATGACCCCGGACTTTTTGAAGCTATTGGCAAAATCCGGCTGCACTTATTTAAGCTACGGCGTGGAAACGGGATCCGATGCCGTTCTGAAATCAATGAACAAGAAACTGGCTTCACGCGAAGCGGCGG
>CAZYEF010000283.1:0-2529 GCA_964646375.1 uncultured Nitrospiraceae bacterium | reverse complement strand
TCATACAGATCGGCATAAAATTGTATGTTTTCCATTACCGTCAGGTCTTCGTACAGACCAAATCGCTGCGACATGTATCCTATTTTTTCCTTGATTTTCTCTCCCTCGGAAATGATCGAGTGGCCTGCGACCCATCCGTCTCCTGCGGTCGGTTCCATGATCGATGCAAGGAGCCGCATGGTCGTAGTTTTTCCTGCGCCGTCCGGACCTACAAGTCCAAACAGCTCGCCTTTCCGGACCGCAAGATTGAGTGCGTTGACTGCGATAATGTCACCAAAGGATTTTGTAAGGTTTACTGTTTTAATGACGATAATATCCATTGTCGGTCGGTAGTTCATTTTTTTTCATTGGTTGCGCAGACTTTTTGTTTACAGTGTTATGCTATTTCAAAATTATTTTTACGTCTGCGGGCATTCCCGGCTTCAGTTCGTTATTCTCGTTTTTCACCTTGACTTTAAGTCCGAACACGAGCTTAACGCGCTCCTCCTGAGTTTGTACATTTTTCGGAGTAAATTCCGCTTCCGAGGAAATATAGGACACCGTCCCTTCGTATACCTTTTTGGGGTGGGAATCAGTCCGAATTTCCGCTTTCTGACCCAGCTTTACAAGGCCGAGTCTATTTTCCTTCACATAGACTTTTATCCATGGATTTTCAAGATCGCCAATCGTAAAAACAGGTATTCCGGTTCCCACCGTTTCCCCTTCCTCTACATTCTTAATAAGCACGACACCGGAAACCGGTGCATAAAGGACCGTATCCTGCAACCGCACTTCGGAAGTTTTGAGTGTTGCCCGCGCTAATTTGAGCTGTGAGACTGCCGCATCATACGCCGTTTTTGAGGCATCCATCTGCTGGGATGTTATGACACCCTGACGATACAGCGGACCATACCGTTCAAAATCCTTTTTCGCTTTTTCGAGCTGAGCTTCTGCATTGCTCACGCCGGCGCGATTCTGTATCACAAAACTTTCCTGTTCCGCATTGTCAAGAGCAGCAATTGTTTCCCCCTTGGAAATGCTTCTCCCTTCGTCCGTGTAAAGATGCTGCACTCTTCCGGGTATTTTGAAGCCAACCCTGACTTCGGTCACTTCCACATTGCCCGACAGCTCCAGCACATCCGTCTTGTGATTGCTGCTGATCTGTCTGGATACAACAACCGTTCCTATCAGCCCGATGATGACAATGACACCGACGATGAAAAACGCCTTCTTTTTCTTCTGCGCGTTGCCGCTCTGTTCTTCCGCCATATCCTCTCCCGCTCCCTTCCCGGGTTATTTTCCGCTCCCCTGACCCCCATACGCACTGATAAGCTCTCTCCCCATGGAGTACAATAGTCCCGCCTCAGCACGCTCCGCGTCGTACCGCGCCCGCCACCAGTTCGTCTGGGCCGTGGACAGAAGCGTGACCGCATCCAATACTTCTATGGCCGTCCCCACCCCCTCCTGGTACCGCAGCCGCTGCAGCCGGAGGTTCTCCTCGGCCTGGGCCACCGATGTCTTCATGACCTCAATCCGCTGCTCCGAACTCCGAAGGTCCTGGTGCGCGTTCTTGACATCCAGCCGGACCGCGTCAATGATCTTCTCTCTCGTGATCCGGAGTGACTGGAGTTCCGCCTTGCCCGCGGCTACCCTGGCACGGGTCGCTCCGCCGGACGACAGATTGATGCTGATACCGGCAAGCAGGGACCAGTTGTCCTGGTGAAGAACGTATCGGTTCTCCTGGTACTGATACCCTCCCTGCAGGAAGAGGTTCGGCAGGTATTCTGACCGTATGGAATTGATGCTCTCTTCCTGGCCTGAAATCCCGGCATCTATTACCTGGATCTCGGGGCTCCCGGCCTCCGCTGCTGCCCAGGCCTGTTCGAGTGTTATGGCCGGCAAGGGGCTTTTCGCGGTCTCTTCCGGCTGTACCGGGTCGTTGAGCGGTCGGAGCAGCTGGCTGTTTATCCGGGACGCCCGGAATGACCGGAGGTTCTCCGCTAAAAGCAGGCGCTGGCGGGAATCCGCCAGCTTTACATCCGCTTCCAGTACTTCGTTCCGGGTGACCACGCCCGCGCTGTACCGGGCGTCGGCATCCTTCTTATGGCCTTCGTACCGCTGGACGTCTTCTCCGGCAACCTGAAGCTGTTTGTCCGCTTCCAGAAGATCATAATACGCAATGATAAAATCCAGGGATGCCCGGTTTGCGGCCCGCCGGGTCTCAATCTCTTTTGCTTTAAGCGCGTATTTTGCCGCGTCTATGGATGAATAGGTCTTGCCGAAATCGTACAGGATCTGGGTGGCGCTCAGGCCGTAGGCATAATACCGGTCGTTGGAGGTGAACATGGTGCCGAAGGGGGTTTTGGCCGCAGGCTGGTTTGCGAGCCATGTCTGGTTTGCGTAGGCGTCGATCCGGGGAAACAGGCCGGAGCGGGCCTGCCAGACGCCGCTCTGGGCCGATTCTTCACGCGATCGCGCTATAAGAGTATCCCGGCCGGTCTCCGACACGATCCGAAGACCCTCCGAAAGATTCAGAGACTCCGATTGCAA
>CAZYEF010000282.1:0-2532 GCA_964646375.1 uncultured Nitrospiraceae bacterium | reverse complement strand
TCAAGGACTATGGCAAGCTTTCCAAAAGAAATCTTGATGACCTGAAGGCGGGCGCGCGCGTGGAGGTTGATGACCGCAAACACGACCCCCTCGATTTTGCGCTGTGGAAAGCATCCAAGCCGGGCGAGCCTGCATGGGAAAGTCCGTGGGGGCCGGGAAGGCCTGGCTGGCATATCGAATGTTCCGCCATGGGGTTCAAACACCTTGGCGAGACGTTTGATATTCATGCCGGCGGCAAGGATTTGGTATTTCCACACCATGAAAATGAGATTGCCCAGAGTGAAGGATATTCAGGCAAGCCGTTTGTGCGTTATTGGCTCCATAATGGTTTTGTGAACATCAATGCGGAAAAGATGTCGAAATCACTCGGCAACTTTTTTACTATCCGGGAAATACTCGACCAGTATGATGCCGAAATTGTCCGTCTGTTTCTCCTTTCAACACATTATCGCAGCCCCATTGATTTTTCCGATGCAAACCTCAAGGATGCACGTGCTGGTCTGGACCGTTTTTACAGAATGAAAGAGTCCCTCAAGAAATTTCTTTCGGGCAAGACCCCTCCTCCTGTCAGACCTGAGGAGGTCATTGAAGTTGCCGTTCGTCCTCTGTACGAAAAAATACTGAATCTTCCGCAGGCTTTTGAAGAGGCCATGGACGATGATTTTAACACTGCGTTCGCCATTGGAATTGTTTATGATCTTGTACGCGATGTGAACAAATACTTGGCGGAGGTTGAACAGAAGCGCGAGGACGCCGCATATATTATTCTTTCGACAGCCCTCGAAGCTTTCAACAATGTAGGAGAAACGCTCGGGCTGTTTGTACGCGATCCGGAAGAATGGTTCCAGGAAGGAAGGCGGATGGACAGCAAGGTGACAATGCCGGTAGAACAAATAGAAGAGTATATCGGTTTGCGGAATGCGGCCCGGCAACGGAAGGATTGGACGGAAGCGGACCGCATCAGAAAAGTTCTCGACGAATGCGGCATTGAGCTGTTCGACCGGCCGGACGGTACTGCCTGGAAGCCGAAGTAAAAACCACAACTGCGTTCAAAAATCCCGTAATGACACATAAGGGCGTATGTCCAAAGATAAAATAGTAGGCATTAATCCCGTTGCTGAGGCTCTTAAAGCGGGTCGGCCTATCCAACGGGTCCTTATTTCTGAACAGAGGAAAAAAGACCGGGATGTGCTGGCAATTGTGAGGCTCGCGCAGGAAAAAGGCATTGAAGTCAGATTCGCTTCTCGTGATTCTCTGAATCGGGAAGTGCCGCATGCGCTGCATCAAGGGATATTGGCGATAACCGCGGCAACCGAATATGCAGCACTCGATGACGTTCTGCGTATCCCTAGTCAACGAGGAGAAATACCGCTTTTTATTGTTTTGGATGGTGTGGAGGATCCGAGGAATCTTGGGGCAATCCTGCGGACGGCAGAAGCTGCGGGGGTGCATGGCGTGATAATTCCTGAACGCCGGGCCGTAGGGCTGACGGAAACAGTGGCAAAGACGGCGGCAGGTGCATTGGAATACGTGCCGGTTGTCAAGGTGGTGAATATTGTTAACGCAATTGAAGAATTGAAAAAGAACGGGGTATGGGTAGTCGGAACTGAAGCAGATGGAGACATGGTTTACTGGGATGCAGACCTTTGTCACCCCACTGCACTCGTTCTTGGAGGAGAGGACAGCGGAATCCGCAGATTGGTGCGGGATCACTGTGATTACGTGGTTTCCTTGCCGCTCATGGGAAAAATCAGCTCATTAAATGTTTCCGTCGCAACGGGTATATTATTGTATGAAGTTTTAAGGCAGCAGCGGAAGTCAAAAAAATAGGCATTCTGGTGTGTCAGGCATGCCCTTTGCGGAAAAACCCTTAACTGTTCTTTTTTCTTGACAAGAATAACTACAATCCTTTATAATTCCAATTCTTTGGGCGTGGCAGTCTTTATCCCACAACCTTGTGATGTAAAATGAAATTCCCTGATGAAGCGCCAGGGATTGGTGTGTCCGGAAGGTTCTGCCACCGTAACTCAGTTGGTAGAGTAGCTGATTTGTAATCAGCCTGTCGGGGGTTCGAGTCCCTTCGGTGGCTCCAGTTTTTTTAGAAATGCCAAGTCGGTAAATTGTTCAGCGGCTAGTTTTTTACAATGGGGAGGTTCCCGAGCGGCCAAAGGGAACAGACTGTAAATCTGTCGGCGTCAGCCTACGGAGGTTCGAATCCTCCCCTCCCCACCATACATTGTTTATTGCAGAACGCGGGAATAGCTCAGCTGGCTAGAGCGCCAGCCTTCCAAGCTGGGGGTCGCGGGTTCGAATCCCGTTTCCCGCTCCATATCTATGAGACGGTGCAAACCGTTTGAGTTGCTATGTTGCCCATGTAGCTCAGTTGGTAGAGCACATCCTTGGTAAGGATGAGGTCAGCGGTTCAATCCCGCTCATGGGCTCCAGTACAGAAGACACCGTATCAGGCAACTCATAATTTTTTTCACTTCCCGGACAGGAGGCGGAGCGCATGGCGAAGGCAAAATTTGAGAG
>CAZYEF010000281.1:0-2539 GCA_964646375.1 uncultured Nitrospiraceae bacterium | reverse complement strand
AAAAGGATGACGATATGCCAGTAATACCGGAATGGAAATGCCTACACTGTGGTTATGAATGGGTCGGCCGATCGGCCGGAATGCCCCGCCAGTGCCCGGCGTGTAAATCCCCACGGTGGAACCGTCCGGCATTGCGCCAAGGAACCCGTTATTCCTACGACAACGGATGCAAGGCCGTTTATTATGGGGAGAAAGTGATTATTCCCGACCAAGTCAGCAAAGATATGACCACGTATGCTTCCGAGGGTCGATCCTTCCCTGTCCTGCTGGGAGATAAAAAAATTCGGGGTGTGGTTGTGGATCCGGAAACTGCCTCGAAGAAAATGGCGACGGTCAAGGCGAAAGAGTATCGAAAGCTAAAGTAGTAAATAAAGACCGGGGTAACAAAAAGGGAGCCCGGCTGTTGCCGAGCACCCTTTATCTAACAGCAGCAATGGATTTGAAGGCACTTCAGAAAGCATTGACTCAAATCAACCATCCGAAGACGTATCGAGCAGCAGCTTGAGGTTTATGCTCATTTCCAACAAAAAAATGGATTGATCCTTTTTTGACGACATCACCAAAAGGTTATCCACCATACTCTGCATGGAATGCGTGATGGTATTACTGGATGGTTTTAGGCGAAGCGGTTCGACTGATTAAGACTTCTGTCTTCACTATTGCTTGTTCATGTTCTCGGATCGCCGTTTCAAGATTCTTGATCAGAATCTGTATATGCTCGTTGCTCCAATTTGTCTTGTTGGCATTCGTCCGCAGATCGGCCAGCTCTGCTTCCATGTCCTTGATTCTTTTCTGCAATCGTGCCTTGCGCTGTTCATATCTTTCAGGGAATTCGTCTGACACATCCACGATGACGTCACCCCTAAATGCCAAAACAGTGGAGTTGTAAATGGCATACGTGTTGGTTGCTTCTCCCATTTCCTGATTTTGAACAATAATCTCATACCGTCCATCTTTATTGAGATCGACAACGTTATGAATAGATCCGTACATTGTTTCAAAAGAAAAAAGCGTCAGGATGTCGATGCTTTTTTTGATGACCATCAACCTGGTAGGACACGCGGTACAGAGATCTTCTAGAGGAGCGACAATTTCCAAAATACCATCCTTGTCAAGATCGAAAAAAGCACACGTTTTTACGGTATTATACTTTTCGAACATCTCTTCGGCGCCTATCATTTCGTCTATTAGAAGAAATACCGATTCTGGATTCAGGGTTTTAATGCTTTCCATGGTTTCTTCTTGTTGCGATGTTGCCGACCAATTATAACTATTCACTATTCTCTTCCCCAAAGCTAGTTTATTTAAACTTTCTTTGTAGACTTTGATAGTATTATCGCCACCTGCTGTTAATTGGATGATTTTCTTCTCGCCGGCCGCTAATATACACATCATCCCAATAACCGCAAGAAATAATGTAATAATCTTTCTCATATAGCTCCTAATTCTTCTTTAGAGTAAATACATCTTCTACGTATTTAGTACATTTATATTTGTCTGTAATAACGTATGCTTGATAGTCAGCGGTCGGAAGCCAGTATCTATTCTCCTCATTATTACCAAGACGATATAGACATAAGGCGTTTTGTTCATGTTGTAGAGGAGTGAGTTCGAGATTTGAATTGTGTGTGTGATCTATATTATACAACTGTACAGACCGGTATAATGCCGCGGAAAATCTATTCATAACACCCTCGTATGAATTCGCTTTCCAATCGAATGCATACGTCATACTCACAGGGGGTTGCATCAAACCAATATGGGAGCAATCAAGCCCATAATCATTTGTACTTTCGTTGGGCCACCACTTTCCGGTTTGTCCATAGTGAGTAAACGGCAAATAGTGATGATATGCGGATTCGACCATTGCAACGCCCGTCATTAAGTTATAGGTATTGCCACTTAATAAGGCGTATAATCGCTTCAACTCAGTTGTTATCGTAGCATCTGGAATTTCTCCTTGAATGCCGGAAATAAGTGCAACTGAAGATACGCTTGTCGTCGTTGGTAGGGTTCTCCCAGGAAACGTTAGGCTTGCCGATAACGACGTTACGCTACCTCCGACACTAGGCAGCGTGACTGTCTTTTGAGATCCAGAGTTTGATGTATCATTAAAATAAGAGTCGAATGGACCATGCGCGATTCCACCATTCGGAATAGAATTGACTCTAGTACTATAGGATACCGTTCCGTGCCAAGAAACAACGCCAGGATAGTTAGAATAGGCTTGAACCGTTAAGGATGAATTGCTGTTTGAATCTTGTAAGATTAATGTTCCAGAAGTGGGGAGTACGATTGTCAATTGAGGAGCGGGAGTTGTAATAAAAGAACGAACTATCCCAAGCCAAACATATACTTCTGGAAACTCCACTTTAGGTCCTGGTCCAAACCAAGCTGCACTATTAGTTGTGTCAACAGGAGTAAAAGATTGATAGTTGAACATGTCAGTGAAACTGTTCCAATAATTATTATAGCGAACATTAACCCGGATTATTCACGAAGCTAACGGAAAAGTCTACAAAGGCAGTTTATAGCGACC
>CAZYEF010000280.1:0-2557 GCA_964646375.1 uncultured Nitrospiraceae bacterium | reverse complement strand
CGCAGGGGGATATCCGTTCTGAATAAGTATTAAATTCATCAGTAAGCGAGACGTTCTCCCATTTCCATCAATGAAAGGATGAATGCAAACAAACTGATAATGAACCCACGCCGCAAGTTCGGGTATTGCTATGCGGTGTTTATTGGTATTGTACCATTGAAGAAATTCAGCAACCAAGGTGGGTATCTTTAGTGGATTGGGTGGTATATGAACCGATCCGAGTATCCTCACATGGGTGTTCCTATATACACCTGCCTGTTGATCATCAATATTGTGAAGAATGATCTTATGCAATTCCTTGATAAACGACTCATTCAGCCCTTTGTTTTCTGCAACAAAAGCTTCAAGAAAATCTATGCCTTGTTTGTGATTTAATACTTCAAAATGCTCTTTGAGCGACTTATTGCCAATCGCTAGACCCCGTTTAAGAATCAACTCGGTTTCTTGAATAGATAATGTGTTCCCTTCAATTGCGTTACTGTTGAATGTCCACTCAATTGTGAATTGCTCATTCAACTTTTTTACAATGGATTCTGGAAAGGGTCTGAAACGATCCAATTCGTGTTTTTTGTTTTCAATGCTTGCCAGAAGTTTTGGATCCATTGATCCATGCATATCGGATAACATGATTTCAATCATATCCGATATCATCGTAATTGCAAGCTGTTTTTGCCTCTTCCGCACCAAAGGAGTTGACATAACATCTGTTATGTTATATAACAGGTGTTATATATGGCTCATAGGACATTTTTTTCAAGAGAGGCGATCATCGAGACAGCGTTCGACCTGGTGCGCAGGGAAGGGGAAAAAGGTTTGACTATCAGGAATATCGCAAAAGAGCTGGGCTGCTCCACCATGCCGATCTATTCGAGCGGGCTTTCGATTGAAGAAATTGAACAGGAAGTAAAAGCGAAAATCTGGAACATGATGCAAGACTACCAGGGAAAACCGTTCACGGACAATCCGTTGATGAACCTTTCCATCGGGTATGTCAGTTTTGCGCAGCATGAACCGAACCTTTTCCGTTTTCTCTCCAGCGACCAACCGATTGTGCCGAACGGATCGGAGGCCCAGGATATGGGCAGCCTTTTTCATTCCTCATACAAGGATCGCCCGGATGCGCAAGAAGCGTTCGCTATGGTTCCCAAAGACATTCAAAACCCATTGGCCTTGAATTGCTGGATTTTTACCCACGGTTTGGCTTCTTTGGTCGCAAACGGGATGCTGAGGTTTTCTGATGAAAAAATACGAGCCTTACTCGAAGAGGCAGGAGGTGCATTTTACAACCAACAGCCTGGCCAAGGAGGAGAGCATGAATGATAGCATGGTGAGCGTACAAGGCTTCCGCAAGCGGTACAAAAGTTTCGAGGCTGTGAAGGGTATCAGTTTTGAAGTGAAACGAGGTGAAATTTTCGCTCTCTTGGGGCCTAACGGATCGGGTAAGACTACTACGCTGGAAAGTCTCGAAGGGTTGCGGTATCCCGATGGCGGGAAGCTCTCGGTCTGCGATGTCGATCCGATGCGCCACCCGCAACGGCTTCGCAGCCTCATCGGAGTCCAGCTTCAGAGCTCGGCGCTGCCGCAGGACATGACTGTGGGCGAGGCGATGACGTTTTTCTGCCGCTACCACGATGTGCCAGTGCGTGAGGATCTCCTCGAAAGGCTCGGGCTGGATGAGAAACGTCGGACGCAATACGCAAAACTTTCAACAGGCCAGCAACGGAGGTTGGCTCTGGCTCTCGCAGTGGCGCATGATCCGCAGGTGCTCTTTCTTGACGAGCCGACTGCAGGCCTCGACGTGGAGTCGTGCGTAGTGCTGCATGCGCTGGTCAGGGAATTCCGCAATAAAGGCGCCACGGTCATCCTCGCCACGCACGACATGGCTGAAGCAGAGAAACTCGCCGACCGCGCGGCCATTCTGCTTGCAGGGAATATCGCGGCCATGGGAAGTCCGCGGCAACTGACCGGAGCGGGAAGCAGAAAAACCCGCATCTCCATCGCTACTGAGAACGGCTCCCTTGTCGGAGAAAAAATCGATTTCCCGAATGCGCGCTTTACCGGCGAAGTCGACGGATACGCCCTGTATGTTTCGGAAAATGCCGGCAAAGCGGTGAGCGAGATACTCGCCCGCCTGGAGCAGTTCCGCGATGCCCTCATCGACCTACGCGTGGAACGGCCGACTCTTGAGGAAAGATTCATGGAAATAACTTCAAAGAAGGCAGGGGGTACCGAATGAAGGCTTTTCTCCATCACCTCGCGTATGATTATAAAACCGGTATCAGGGACAAGGGAAAACTTCTGATGAATTATCTTCTTCCGCTGGTATTCTTCGCTCTGATGGGCGGGTTCATGTCGCAGATCAATCCGTTTTTCAAGGACATCATGATTCCTGCCATGATTCTTTTTGCCATCATGTCCGCTACTCTCCTGAGTCCTCCCAGCGTTCTTGTCGCTGCCCGGGAAACAGGCATATTCAGGAGCTTCCGGATCAATGGAGTGAGGGCCTCCTCGATCCTTTCGATCCCGGTTATGGGCACTGTCCTGCATGTGGCTATTG
>CAZYEF010000279.1:0-2565 GCA_964646375.1 uncultured Nitrospiraceae bacterium | reverse complement strand
AATTATTTTTTATTTTGATGTTCGTCCCGTGGCTGATGTAATAGCAATGGCCCTGGGTCCCGACACTGCTCGCCTTTATATCGCAGACGTTTCCTTCGAGAAGGATATTGTTGCCGCTCACACCGATGGCGTCCCACGAATACCCGGCGCCGGAAAAATGATTATTCACCAACTGTATCGTAGTGCGGTTTATGCCGCCCGCGCCGATGGATTTTCCGTTCCTGAAATGCAGTCCTTCAATGCGGATATAATCGCATTCAATGATAAACGGCCTCTGGCTGTTCACGAAAACGGGCGTTTCGTTCGGATACGATTTTATGGTCACCAGTTTGCCGGGGGCGCCGCAATGGCCGTATTCCGCCCTGAGCCATACTTCCCCTTCCTGATATGTTCCGCCCCGGACAAGCACGGTGTCACCCGGACGCGCTTTTCGCGCCGCGTACTCAACGCTGGCCCAGGGACTGCTCTGGGAGCCGCTGCTCCTGTCAGATCCATTGGGGGACACATAGTAGGTGTCGCCTGCGCCGCTCGCTGCGGCGGGAATTATTGCCAACATCAGGAAAAAAGCGAAAAAGCAGTACAAGGCCGGTTTATACATGTCTCCCCCTTGGTGTGGCCAGAATTGCTTTGCCGGCGTCAACAGGTGCTGTTTTCTCAGTCTGCGCAGCCTGCTGTTTGGCGGCCTTCATCAGCAGAAGGCCCCTGTCGGTCAACCCCCAGAAAACCCAGAAGTATGTTCCCATTTCATAGTAGGAAAACCGGTCTCCGAAAATATTCGTAATGATATGCGCGGTCACGCATCCCAGGAAACCGAGCCCAAGGCCCCGCTGAAACTGGGTATCACCTCTTCTGAACAGCTTCCAGCCGCTTCTGAGTGCTCCCAGAAAAACAAGCGCCAGTAAAAAAGTGCCGATAATCCCCTGTTCGCACAGGGTTTTCAAATAAAAGTTATGGGTGTCTGACCAGTGTTCGGTTAGGTGGGCTATGGTGAACCCCTTGAATCCGCTGCCGAAAAGCGGATATTCATGGAACATGTCCATAGCCGAATTCCAGAGCATCAGCCGCGCCGCCGCGGAGGACTCCAGCTCTCCGGTTCCGCTTTCCGTCATCTGGATCCTCTCGACGACCGAAGACGGCAGCACAACCTGCCACAGCAATACAAGCACCACAACCGCTACCAAAAGACGACGGTCTTTCAGAACGCCGTAAATCGTCAGCACGCAGAAAGCAGCGAGGTACGCGCCGCGGGAAAAGGTAAAAAAGAGCGGATGCAGTGAAAAAATAAGCGCTGCCAGATACAGCCATTTTCTTTTTCGGTCTTTGTCAATCAGAAAAAGACCCAGAATAAATGAAAAGCAATAAGAGATAAAGGCGCCATAATGGTTTGAACCGAGGCCGGCAACCCAGAATGGTCCGGCGTCCCTGCTTTCGTCCACAAATGACGCGCCTGCGGTAAAATTTCTGAAGCTTTTTAAGGCAATATACAAGACCACCAGCGTCATGATGACAACCAGCTGCTTCTGCTGCTTTTCATCCTTGATCGCGCTGACCGTCAGAAAATAGGTGAAAATCATTACGCAATAGCTTTTCCAGATCACAAGCACCTGGTTTTCCCTGGTGATGGGCGCCGGCAGGCCGAAATTCATGCTGACGTTCCATACCGACAGATAGCTTACGATAAGAAAGATCAGGACAATCACGGAATTATCCGATTTTGAAAAGCCCTTCTTGTTGACAAAGATACCGATAAATACCGCGATAATCAGCATATCGATAAAATCCTTGCCGTACGGGAAGCTGTATAATTTGTGATACACGTTCGGCTGGGGTATCAGCGCGATTGCCAGATAGAGGCCCCATTCCGCTTTCCGCGCAATGCTGATGATTGCGGTAATGATTCCGCCGAAATATAACGTGTTGACTAATATCCAGCTGATTATTGGTCGTATGAACGCTATCATATGGTATGCCTGCTGTTACTTTCTGAACTGGGCCCGGCTGCTGTGCTGCGCAGCAATCACGCTCAATTCAAACTGTTTTTCAGCTTTTCTCTCAATTCATTTTCCTTGTACAGAGTTCCGATGCAGATGATGACAAAACCGGTGAGGACCTTTGCAAGGAGGCTCATCCAGACTGTTGCAATGTGGATCTGGATCACAACAAAAAACATGGCGCAGGACAGGGCCGCATAATAAACCAGCTTCCTGAAATCCACATTAACCCGCAGATGCTTTCTCGAAAAAAAAGCCCCCAGAACCGTTGCCAGCGTGCATGCCGTCAAGTTCGCAATGGCGGCACCCGTGGTCCCATAGGAAGGAAGCAGCAAAACGTTCATGGTAATATTTACGGCAACGGCAAAGAGCATGACGCTGAGAATGGTTATGGATCGTTTCGCCAGATATAAACCCGCGTTCAGCAGGCTGCCTAATGCAAAAATCATGTAGCCAACGAGGATGACGGGGGAAAAAAACGCGGCAGCGGCATATTTTTCGGAAGCCAGCGTGATGAATAGGTCTTTGGAAACCGCAATATATCCGAAGCAAATGGGTATAAAAGCTATCAGAA
>CAZYEF010000278.1:0-2591 GCA_964646375.1 uncultured Nitrospiraceae bacterium | reverse complement strand
TGACAACTATTACTGATACGCATGAAATCATTATAAAACACGCTCTTGATTCTCTGTCCTATTTAAACGGTTTTTCCCCTTCGTCTGGGTTGATGCTACTCGATATGGGGTCCGGCGCAGGTTTTCCTGCGTTGCCGATAAAAATTATTCATCCTGAAATAATCGTAACCCTCGTAGAATCTATTAAAAAAAAGGCCGCTTTTCTTCGGCACATTATCAGAACACTAAAATTATCATCCGTAGAAGTTTTGGATAAAAGAACCGAATTGCTACCAGATTCTTTTCATAATATATATGATGTTGTAACAGCCAGGGCGTTTGCTGACATGAAAGCAGCAATTATAACTGCTCTGCCATTCCTGAAGAAAAATGGACTTATTATTCTGAGCAGAGGACCAATGGAAACAATAGACTGCCTAGATTTAGAAGGAATAGGCGTTTTTCTCGAAAAAAAAATCAACCTCATTCTTCCTTACTCTGACAATAAAAGAATGATATGGGTTTTCAGAAAGCTTTAATAATGTTCCACGTGGAACAAAAAAACAACTGACCTATATAAAGAGAGGATTTTTTTGCTTGAATCGGCGCTTACCATACCAGCGGCCTGGCGCGACTTTGCTGGTGAAATTGAATCTGTATCCGGACCTGTAATGGTTATTGGCGGACCCGGGTCCGGAAAGACCACGTTCTGTCTTTATCTGGCTGGTCTGTTCTGCAAGGCAGGCAAAAAAGTGGCTTGGATAGATGCTGATCCAGGGCAACCTTTTATAGGACCGCCCGCGGTGTTATCTTTCACTCTTTTTCAAGATACAAGTGATCTTCTCAGGAGAAAGAATCCTGCTTTTATGGTATTCATTGGGAATACATCTCCAGTTGGGCGACTTTTGGAAATGATTTCCGGCGTTCAAAAGCTATATTCACTTGCCGCTTCTCCCTCTGCAAACCTTTTTCTAATCAATACATGCGGACTGGTTGCCGGCGGAGCCGCACGTGATTTAAAGTTTCACGAAATTGATATGCTTTCACCTCGTCATATTGTTGCACTCCAAAAGGAAAATGAGGTTGAGCATTTACTAGCTCCACATTCACATCGGGCCGGGCTGCTTATTCACCGGCTTCCAATATCTCCAGACGCAAAACTATCTACGCGAGAGGCGCGGCAGTCTGTGCGAGAACAACGTTTTAAGGAATATTTCAGAGGTGCTGATTTTCAGGAAATAATGTTGCACGATGTCGGTGTTCACGGGTCGGGACTTGGAACGGGAGAGCGCCTCGGATTTCGCGATATTAATGCACTTTCAAAAATTCTTCAAAGCATCGTTATACACGCAGAGCTCGCGGCCGACAGATTGTTCATCTTGGTTGAGGGAGATTATCTTGCTGGTGAGCTTTTTGCTGCTAAACAACAATACAATGTTCGGGAAATTTCTATTCTTAAGAATTCCGAACTGGATCATTTGCTTGTCGGCTTAAATGATGATAAAAATCTATGTTTGGGGCTTGGAATATTGCGCAATATAGATTTAAAAGAGCTGTCAATTCGTGTAATAACTCCGCTGCGAGATATTTCTACTGTCAGACACATATCGCTGGGCTCTTTGCGGGTAAGTCCTGCGGGAAAAGAATTAGGCTTGCTGTAGGCCAATTGTTCCACGTGGAACAATTTGAATGAAATAAAACACTAAATCCTCATATGTTTATGTCTCTCTGCGAATATCTCTGGCACCATGTTTTCTTAATTTTTCCTTCCTTTTATTATTATCCTATGGTAAATTAGTACGGTTAAGACTCTGCAGCATGAGGAGACGCTGAAAAAGACATGGGCAGAATAATCGCCATAGCAAATCAAAAGGGCGGAGTTGGAAAAACCACAACGACTGTTAACATGGCCGCATCTCTTGCCGCTGCCGAAAAAAGGGTTTTGCTCATAGACTCCGATCCGCAGGGAAATTCTACCAGCGGCATGGGAATAGACAGAACTGATATTAACGGCAGTACCTATGATTTGTTTACAGGAAAGAAATCCCTCCAAGAGATTAAAAAAACAACTCATTTCCCCTGGCTGGACGTTGTTCCTGCAGGCATTGACCTTGTCGGCGTTGAAGTAGAACTTATCCAGATGATATCGCGCGAGCGAGTGCTCAAAAAAGCTCTTGCAGAGTTCACTAACAATTATGATTATATTTTTATTGACTGCCCGCCGTCCCTAGGCCTGCTGACTGTCAACGCCCTTACTGCCGCCGACGGCGTACTAATCCCGGTACAGTGCGAATACTATGCCCTGGAAGGTTTGACCGCGCTCACAAACACTATCAAGCTCATCAAGCAGGATTTAAATCCAGACCTGATAATTGAAGGTGTTCTTCTTACAATGTACGATAGCAGAAACAATCTGGCGGAACAGGTTGCTCAGGAAGTGCGCAAATACTTTGGAAATAAGGTTTATACAACTATTATTCCCCGGAATGTGTCATTAAGCGAAGCTCCAAGCCATGGCAAGCCTGTTTTGTTGTATGATATTCGTTCCAGAGGCGCGCAAAGCTACCTGGAGCTCGCAAAGGAGGTTCTGACCCATGCAAAAAGTGGCGCTC
>CAZYEF010000277.1:0-2620 GCA_964646375.1 uncultured Nitrospiraceae bacterium | reverse complement strand
TGAGCGTCATCACGAAAACACGGGGGACACACAATGCGCGAAGCCCGGTAAAAACCTGAGACCACCTGGTTGTAAGCGCAAACAGCACGGCAAAGGAAACCGACGCGGCAACCCGTGAAATAAACGTAATCGCACCCCAGAGCCCCTGCCGGGTGATTGCTATTTCCTGGGGTATGACATAGGGACCCCAGACATAAGACTGTTTCAACGTAAACAGAACCCAGAGCTGTTCACCCGGTGTTATGACATTTAAAAGAGCGGGAAGAACAATCGCCGCCGAAAACAGAGGAACGAACAACCAAACGCGCTTCTGGAAAAAACCCAGCGGAACCCGCGAGCACACGGCAAGCGCAAGTCCCAATCCGTACACAATCCAAAGCGATTGAGGTGCATGAAGCACACTGATCAGAACAAGGATGCCGAGAAAACTGGCTACCTTGATCCGGACATCAAGCATCTGTAGCACTCCCCGCTTCCCGGCATAAACTTCGGAGAACAGAGACTGCTCCGCTACGTTCGCTATAGTCAGAAGTGTTTTATCCAGAAAACGGGTTTGTGACACAAAAACCGCCCACACACATAATTGTTATTGTTTTTCCTTGCTGCTTCTGCTCAACAGTTTTGCGATAACGTACATGACGCCTGCGGTACAGGCAATCCCGATGATTCCCGTCAGAATGTACCCAAAACTTTCCAGAATCGGCCCTTTGCTTTGAACCGGCAACGCGTAGTCCGGCAAAGGCGCTTTCCATATTTCCGCGAGGCGTCTCATGCCTTCGGGAACAAAACCCGCGATTTTCTCGATTTCATCCAGCCCCCACTCTCCCCAGGCTCCTTCCGCACCGAACCATTTCGGCACGATCAGGCCGAGCGGGGCAAGCAGTACCAAAATACCGATGCCTATCCAGTGTTTTTTTATCGCTTTCATCGCGGTTCACCTTCTCTTTGCCTTGTGATGCTGTTCCAGATCACCTCAGCATTTCGGGATCATTCTTCTGAAAATATTTTAGCACCAATACCGTGACCAGAGCCTCAATAAAGCCAAAGAGCAGCAGATGTTCGATGGCCATTGCCGGTACTGCAACGCTCAGCGGAAAAGGTGAATACAGAGGTTGCCCGGCAGGAGATTTTTCCAGCATGGGCTGGATGCCGAATTGGATTGCGGCAACAAGAGCCGAAGCATTCAGGCTCACGTACGCGGCCACCGCACCGGCGGTCAAACGGCGTTTACTGCTCACCTCAGCCCCCCACGCGATCAGGCGATAGATTCCATAGCCTGTGAACACGCCGACAACCGCCATGTTAAAACAATTCGCCCCAATGGCGGTAATGCCTCCATCTCCGAACAACAGCGCCTGAATAATAAGAGCCACTGAAACGGAAATCATAGCCGCCCAGGGACCGAGCAAAATGGCAATCAGCGTAGCCCCGGTCGCGTGCCCGGTTGTACCGCCGATGACAGGAATATTGAACATCATGATCACGAAGCTGAATGCCGCTCCGAGCGCGAGATACGGCGCCTGTTTCGCTTTTAGCGTTTTGTTCAATTTCCAGGACGCAACGGCCCAGAAAGGAATGGTCGCGGCATACATGGCGCCATAGGTGGCCGGCCCCAGATAACCGTCGGGGATATGCATATGCTCCTCCTCGGTAATGACCGTCTTACGGTATTTCAGAATCTGACAGTCAGGCCTGCAAGCACAGAATAATTGCTTTCCGGTTTTGTCAGGCCATACTTAACACCCAGATCAATATCCAGGCGTTCTTTAATCGAATAAACAACCCCCGCAAGAATAAAAGCAGGATCACCAGTCTGCTCCTTCTCCTGGTTTGTTTCAATCCCGATATCGGCAACCAGTTTTAAATTTTTTGTTACCGCCCTGACCACAGCCAGGGAGGCATGCCAGATATCACTCCTCAGGTCCTCCGTGCTTTCATTTCTCTTGTAACCGAGATTCGCGTGAAATGTCCACGGCTCAATTTCTTTTGTCGCTATGAAAAAGACCGTATATCCGACTTTTCCCGCCCCCAGCCCCTTCTCATGATCTCCGATCGGAATGATGAGACCGGGTTTTAACGCAAAACTCAGGCTGTCCTTGTCGAAAAATCTCCACTTCGTTTCGAAGGTCGCGTCGGAAAATCCTTTCGCGTTTGTTGTTACGATGCCATTTTCACGGACCTTGGTCCAGATATACGGCACGTTCAGAACCAGGTCGACGTCTTCTATAATTCCATACGTCAGTATCGTATTGCCCAATGCGGATTTTTCCTCGATACTCACCCCTGCAATTGTTTCTTTTTCGTAATCGTACTGGCCATTTTTCTCCAGCTGGAACTTCCCTTTCCCCTGCGTGCCCGTGTCGTCCGTAATGAGCGGGTGCATGGCCCAGGATGAGATGGGTGCGAAGAAAAGAGAACTGAAGAGAAGTGCCCCAATAACCTTTTTCAAAAACATTGTTGATATCCTTTCAATCGGCGCTCGCACAATTTGCACATTCACCAATCTCTCCAGTTGCCAAAGGGCGCGCACTTTCCTTAAGACAGCAGCAACTCTGGTGTTACAGATTTGTGAATCAGTAACACACCCGGCAATTTATGTCAAGTTATTTTGATAATGGAA
>CAZYEF010000276.1:0-2689 GCA_964646375.1 uncultured Nitrospiraceae bacterium | reverse complement strand
CAGCGCTCAAACCCGGTGAAGACGAGCAACTCGCCCTGGAGCAGAAAGTGCTGGCTAATTCAGAAAAACTCGCCGGTCTTTCCCGAGCTGCGGACGAAGCGCTCTACGCGTCCGATGAATCGGCCCTGGCCTGCCTGAAGAAGGCGATGACCAGTCTTCGGGAGATTGCCGCAATTGACGCTCGCCTTGCTCCGGTCCTTGAGCTCTGCGAAGCAGGTCGCGCGCAGATCGAAGAAGCGGCGCGCGAAGTTTCCTCATACGCAGACCGGGTGGAGTTCGATCCCGACCGGCTGGAGTTAATCGGAGACCGGCTGGATCTGCTCCAGAAACTCAAAAGAAAATACGGTGCCACCGTCGAGGACGTCATCGCGTTTGGCAGCGGGGCATCCGCCGAACTCGAGCGCATGGAGCGCCGCACCGAGAAGATTGAACAATTGAAATCAGAGATCCGGACGGCGAAGTCCGGTTTGACCGGCATGGCACAGGAGCTTACGAAGCGCCGCACCGTGGCAGCGCGGGACCTCGAGAAAAAAGTCGGTGCGGAGCTTGCCCAGCTCGGCATGAAGAACACGATGTTGAACATCGCAATCACGCAGGAACCGGGTGATGATACGCTTGACGGCCATACGCTCGGACCGCGCGGAGCGGATCGGGTGGAATTTCTTATCGCGCCGAACCTAGGGGAGGAGCCGAGGCCGCTTGCAAAAATAGCCTCGGGAGGAGAGCTTTCCCGCATCATGCTCGCCCTCAAAACCATCCTCGTGGAGGGTGATGGAATACCCACTCTTGTTTTCGACGAGGTGGACGCCGGAATCGGGGGCGCAGTCGCAGAGGAAGTCGGGAAGAAACTGAAGCGCGTTGCGTCGAATCATCAGGTTTTCTGCATCACGCACCTGCCCCAGATCGCAAGCCTGGCGTCGCACCATTACGGAGTAGTGAAATTTGTAAAGAAGGAACGCACGCATACCGAGGTACGCTTGCTGGGCAGGAGGGAGCGCGTGGAAGAGATCGCGCGCATGCTCGGCGGCAAGACCATCACGGAAGCGACCATAAAACACGCCGAAGAAATGATAGCCCAGGGATCCGTGTGACCGCCTGATCCGCAAAATCTTTTCTTGACAAAACACGGTTTTTCAGGAACTATTCAAGCTCCTGCTAAACGGGTATACCGGGCGGCAGAGAAGGGCAATCCCTACCATGAGCAAAACCATTAAAAAGGTTCTTATCGCCAATCGTGGCGTTCCCGCTGTACGGATCATGCATACGTGCAGGGATAGAAAAATTCCGACCACCGCCGTGTACAGTACGCCCGACCGGCTTGCGCATCACGTGTTTTTCGCGGATAGTGCCGTGCACATCGGTGAAGCGCCTCCTGTTGAATCCTATCTGAACATGGACAAAATCATAGATGCAGCACTCCGCAGCAAGGCGGACGCAATCCATCCAGGATGGGGCTTCCTTTCCGAAAACGACGAGTTTGCCCGGCGGGTTATTGATGCGGGGCTGACCTGGATCGGCCCTTCACCGGAAGTGATCGGCAAGATGGGGGATAAAATCCGGGCCAAGCTGCTTGCCCAGAAAGCCGATGTTCCCACCATTCCGGGGATCAGCGACGTTAAGAACGGTGAGCAGATCGAGCAATGGATGAAGCAGGGAAAAATCTCCTTTCCCATCATGATCAAGGCTGCGGCAGGCGGCGGCGGGAAAGGCATGGTCAAGGTTGAGCAAAAAGGGCAGATAGAGCAGGCTCTTACCCAGGCACGGTCGGAGGCTAAAAAATCTTTCGGTTCCGAAACGGTACTGGTGGAAAAATACATAGAGCGCGGACGGCATATTGAGGTCCAGATTGTCGCCGACACGCATGGAAATGTGGCGCACCTCTTTGAGCGGGAATGCACCATCCAGAGGAGAAACCAGAAAATCATCGAGGAAGCCCCCTCCCCCACGCTTGATGACGGACTCCGCCAGGAAATCTGTTCCACCGCAGTGCGGCTTATGAAGGAGATCGGATACACATCGGCAGGCACCGTTGAATTTCTTTTTGATTCCGCAACGAGAAAATTTTATTTCATCGAGGTCAATACCCGGCTTCAGGTGGAGCATGGCATCACCGAGCTGACGATCGGCATGGATATCGTCGGGATCATGCTTGATGTCGCCATGGGAAAGAAACTTCCCTTCAAGCAATCTGACGTTCACCGCAACCGGTGGGCATTGGAAGTGCGTCTGAATGCCGAGCACCCGCGGACCTTCAGCCCGTCCTTCGGCACCATTACGAGGCTTGAGATTCCCGTCGGACCGGGCGTGCGCGTGGCATCAGGAGTATACGAGGGGGCTGACATCCCTCCGTACTATGACTCCCTGTTCATGCTGCTTATGACCACGGGCCCGGACCGCAAGGAAGCGATACAGGCCATGGACCGTTCCATGAGCCGGGGCCTTCGCGTAGAGGGAATTCATACCCTTGCTCCGCTGCTTCACAGCATTATCCGGCATCCCCAGTTCATCGCCGGTGAGTTTTCCACCCGGTTTATCGAGGAACATATGGGTGAATTGATAGCCATGTTTCCTGAAAAGAGCAGCGAAGACGAAGTCCTGAAAATTGCGCGATACGTTGCTGAAATATCCGCGCAGGGACCTCAGGATTGGATGTGAGGAACACGATGAAAAATCCCATCTTTGTGAAACC
>CAZYEF010000275.1:0-2700 GCA_964646375.1 uncultured Nitrospiraceae bacterium | reverse complement strand
CTATCCGAAAGGGTTAAAAGGAGAAGAAATACCAATTCAAGCGAGGATTATCGCTGTTGCGGATGCTTATGACGCGATGACGAGTGAACGAAGCTATCGGAAAGCAATCAGCCACGAGGAAGCGATAGAAGAATTGAAACGCTGCGCCGGCACGCATTTTGATCCGGCTATTGTGGCTGTGTTTGTGCGATAGGGGATTACGGCACTTTTTCGCACGATTGGATTGCCATCAGGAAGCCGGATTGATCTCTATTAGGGGAGGAATCTCAAATTCTACTGTTGACAAGTATTGCGGTTTTTTCCAAAGAGCAGTTCACTGTGAATGGGAATAATCGTAGTTTAAGCGGCCGCATCAACCGCTTTCCGGGCAAATCCAGCCGACGCGAGGGATTCAAGTAACGCTGTGCGGACGGAACTTTTTGGAGTTCCGTCGCCGGCGTGCTGCTTTGTTTCAGGCATCTTCCAGAAACATAAACCAGTTCATATTGAGGCATTCAACCAAATGGATTGCGTAAGTGGTTTATTGAAGGTTGATAGTAACCTCTTTTCTTTTGAATGAGTCGTTATTAAGGTTTTTGTATCGCATAAAATTGCTTAGGAACACATCTTGCATTCGAATTTGCCAATTCTGAACAGCCTATTCCGAAATCCCGGGTATCCGGCACACCTTCGATATCGGCGTGCTTGCTTCAGCGAAATGCAATCTGCTCCTCTGAGTGATTGTTCTTCTTCGTTTCGTCCGCCCTTTCCTTTTCTTCGGGTTTAGCAGTTGTTCTTATATCGGGCGGACAATTTCTCAGGGAGCAGGATAATTAAATCCGGACGCATCCAGTTACATTGATTTGTGTGATCAACTTACAAAGATAAAACCTCTGATTAGTGATCCATTTAGCTGATCATGATTCCTTACAGGCCAGTAAGCGAACGTTACGCTGCCGCAAAAAATCATACCACTCACGGGACGGGGCTTCGTCTACGATGATACAGTCAATCCCCTCGAAATTGTTGATATTCTGGAAACAGGATTTATCGAATTTGGTGTGGTCCGCAAGCACGTAGGTTTCTTTGGAACGCTGAATGGCAATTTGACGGATTTTGGCCTGATCCTCGTTCGAGTCTGTCAATCCGCTCTGCATGCTTAACGCTTCGCAGGAGATAAATGCCTTATCCACGTAATAGTTCCCCATGTTTTGCATCGCGGAGACACCGACGAAGCTCATTGATTTGGGGGAAAGGTAACCGCCGATAGAAATCAGCGAAAAGTCCTTTGAATCGGCAAGCTTGTTGAGCACCTTAAGAGAATTGGTCAACACGGTAAGACGCATGCCGGCAATGACATCGCAGATGCAGTTTACCGTAGTGGAAGCGTCCAGAAAAATGGTATCGCCGTTTGAGATAAACGGGCGGCAATGTTCTGCGATTAACTGTTTATTCTCGACAAGAATGTTTTCTTTAATCGAATAGTTAACCTCGTTCGATACGCCGTCTTCAAGATACGCGCCTCCATAGGTCTTTTTCAGGACCCCGTCGTCCTCGAGGGTTTTCAAATCCCGGCGTATGGTTTCCGGTGTAACGTGAAAGAGCTCGGAGAGCTCTGAAACCGTTACGCTTTTTTTCTCCTGGACTATTTCCTTGATTTTTCCGAGCCGAGTAACCATCAGCATAGACGCACCGCCCTATTTATCATTTCGATGGTTTCATTATAGATGCAGAGCAAAAAAAAGTAAACAAGAAAAAAGAAGTCTGGCATTGTATTTATGATAAATGCGGAAGTAATTTTCGATAAAAACAACAAAAAAGCAAACAAAACAAATAAATACCAAATTATTCCATTGACAACGGACATGAAGGGTGTTATATTTTCAATTGTCAAGAATCATTTTAAATATTGGGGCAGACGAATCGATGACCGCTCATATCAATTCATTGTTTAAAAATGGGGAAGAAGTGATCGCTTACATAGAGCAGCATATGCCTCAGCTTGGACAGGCGGCAGATTTGAGCTGTATGGAAATAGGCGATGGCAACCTCAACTTTATTTACCGCGTAAAAAACAAACGAACCGGAGAATCGGTCATAGTTAAACAGGCAGGAGACTTTGCCCGCTCAACCCAGGAGTACAAACTCACCATCGACCGCAACAGAATCGAAGCGGAGGTATTGGGTTATTACGGTACCATAGCGGACGGATTGGTTCCCAAGGTGTACCGATTTGATGATGAGAGACATTGCTACTTGATGGAGGATCTTGGCAGTTACGAGATATTGCGTAAATTTCTGATGGAGCGGAAGACAAGCAGTTTGCTGAGCGACCAGATTACCACATTTCTCGTGAAAATTCTTTTGCAAACATCCGATCTTTCTATGGAACACATGCAAAAGCGGGAGATGGTCAAGCGGTATTCCAATCCGGAACTGTGTAAAATTTCCGAAGATCTTGTCTTTACAGACCCATTCACAAACGCAGGCGGCACAAACGCTGTATTTCCCCCCAATGCTGATTTTTTACGGCACATGGTTTTTGAGGATACTGCCTTGCATCTGGAGGCAGCTAAGCTGAAGTATGCCTTCATGAATCAATCGGAGGCATTGATCCATGGGGATCTGCACACCGGATCAGTCTTCATCCGGGAGGACGGCATCAAGATTCTTCTCCAATGCATAAAAGTAGGCGATTTCATTAATCTCAACTTTTTTAAT
>CAZYEF010000274.1:0-2707 GCA_964646375.1 uncultured Nitrospiraceae bacterium | reverse complement strand
AGGGTTGCCCAAAATATGGATAATCACGGAATGGGACCGGTCAGTTACCACGACGTTATTTCCGGATGAATATTGAATAGCTGTGCTTTGATCGGTAGCAATATCACTAAATATATGCTATGGAAAGCGCCACGGAAAATTTGCTGTATTCACTGCCAGAAATCCCGACGAATTGTTCGAGCATAATATTTAATGGTATATATTTCGGTATACCAAGGAAAGCTTAACCTATGATTACTTATAAATTACAATCATTTACGTCGTCAGTTAAATTGAAGTCGCAGACAAGTTTAAAAGCCTCGGAAATTCTGGGGCTTTTTCTTTTTGTGTTGTCCGACTATGTCCTGGGTGATATGGTTATATCCACCGAAAAAGGGGATAGAAAAGTGGATATATCCACCTTGTGATAAAGTTTCTATCCACTTTTGCACGTTAGTATTTCGTTTTTCATAATCAAAAGATGGGTGTTCTGGCAGGATAAATCCTGTAAGATGTAGCATTCAACCTGACAATCAACGTTCGCACGACAATCCAATACCTCTGAAGCTCTTCTGACTGTAGTGGATCCGATCCGGCTAAATTCACCTGTGTAATCCCGGCTGTGCCAGGGAATGCTTACTTCGCCCTCGACATGCCCTACTGCTTTGGTGATCATCGGCAAACTGGAAAGTTTATGGAAGTTGGAAAACGGGAGAATATAAAATGAATATCAAGCATACATTTTCAACGAAAGAAACGGTAAATGATGCCGTTAATGATATTGCTGGTCAGCTTGAAGGGTTTGATACGAAACAGCTTATTTTTTTTGCTTCCTCAAAGTTCCAGTCTGCCGCCATTAGTAGGGCGATGTATAGGACGTTTCCAGGATCCAACGTGTTCGGATGTTCAACTGCCGGAGAAATCATCAGCGGCAAGATGCTTAAAAACTCGATTGTTGCTATGGCATTCAATGCCCTGGCGATCAAGGACAGCAAAATTGAAGTCGTGGAAAATATTAAAAAGACTGATGGCATAAAGCAGGCGATGGATTCATTTACAAATTACTACAAATTACCGGTTCTTGATATGGATCCGCAAGAGTACGTCGGCATTATCCTTGTAGACGGTTTGAGTTTAGCTGAAGAAGCATTGATGCAAAAAATAAGCGATATGACGAATGTCATTTTTGTTGGCGGTTCAGCGGGAGACGATTTGAAATTCAAAGCGGCCCACGTCTACGCAAACGGAAAGAGTTTCACAAATGCCGCAGTGCTGGCGCTTGTGAAACCCGCAAACAAATTCGCATTCATTAAAACCCAGAGTTTCAGTGATCTGGGAAAATCCCTTGAAATTACTTGCGCAAATGAAGAGGCGCGTGAAGTGATATCAATCAACAACAAACCCGCCGCAGCCGCCTATGCCGAAGCTGTAGGGACAAGCTTTAATGATGTGCCGAAACATTTTATGAGAAATCCGCTCGGTCTCATGATCGAAGACGAACCGTATGTTAGAAGCCCGCAGCAGATTCTCGATAACGGCAGTATGAAGTTCTACTGCAGCATCAGTGAAGGCATGGAACTATCCCTGCTCCAGTCCACTAACATAATAGATGATACAAGGGCGGCGCTTGCAACAGCCAGAGAGGAGCTTGGGAGCATGTCCGGAATTCTAACATTCAACTGTATTCTGCGCACGTTGGAGCTTTATGAAAAAAATCTTTCCGATCAATACGGAGAGTTGTTTGCCGGAATACCGACAATCGGGTTCAGCACGTATGGAGAACAGTATGTTGTCAATCTGACCCAAACCGCCACGATGTTGGTCTTCAAATGAGTTCTGTAATGCCAATATCTTGCGATGTACACGAAGGCTGACGATGACCGCCAGGGATATCAAAAACAAGACAAAGGCCGCTGCTGCCTCTTTTTCAAGAAGTAAGCTGGCGTGCACCATTCTTCAGACAATACCGGATCTCGTTTCAATCATTGACCGAAATTTTAACATTGTTTACAGCAACTGGCGCGCAGGGCATGAATATGCGGCTCCAACAACTGAAAAGGACAACGGGCGCTGTTACGAAGCTTATTACGGCCTGAACAAACCGTGCGATCCTTGCCACCTGCTTCAGGTTTTTGAAACCGGCAAAGACATCGTTACCGAGAAATACAACCCCAAGATCGGGCATCTCGAGATTCATGCTTTTCCCATCTATGATGAGTCCGGCAATCTGGCCTTGGTCGGTGAATACCAGCATATTATTTCCAACCGGAAACGCATTGAAAATGCACTGCGCAGCGCTAATCAGATGCTCGAAGCGCTCATCGAGGCTTCGCCGGCGGCCATTATCGCAATGGATCTAGACGCCAACCTGATTCTTTATAACTCGGCGGCTGAACGCATGTTTGGATGGAAGAAAGAAGAGGTAATAGGCAAACGTTATCCGCTGGTCTCCATAGTACAACTGAATGAACTCAAAATAATTATTTCGGCATGCCGGGCGAAAAAAAAGCTGCGTTCCGTGGTAACCCGCCGCCTGCATAAAGACGGACACTATATCGATGTCAGTCTGTCAACAGCGCCAATGCTGAATACCGATGGCGTCATCATCGGTTATATGGCCATCATGGAGGACCTCAGTGAACGCAGGCTGGCGAAGGAAGCTCTCAGACAGTCGGAGGCAAACTATCGAACGATCTTTGATGCTGCGAATGACGCGACATTTGTTTTC
>CAZYEF010000273.1:0-2734 GCA_964646375.1 uncultured Nitrospiraceae bacterium | reverse complement strand
TGGTCGTTTGTGCTGGCGCTGGCAATCGGCATGGTGCTGAGCGTCATCGCGATGATTACACAATTGCAGAGTACTTATGAATCTTCCCGCGGCCTGATCACCGTCAAAAGCGCGGAACTTTTTTCCCTGCCCGGACGGCACAACGGCCAGCGTCTCGGCGTCCTTTCCGGGGGGACTCCGGTGTTAATTCTCGAAGAGCGTCAGGATTACACTCACGTCATCGGCAACGCGCTGGAAGGATGGGTTGCCAGCCCGAGCATCGGCAAACTTCCGTAAAAGCTGCTTTTTTACAAAAAAAACGGCTTTTGAGGTTGCAAATTGCCGAAAAGCAATTATATTTAGGTCTGTCCCAATCCAGGGGCGGTTAGCTCAGCTGGCTAGAGCGCTGCTTTCACACGGCAGAGGTCGAAGGTTCGAGTCCTTTACCGCCCACCATTTTTCCCTCCTCAAGTTGAGCTTGGAATCATTCTTTCTGCCCTACCCTGCAATAGCCTGCTTTTTGCTGCTTTTGACGCACGAATTAGAACATTTTTAGAACATTTTTCAAGACCGCCAGTATTCCGGCCCCAGCCACTCGAACGAAATATTCTCCTTGGCTGGAAAGTCCTCAAAAAAAATCTGAAAAAATTTTATCCGTCACGTTCAGTTCCCTTGCCACATCATGCCTATTCTTTGCTTGAAGCATCGTGACGCAACGCATCGCATAAAACAATATAAATCATTAAAAATCATAAAGATGCAGAATTTGATTTCTGCCATACTTCCGCTATATTACCAGCCAAGACCGGGAATCGGCAAATATTTTCAAGGAGGATGGACTATGGAATGTGGCGAACCGTTTTACTGCAACTCAGGCGGCCTGACGTTGAACTACCGTTATTTTGCGGAACAGATCAAACAGCAGCATCGCATTATCTGGGATCCGCAACAGAAGAGCTTCTTCTTGTACAATCCCGACCGAGGAATCTATGAAAGAAAGAGTGATCAAGGCATTACCCAAATCACGGTCGAAAACATGGATCGTTTTGTGATGAATTTCCCGGATAAGCAAGATGTGTTGCAAGCCAAGATCAGTATGCGTTTTCTGGACGATGTTCGAAAGATGCTGTGTTGTATCTGTGAAACCAATTTCTCTGTAGCGCATGATTCCCCCCATCGCATTCATCTTCTGAATACGGTTCTTGAATATGCCACCGGGAAAAATCACTGGAAACAACGGAAATTTTCACCGGAACACCTCAGTCGCAATCAAATTCCGATCAATTATGACCCGAAGGCGGAATGCCGAACATTCCTTGATAAGCTGCTGTCACCGGCCATCAGCCGCAGCGATATTGAGTTGCTCCAGCAATATGTCGGACAATGCCTGCTGGGAAAAAACATCACCCAGACGTTCCTGATATTGACGGGAACGCCCGGAGGCGGCAAAAGTACTCTGGCCAATGTGATCGAAGGACTCATCGGGCGTTGGAATTGCACGGAGCTGCGTACCGAATTTCTCAACAACCGCTTTGAAATCAGTCGAACCCTGGGCAAAACATTATTGACCGCCAAAGACGTTCCCGGCGACTTTCTGAGCACCAGAGGCGCACAGCGATTGAAGGCGTTGGTGGGGAATGACATGATGACGCTGGAATATAAAAATCGCAATGACACATTGGATATCCCCGGCAATTTCAATGTCATCATCACCAGCAACGACGTGCTGCGCCTGCGCTTCGAAGGCGATGAAGATGCCTGGCGACGGTGCTTGTTATGGATTCCCTATGAACGCCCACCCGTGGCGGAAGCGGATAAAATTGCCGAATTCGATCACCTTCTTCTGGAAACCGAAGGCAGCGGAATTTTGAATTGGGCACTGGAAGGGGCGATGGAATTATTGGAAGCGGAAGGCAAGCTCACCCGCACCACAGAGCAGCAGAAACGTATTGAGAGCCTGTTGACAGCTCCAGTCCAGTTGACTCCTTCGTCCGGCGATTCATTGAACCCGACCCCTACCAGAATCTCTCGACCGCAGATGCAAACTTTCATTTTCAACAGTACTGTGACTCGATGAAATGGCCGCAATTGCCGGAGAGGCAAATCACGCAACTTTTACCCGACGCCATGCGCCGCATTCATCAGGCGGCCAAGCGTCATGATCTCAAGGGGCCCCAAGGACGAATGATTCGCGGATATAAAAATTTTCATCTCCTGCCTCTGCCGATTCAAGAATCCTGAACATGCGTCCGAAGCGTCCGTGAGCGTCCGGGAAATATGGATTTTCATACCGAGAAGCGAAAATTTCGATATGCGTCCCGACTGCTCCTGCTTTTTTTCTTGATGTCGAAACAATGGAAATGCCGGCAATGAGCCCTTCGGAGAAACTTTTTTGTTTCGCCGGAGGAGTGACAATGCCCGATCCGGAGAAGTCGGCAAACATGATGCCGAAACTGATCGACCGTACCGAAGCAGCGACGATGCTGGGATTAGGACTGAGCAACTTTAAGAAACTGGAGAACGAACACGCTTTCCCATTTCAACGCAAGATGATCGGCAGTTCCATCCGTTACCGTATACCGACATTTTACACTACATCATGAGTCAGGAAGAGGATGCAGACACGACTGCATGACTGCATAACTTCGATTGAGAGCCATGTATGACAGCTTAAATACCGTCATAAAACAGGGGGTTGAACGATTACTCAGCCCCTATGATTTCAGGTCATTTCCAAGAGAAAATCAACGATGAT
>CAZYEF010000272.1:0-2773 GCA_964646375.1 uncultured Nitrospiraceae bacterium | reverse complement strand
CCGCCCCTTTTTTTGCCAGTTCCTGCATCGGTTCCGGAACGATATTGTAAACATTGACCGTATGCCCTCCGGCCAGAAGGTGACCAGCCATCGGTTTTCCCATAATGCCAAGACCAACAAATCCAAGTACTGCCATAGTAGTTTCCTCCTTAGTAATTGCGTCCACCGTTGTGGATTATTTATCTAATTCTGCACTCAGACTGCAAAGACAAAAAACACGCGCGTTCAAGAAAGCAAGGTTTTCCGGCAACCATTCACCTGGACGAACGATATGTATTCATCCAGGACAATCCTTCTGCTGTTTTTCCCGCGGGAATATACTCACATCCGATCCATCCCTTGTAGCCCGCTTCATCAATAAACCGGAAAAGGTTTGCATAATTGATTTCTCCGGTCCCGGGTTCATGACGGCCCGGCACGTCAGCAATCTGTATATGGGCTATATGCTTCAGGTTCTCGCGGATTGTCGTCGTCAGGTTTCCCTCCATGATCTGCATATGGTAGACGTCATACTGAATAAACAAGTTGGGATGGTTGACGTCGGCGATCAGCGAGAGAGCATCAGCGGTCGTGACCAGATGAAATCCCGGGATGTCCCGATTGTTCAGCATTTCCACCAGCAGCCTGATATTATGCTTCTCCAGTTCTTTCGCGGCAAAGCGCAGATTATTCACAAACGTTTTTTGTACGATGTCCGGCTTGCCGCCCTGCGGCGTCTTGCCCGCAAGACAGTTCAATTGACCGCAGCCCAGCGCTTTCGCGTATTCAATCGCTCGTCCGACACCTGCCTCGAATTCCGCTTCTCTGCCGGGGATGCAGGCAATGCCGCGCTCACCACCCTCCCAGTTGCCCGCAGGCATATTATGCAGCACCTGGACAAGATTGTTGCTTTTCAGCTGTTCAACCAGCTGGTCTTTCTCCCACGCATAGGGAAAAAGAAACTCAACTCCCTGAAACCCATGCTGGGCTGCCAGACGGAAGCGGTCAAGAAACGGCACGTCCGCGAAAAGCATTGTAAGATTTGCATTAAACTTCGGCATTACAAATTCCTCCATAACGATAAAATTTTTACTTCCCGCACTTCTCCTACACTTGCGAACACAAAAAACATTATTCAGCAACCTGGTTCAGTTCCGGAATCAGTTGTTTTTTTCTCATACCCGCTCCGTGTTGCGCCGGTTAATACCGCTTTTTCATAACAGTCAGGCTGACGAATATATCGGTCGGCGAGCAGTCTATAACAGCTCAGTCACGTCACAGGGGGAAAAGCATTCATCTTTTTCGAATCATTCCTTAGTAGTGCAACTATTGCGAGTATAACTTTGGTAACAAACACAGAATAATTATCAGCCGTGATTTGTCGTAAGCGGTCCACAGCATGATTTAACCAAAACGATATTGCATTCTATCCATAAATGTATCACGGAAATTCAGCAAAATATCATATTGATTTCAAAGCTTTTACATGTATTCGTTTATTCATTTGCGAACTGCAAAGCCATACTTGCTTGAATAATTATTATTTCTTTATTGCACAACACATGCCAATACTAATTTTTCAATATCTTACGCCGAAGAAAAATAAAAAAAAGCAGATAATGTGTATATTATCTGCTTGTAGTGTTGTTTTTTGCAACAGCGAGCATGCGAATATATAGCTATTCGCAGAAGCGATCAACAGTGGTTCTGTCGACTCCCAGTCTCCTCGCAGTTTTGCTCTTGTTCCAGTTTTCTTCCTTCAGCACCTGCGTGATAATCCGGCGCTTGATGTCCTGGAATGAACCTGAAAGCAAGTCATTCTCCTGATGCAATCCCCCCGCTTCATCCGCATGAGCGGCAAGCAGCTCATCCACGATCAAGCGTACGGTCGGTAGATGAATGGCCTTCTTTTCAGCCGAGAGCACGATGCGCTCCATGACATTTTCGAGTTCCCTGACATTGCCGGGCCACGCATAGTTGCCGAACATGCGCATGACTTCGACCGGCAGCTTTTTAATACTCCGCTTATGCTCATGGTTGAACCGGTCAAAGAAATGCGCCGCAAGAAGAGGAATATCGTTTTGCCGCTCCCGGAGAGGGATGATCGAAAGGTTCAGCACATTCAGCCGGTAATAGAGGTCTTTGCGGAACTGACCGGACTGCACCTGTTTCCGGAGGTCGGTATTCGTGGCTGCAATAACCCGGATATCGACCGGGATAAGCGCGTCGGATCCGAGCCGCATGACCTGGCGCTCAGCGAGAACCCGAAGCAGCCGGGACTGCAAGACCTTGTCCATATCACCTATCTCGTCCAGAAAGATCGTTCCCGTGTGCGCCAGTTCGAACAGGCCGATCTTGCCGACCTTTTTCGCTCCGGTGAATGCGCCTTCCACATATCCGAACAATTCGCTCTCCAGAAGATGGTGCGGCAGCGCCGCGCAATTGACCGCCACAAAAGGGCCGCGCGAGCGAGGACTCTGGGTATGGATGCTTTGCGCGAACAATTCCTTGCCCGTCCCGCTCTCCCCCTGAATAAGAACCGTGGCTCCGGTTTCCGAATATCCCTTCGCGATTTCTATGAGCCGTTTCATATGGGGATCGGCAGTCAGAATGTCATCAAAAGTGTAGGTAGCAACAAGACCTTTGCCATACAGGGTCTGGCGGATCGTCCGTTCCGCGTCCTGGATCTGGGTCGCTTCCTGGAAGGTTGCCACGACGCCCTTCACTTCCCCATCGACATGAATGGGAATCCGATTGGTGAGAATATGGCCGCTCGCCGCCTTCTGCATCTGGC
>CAZYEF010000271.1:0-2792 GCA_964646375.1 uncultured Nitrospiraceae bacterium | reverse complement strand
TCATCTCTGTTTCGGCGTCGTGCACAAAAAAGGACTGCAAAAAATAAAAATGAACGTCAGGCTTGAACGCGGCGCTTCAGCAAAGTTCATCGCCCACTGCATTTTTCCAAAAGCGGAAAAGGTGAGGCACATCATGGATGCAACGGTCGAGATAGGCGAAGGGGCGGAAATGCGGTACTCGGAGACCCATTACCACGGTCTGTACGGCGGGATTGAGGTCGTGCCGAAGCTCGCCGTCCGGATCGGAAAGGGCGGAAGGTATTATACCGACTTCACGCTCGTGAACGGCAGGGTCGGCAGGCTCGCGATCGATTACGACGTGCGTGCAGGAGAAAACGCGGTGGCGGAGATGACGGCCCGCGTCTTTGGACATGCAGATGACGACATTAGAATAAAGGAGAGGGTCGCACTCGAAGGGGAGAACGCCCGGGGTCTGGTGAAAGCCCGGGTCGCGGTCGAGGATGAAGCCGCTGCCGAGATCACCGGCATTACCGAAGGCAATGCCGCGGGAGCGCGGGGCCACGTGGATTGCATGGAGATTGTGAAGGACAAAGCCGTAGCAAAAGCGTATCCCTTCGTCCAGGTGAATCATCCGCTGGCAAAGGTGACGCACGAGGCCTCCATCGGCAGCGTCGATAAAAAGCAGATGGAGACGCTCATGGCTCATGGACTTTCTCCTTCGGAGGCCGTTGACATGATTGTGAAGGGGATGCTCGCGTGAAGACAATGACCGCGGTTCCAGCCTGGTTTATGCTGGTGTTTTTTTCAACAGTGCCGGTTTGGGGAACCGAGGCTGCTCCGCAGCCTATGCAAAGCAGCCCTGTTTCAACAGTGCAGCAGCCGTTGCTTCCACTCCCGGACGCGCCGGAAAACTGCCCTCCTCCGCCTGCATTGCCGGGCGCGGAGACAGGCAGCCCGGCCGCTTCTTCCATATCGACAATTTCACAAAAAAAACTATCAACCGCCGCGGGTTCATTGAAGCCTTTTACAATCATCTTATTCTGGGGAGATGGATGTCCTCACTGTGCGGTTGAAAAAGATTTTTTGAAGGAAATCGGAAAACAGTATCCATCGATGAGGGTCAAGTTATATGAGGTCTGGTATGATCGGAACAATGCCGCATTGCTGAGCCGGGTGGCGGGAAAATACGGATTAACCCCGAGTGGTGTTCCCGTCACGTTCATCGGCAGCAAGGCATTCGTGGGTTTTTCAAACACGATGAAAACTGAATTGCTTGACCTGATAAAAAAGTGCTCGGCCTCAGGCTGTCCGGATCCGCTGGCCTCCTTGCAAGAACAGGCTGTCCGCCCATCGGCTGCAGCCGGACCGGCTCCGAAAACCGCCGCGCGAAAATCCAATATGAACGCAGCAACATCTCCCTCTGCCGGAACCGCGGTGAAACCGGACGCGAATTCAACCGGCGGAAGAGGAGAGCTCATCGATATCCCGTTTCTCGGCAGGTTTGATCCCGCCGGGATGTCGCTGCCGGTCATGACGATCGTGATTGCAGGGCTCGACAGCTTCAACCCCTGCGCGTTTTTTGTCCTGTTCGCCCTGCTCGGCCTTCTGGTGCACGCGCGGTCCAGGGCACGCATGCTGTTCATCGGCGGCATCTTTGTCTTTTTTTCCGGATTCATCTACTTTGTGTTCATGGCCGCGTGGCTGAATCTTTTTCTGGTCATGGGACAGGTTGCGCTCATCACAGCCATAGCAGGAATCGTCTCGATACTCATTGCCGCAATCAATATCAAGGATTTTTTTTCGTTCAAAACGGGCGTGTCGCTCACCATCCCCGACAGTGCGAAGCCGAAGCTGTTCGATCGCATGCGAAAACTGATGCGTTCCACATCCGTTGCATCGATGATAGTCGGTTCCGCGGTGCTTGCCATTGTCGCCAACTCGTATGAATTGCTTTGCACCGCCGGGTTCCCTATGGTCTTCACCCGGATTCTTACTCTGAACCAACTGCCGCTCTCCATCTATTATTGTTATCTGATGCTCTATAACCTCGTTTACATCATACCGCTGGCGGTCATCGTAATAATCTTCACGCATACCTTGGGTAAAAAGCAGTTGACGGAACGCCAGGGCCGCGTACTGAAACTGGTTCCCGGAATGATGATGCTCGGCCTGGGAACGGTTCTTCTGCTCCGGCCTGCGCTTCTGAACAACATGCTTGCTTCAATCAGTCTGCTTGTAGGCGCGGTCCTGATTTCGTGCGTGGTAATGTTCGCAGACAAAAAATACAACGGAATCAGAAACAAAAAACAGCTGTAGGAAAGGCACGTATGCAAAAAATTAAACTGACCATTCTTCCTCGCGAGAACAAGCAACCGGATGAATCCTGCTGCGCGGCTCCTGCCCCGAAAACATGCTGCTCCACGGAAAAGGCGTTGCCGCAGATTGCCGTTGGCTGGGATCGCTCGACGTCAGGCACAATCCGGAACGTTTCAACCGAATGGACACGGTCAGACTACTGGGGCATGATCAAATGCAGAATCAGCGCTTTCCGCACACGGTACACTGTTTCACCGGGCTTGTACTCGGTGGGGAAACCATCAAACGAATCCGATGTCTTCGTGAGCGCCAATTACAAGTTCAGCTTCGATGTGCTCCGGCGGGAACTGAGGGGAATGAACGCGTGGATTCTGGTGCTGGATACCAAGGGGATCAATGTCTGGTGCGCGGCAGGCAAGGGGACGTTCGGCACGGATGAACTGATAAAGCGCATCCAGGGAGCAAAGCTGGACGCCGTGGTCAGTCACCGCAGGATCATTGTTCCTCAACTCGGG
>CAZYEF010000270.1:0-2804 GCA_964646375.1 uncultured Nitrospiraceae bacterium | reverse complement strand
AGGAAGTCTTTCCGAACTATGCCAGGAGGCTGCCTTTTAGATGATTATCAGGCTTCCAAGATGGCAAGTTGATGCCCCATCTTGATAACTTGGAAACCAGGGCTCAAAGGTTCCTCCCATTCTCCCGCCACGTTCTTTCCGGAGACGACCATGAAAGCCTTCGTCACAATACCAATAACAATAGCTGCCATGATTACCGTCGCTTTGGCGGCAAATCCGGGTCATAAGGATGCTGTTTTCCCGAAGCCCGGAACGCCTTATGCGGAAGCGCGCGCATTTCTCCTCAAACAGGGACTAACCATTGCTAACGAAAAGCAGAGCTATGAAAGTCCTGAACAGCGTGCCAAACTCAGGAAGAAAGGTATCATCGCACCTGAACCGATGCCTTCTTCGGCCCCGAAATACCGTGAGATCGATTGCTGGAAACTCGACAATGAAGCGAACTGCCGGGCACTTTTCCTGGAAACCGGCGAACACGGATGGAAATACTATGTTGTTGTCAGTATTAATCCAGAGACCAATAGTGTTGCGGACGTCCATTATCCTGCCACCGTCGAAGCTCTACCCTCCATTCCTCCGCCGCTGGCCACAGATATACCGCAAATCAAGGGGAACTATTACGGCGCGCGAAGAACTTTAAAGGCCAATGGCTTCCGCCCCGCACAAAACCGGAGCGGTAGAGGAACGACATCTGTTTGCAGCGATGAAAACTGCAAACGCTATATCAAACTTCCGGAAGCTGATTGTTCCGGTACCGGCATGGGTTTCTGCACAGCATATTGGATCTCGCCTGACAACCGGGTTCTCAAGGTGACAACAATCGGCGAATATCCTGAAGTCTACTTCGCAGAATGGTCACGCTGGAAAGAGCTGAAACAGGACTTTGGCAAAGAGAGGGAGTAAAAGAAAAACTCAGGGCAAAAGAGCCGGGGCTGCTCTTGAAAATGGAATATGAAAATGCGATTCCCCGAAAAGCCGTAGACGGGGGAAGCGGGAGTTAGTTGATTCATCTTTCGCAACACACTGATATTACCCAGAACCCCACTGGGTCTGGTTTCCAAGATGGCAAGTTGATGCCGGAAGCCAGACCCAAAAGGCTCCTCCTGGAAGCTTGAACTGAACCATAAAGCAATATCGGAACGTCACGTAAATTTGCCCTCCATAAGCGAGTGACTGATGAAGATTTATTATCGTATTTTCCTTATCGCCTGCATCCTGGCCGGGCTCGGATATGCCTACTGGAAACTCGTAATTCCGATCCATCGCGTCGAGGTTCGATCCGAACTGGTCATGTTGGGTGATCTAGATGGAGATCATCGCTGGACACAAAACGACCTCAAGATCCTCGATGCTTTCCTCAATGATCCGTTTTCCATGGCAGATTCAGTCGTATGCCGCATAGACATGAACCAGAACGGACTCATCGACAAGGAAGACCTCGATATCCTGCGCGCATTCGTCTTGGCAAAGGGTGACCCATACGCCGCCGAAGAGTCGGCACTGGCAGAGGGAAAACCATTCCCTCGACCACGAGAATGCTACCGCTACATCCCGGTCATGGAGTACCGTGTCCGCCCGCTCTTTGCGCTTCCCTACCCGCTTGCCGGGGACTCGGACATTGACTGGCTCATGAAGCTCCGTCCGCCGGTGCGTACAAGCACTTATGGAGATGCTCTCGACGCAGCCTTGTACTCCGAGGCGATCCGCTTGGACCAGGCGTGGCGCAAGCGCAAGCCCGGTCTTCTACCCATTGAGCGCAAATACGCGGCGAAAAAGCTGGCACGGGCAAAGTCCCTTTTCCAGGCCGGAGAGCGGTATGAGCTGCTCCTTGCGCTCATGGAACTTGTCGAGGATGCGGAGACCCTCACAGAGCGGGGTCAACCGGATGTCCCGGTTAAATTGCTCGTTTTTCGTGACCACCTGCGCGAGCTGCTCGGCTCTCCCCTCTATAATGAATTCAAAACCGGCAAAAAGGACTGGCGCACCATCCTCAAGGTTGTTTCCGGCTATCTCAAGACTGACCTCGGGCTCGTCTACGATTTCGAGAAACTGGGACCGCCGCGTAACCTGACCCATCTGGAGAATTATCTGCAACGCACGGAGTGGCAGTACTACAAGAGTTCGACGCACAAGGAGGATTTCATAGCGCTGATTGGATATGCGCAGCACGACCCGCGTTATCTCCGTGCAGTATCGCGGACCAGCAGAAAATATCTGGACCCCAACGTCGAAAACCATAACCTGCCGATGGTGCTTCTCTTCAGGGAAGCGCTCCGCATCAAGAACGGCGATAAGAAAAATGCGGTCGGCCTGCTCGACGAAGCTATCCGCATCCCTTACGGCTGGATCAAATCCATTCCCCGTGAGATGCTTCCCAGTTCGCTTGCACTGGATAATTTTCTGCTCCCCGGCAACAAGGAGGACGGCGCAGATAAAAGCCGGCACTGGAACGTCTTCGGCGGCATCTGCCTCTACAAATCACCGCAAGAGGCGCTCGATCTGGCACTCAGGCGCGAGATGCAGGATCTCAGGGACGGCAACTACTCCGAGGAGACAATGCGTGAGTTCTTCAGGGACATGATTGCGAACATTAACGGCATGTACCATGTCATGACCGTAAACCCCGGCCTCCTTTCTGTGGACACGGTAAGCGCCCCCATCAATCACGGCAAAATGGGGAAGGGAACTGTTGAAAAGCGATCTGGCCTTGCATGAATAGAGTTTTCGAAAAAGTTAGTTGATTGGCAAGCAACGTTATATATTAGTTAAGTTATAGATAAACATATAAGCTTTACTGATAACAA
>CAZYEF010000269.1:0-2828 GCA_964646375.1 uncultured Nitrospiraceae bacterium | reverse complement strand
CGTAAACTCCGGGAAGTAAACTTCCCGGAAGGCTGCAGCACTGCTGAAGGATGAATAGTGTTTTGCGATCATTTCCGGAACAACATCCGGGACGGACGCACCGCAGGAATCGAGAACAGCTTTCAGCAGACTGCGAACAACGCGCACGGACAGCCCTGCTGTAGTGCGATAGATAGGGACTATCCTGCCGGTGTGGAGAAGAGCGTCCGGTTCGTTCTCGTCCATGATCTCATAGTCCGGATTATCGATCTGCGGCAGACCGCCCCGGTAGGGATTGGATTTCACAATACCGGAAAGAATCACTTTCTGGCCGGTTCGAAAAACCTTCTGCATGAACGGCTGGTTGAACCAGGAACCGACCAGGATGCCGCTTTTATCCGTAATGACCAGTTCAAAAATTTTCAGCCGACGGCGGCGTGTAGAGGCCACTTCTGCGGAAACCACCTCTCCCATCACCGTTTCATAGGCGCCATAGGATATTCTTCCTATTTTTTTAAAATTCCCCCGGTCTTCATATCGCCAGGGGAGATGAAAGAGCGCATCCTCCACCGTGTAAATATCCAGCTTATTCAGGAGCGCCGCCCGTTTGGGCCCGATGCCCTTGCAATACTGTATGGAGGAATCCAGTTGCAGATGAAGATGACCCTCCTTCTGGCATGGCTCCGGGACAGGCTCCTGCCGGGGGGGGGTGATGCTGTCTGCAGGAGTGCTGTCGTGCTGCTGCAATGCCTCCAGCAGAGACAGTGCACGAAGAATTCTTTCTTTTTTGGATTCAGCCGACAGCGTATCAAAACCTGGAAAAAGTGTCTCTAGTTCGTCAAGCTCCGGCCGGTTCTGTTGTATTCGCTTCAGTTCGGCGAATTGTATCCGCATGAACGGTTCAATGGCCGCCAGACTCTTGAGATGCAAGAAGTCATCCTTGCGGGCAAAATTTATCGGCTTTTTGATTCTGTCAAGAATAGTTGCGAATACGTCCATAGGATGTCAGTCTAGAGTATTTCAGGGGGTTTGTCGAGAAAAAGTGTCTGGCGTCTGAACGGATACCGGGGGATACGCTTCAGAAAGCGTCAGCATGATGAGTTAAAAACTTTTTCCGCTTTATTCTCACCGAAAATCCCGAGCGATCAATAGGTCAAATTTCTGGAAACGATTGTGTGTATGGAAGAAACATTCCATACGGGGAGAGTGGGCATGATCTGCATAACAACGTTAGTTCTGAATCCGTTGAGCGCGAAAAAACTCGGCGGTTTTCTGCCGGCATTAAACGTTCGATTTGATGCTGTCCTCCTGAATTCCCAGCACCCGGTCAATAATTTCGGCAAGTTCGGTGTCGTAATCATGATTCAGGGTGAACACTCTGCACTGGACCACGCGTGCCGGAATATAGTCAAAGAATTCCTTCAGCGGTTCTTTTTCTACCCTGCGGGTCGAGGGGTTGAACACGTATATCTGGCGATCGCCCATCATCAGCGGATTGATCGGTCTCGGGTCCTGCGTGGCCATGTCAACCCTGAACTGGATGTCCTTCAGCTTAGGAGGCAGTGCTTTCATGATTTTTTTTCGCAGCTCCGCCTCATCGATAATGGCTTTCCCCTTTTCGAACACGCGCATGGAGAGCGTGACGTCATACGCCATTTTCCATTTGACGTCCCTGGCAAGAATGCCGGTCCACTCACGTCCGAGCGATGCCAGTGCGCTGTTTTTGCTGTTTCCCCACTTCCGTACGGTTTCAAGCAATGACCAGTCGGTCAGTTCGAGATACCCGGAAAGGTTGTCGACCGGATTGTAGGGAAAGAGATGCTCCATGGTGTCTTTAAAAAGCTCTTTCAGGTGTTCATCGATGGCCCGTGTGGTGCGGTGATAATAAACATTGGTATACATGTACAGCCGGGCGTTCAGGAACATGTTCAAGGCTGAAAGGCCTGCCTTATGGAGGGTCAATCCCTTCTCGGTAAAAAAAGTGTAATACAGCAGCCGGTCGATATCTATGGCGCCGGTCGCCACGCCGCACATATAGGCATCACGCAGTACATAGTCGAGGTTGTCCACCGTATAGATGCCGGAAAGCATGGGCTGAAGGAATATCAGCCACCGGGGCTGTTTCGCATTTGCGGTTGTTCCCTTGCCGATGAGAAATGCGATATGTTCGGAATTCAGCTTCGGGTCGCTTTTTGCAAATTCTCCCGAAGGGCTGCGACGGATGGATCTAATAATCTCCGTGAAATCCTTTTTAATGATATGCTGACCGACTTTTTCGTGCGTCAGCCCAAACTGGTCGAGATAGTTGTCATCAAAAAAATGCCCGAACGGACCGTGCCCGATATCGTGAAGCAATGCCGCGATCCGAAGAAGCTCCTCGATAAAATTTGCCGAAGGGCAGTCCGGGACAAGCGCTTTCAGGGAGGGGTACAGATGACGGGCAAACCTGCCTGCCAAATGCATCGCGCCGAGCGAATGCTGGAACCTGCTGTGCTCCGCCGACGGATAGACCCAACGGGCGCTCTGGAGCTGGTATATCCGGCGAAGGCGCTGCATCCACGGGGTATCCAGCAGATTTTTTTCGGTAATCTCATCCTCTCCCCGGGGAGTAGTGAATGAAATATACCCGTGTACAGGATCGCCGAGAAGGGCCGTGCCTTCATACAACTCTTCACCTTTTTTAATCACGCGCATAAAATTATTATACCGGGAAACGCCGGTGAGTCAACTTCATTTTGCCGGGGCCGATGCGTAATAAAATCACTCATCTTTTTGCTGTAAATAACCATGCAAAAAGAAATAAAATTTAGTATAATGGCGCCCGAGAATATATGGGGGGCTGCATGCAG
>CAZYEF010000268.1:0-2837 GCA_964646375.1 uncultured Nitrospiraceae bacterium | reverse complement strand
CAACGCCTGCAGCAGCGGCGTCTCGTAGAATTCCTGCAGGATCGCAAAATCATACCGCTCTTTCGCCACGGGAATAAAATCCAGCCCCAATGCCTGGGCGGCCGAAAGCACTGCAAGCCCCGTGTCCGCCGCGCCGGAAGCCACGGCAGCTCCTACCGCCATGTGCGTAAATTCTTCGTGATCATACCCTTTTATGCTTCCGGGGTCAATCTGCAATTTTTTCAGATGCATGTCGGTAAGCAGGCGGGTGCCTGCCCCGGCCTGTCGGTTTGCAAATACAACGTCCCCTCGCACCAGGTCCTTAAATCCACCGATTCCCTTGGGATTTCCTTTTTGCACAAGGAGCCCCTGGGTGCGGTAAACCAGATTGACCAGCACAATGCGCCTGTCCGGAACAAGCCTCCTGATATAGCTGACGTTATATTCATGCGTCTCTTCATCCAGAAGATGCGTGCCTGCCAGATGAGCTTCACCCCGCTTAAGAGCCAGAAGCCCTCCCATGCTTCCGACATGGGCTGACGAAAGCGAAAGCTGCGGATGTTTTTTCTTCAGAAAATTGCCGAGCACATCGAGCGCGGTATCATGCGACCCGATGCAGACAATGGTGTTGCTGATTTCGCGTGCAGGCCGCAAAAGCTCTACCTCCGTTTCACGCCCCGCTCCAAATCCTTCGAGCTGGGCCGGAACGCGAAGAATGCCATCGGCACGCACGAGCGACATAAGCGCTCCCGCACCCCTCGTCACGGGAGTTGCAATGAGTTTGCCTGAAACTTCCCCGAGCTTGACGCGGATGAATTCCTCCTGCCCCAGTGATGAGGCAATCTGCCTGCTGAGCGTGGCAAAAGTACTGTCGGGTTCGGGAGGCTTGAGGCCCTGCAACGCGAAGATCAGCGGTTTTACGAAGAGATCGAAGGTAAGCGCAGCCGATACCGGATATCCGGGAACACCGATTACCGGCTTGCCTCCGACGATCCCGAGAATGACGGGTTTGCCGGGTTTTATGGCAACACCATGCACCAGCACTTCGCCGATCTCCGCGATTACGTCTGCGGTAAAATCCTCCCTGCCGGCCGATGATCCTGCGTTTATGATCACCATGTCGGATTTTGAAACCGCATCAAGAATACTTGTCTTCAGCAGTTCCGCATCATCCTTAATGATCCCCTTGCGGACCGCGAGCGCGCCGCACGCAAGGGCGGTTGCCGAAAGCATGGTTGAATTGAAATCGATGATATCGCCTTTTTTCAACTCGCTTCCGGGTTCCACAAGCTCGGTGCCTGTTGGAATCACGGCAACAGTCGGTTTTCTGCGCACCATGACGGACGTATGGCCGCTTGCCAGCATAGCCGCCATATCAACGGGACGAATCCTATGGTTCTCGGGGATGATCAGTTCCGTTGCGACAATATCCTCACCCACAAGCCGGACGTGCTGCCACGGTGTTGCCGAGTGGAGAATTTCGATTTCTGATTCTGATATCTTCTCCACATCCTCAATCATGATCACGGCATCGAAACCTTCCGGCATCGGGTCGCCGGTATCAATGAAGAGCGCCTGTTCGGGAACGCGCAACCGCTTGGGTCTGGTTTCCGTGGCCCCGTGCGTATCAGCGAACCTGACCGCGACACCGTCCATGGCCGCGGAATGATAAAACGGGGACGACACCCGCGCGATCACCGCTTCCGACGTGATGCGGTCCAGCGACTGGGCTATGGAGATATCCTCTCCTCCCAACGGACCGCCGATGCCGGCAGCCGTCAGCGCCCCGCGATATTTCCGAATCGCGTCATGAAGCGGTTCATTATCAAGATATCGTTTTTGTCCGGACATACGTTTTGTTCGCCTTCAAAAAGAAAAAGCAGGCATCCGGAATGATGAATCCGGAAAATGCATGCTGCTCATCATACGGTGCCTGCGGTATACCTAAAACAGCCTCACATCCACCTCTTCGTTCTTTTCGATCCCGATTTTGTTCAGCGGCACCACCACCGTACCAACGGCATTCACCAGCGTCGTGATAAGCCCTGACGCGCCGAAAATCGGCCGCGCCCAGAGGCCGTCGCTTTTTTCCTCCAGCGACACGGGAATGTGTTCTTCCCTGCCCGGCTTGGAGGAGATGCTGCGCGCAAGACGTGCTTTTACTGTGCGATATGACGAAATTCCCTCAAGCACCGGCCGGGGGGCCAGACCGGCCAGTCTGGCGAGAACCGGCCTCACAAATAATTCAAAACAGATGATGACCGCAACCGGGTTCCCCGGCAGACCGAACACCGGCACGAGCTTTGATTTCTTCTTACTGCCGACCAAGCCGATGATGAGCGGCTTGCCGGGTTTTACAGCCACTCCATGCACCAGGACGCCCGGCCGGCCGATGTCATTGATCACTTTTGCCGTGATATCTGCGGCGCCCGCGGAACTGCCGCCGGTCAGCAAAATAATCGCTGAATCATCAATTGCTTCTTCAAGACTCCCGCGGAGGCGGTCATAATCATCCGGGATAATGCCTTTCTTAACCGGGATTCCCCCTGCATCAGCGGTGAGCCCCTCCAGGCTGTAGGAATTACTGTCCCGAATCCGGCCGAGCGACGAAGCGACATCAACAGGAATAAGTTCATTTCCGGTCGTGATGATCGCTGTTTTGGGCCGTTCAAAAACGTTGATGCGGGCAATGCCCAGGCTCGCCAGCGCGGACATGTCCTGCGGCCGCACCCGGTGTCCCCGGGACAACACCCTGTCCCCTTTTCGAAAATCATCACCAATCTGAATCGTATGTTCCAGGGGAGCCACGGGCTTCACCACTTCAATGGTCGCCGGGTCCAGCGGATGAGTGAACTCGA
>CAZYEF010000267.1:0-2858 GCA_964646375.1 uncultured Nitrospiraceae bacterium | reverse complement strand
CTCCAATGCCGAATTGCGTCCCCTCCTCAGCTTCTGAATAAGCGGTTATCGCACCAGTCACTATGGCATTCAGCCCCATGATCTGCCCCATTTTTGCCGCGGTTTCAGGATTGATCGCTCCCGTCGCTCCCATTCGCTGTTGCGCCATAATTACCTGCATATCCTGCTGAGGTATGACAATAAATCTGCCTGTCTTCTGGAGAATTGTTCCCAGTATGTCTGCCGCGGCCTCGCCGACCCCGAGAACCCGAGAAGGTGTTCTGTTCTGAAAATTCACCACTCCTACTCTGAGTTTAGGACCTTTATATTGCGAAACGTCGCTTGTTGTGGGCAGCTCCCGTGATGTGCCTGTCAAGGTAGTGTCGTCTCTTACCGTACCCGACATACTTGGCGAACAGCCGGCGGAAAATACGCTCAATGTGACAAGAAATACACATGAAGAAATAAGCCATGATGCCCTTTTCATCAGAATCCTCCTTAAAAGTTCCATGCAAAATTATTTTGTAATAGTTTCATTTGGTGGTGCAATTGGAAACTTTGGCGTTGCCGCCGCAGGCCCCGGCCCCCATCGAAGAGTACTGATCACGCGTCTTGCCAGTTCTGCTGATTCGCGTTCAAGATGTAGGCCCACGGCTTCTGCCAGCAATTTCGTTCCAAGTCCGATTGCAAGAGACTCTCCATACTTCTTAGTGCCGGTTGTAACCGTTTGAATAGTAATCCAGGGAACCTCCCTGTCGCGTGCATCCACAGATCTGCCCGTAGCAGCCGCTGCCAAACCCGTCTCCCCCTCCATGATGATTTCACTTCGGACACCGAGACCCTGCTGCCAGACAGTCTCACCCGTAATTGCATTTACCAACTTGAAGTTGGCTCTTACTTTCTTCACATTATATGCACCCGTGGTCAGTTCGGTGAAATCCATGAGGATTCCATACAGGATGCCATCAACCTCCAGTGTTTCGCCAAGATCCTTTGCTGTGGTCATTTCCAACTGACCGCCGAGTGTGATACCCATGCGGTCCCGCAGTATCTGATCGGTCATTTTCATATCTTGTATCGCGTAAGCCTTGTTTGCGAGTGCCTGAATCATTTTTTTTCTTACCACGTTCGGACCATCTACATCAGTTGTATCGTTCCTCAGAGGGAGAACCGCAATTTTTTTAAGAGGGTTTGACGCGTCATAGTGAAGCGGCGCCCGGTGGCGTTGAACAGTCGTACAACCAGTAAGGAACAGCAGGAAAATCAGCATCGAAAATGCCGTCAGCCTCACTACAACCGGTTTTTGCATATACACCACAGGCATCTGCATGTCAATAAACGATAATGACTCTGCAATACTGCAAAAAATCGCCTTTGGCGCTCAGTTGGCGGAGCATCTGTGCATCGGCCTGGCTTACGATCACATCGGTTCTGGCAGTTCCTGCAGACCGTACGCCTTTGATCACCGCAGGGTTGTCCGTGACTCTGAAGTTGTTCGCGGCTGCATTCACGTCCTTCGCATAACCTGCGACACCTTGTTCAACTGCGTTCGTGCGCGTAACAATTTGGCCAACATATATTTCTTGTCCTTGTGAATCAAGGATGCGCGGCAGAAGCGCTGGACGAAGACCAAGTCCTCTGCCATCGAGCACAACACCAGTCGCTGTACCCCCCTTAAAGGTAATTGTCGGAGCGTCTTCCGCTGATGGAACAGGTTGCGAAGGCTCCGGCTTTTTATCCGGTACCGTAATAACAGGCGGAACCGCTGGTTTCAGAGGCTCAGTTTTTTTCTCCGGAGTTGTCGGCACTAGTGGTTTTGCCGGTTCTCCAGGTTTTTCCTGAGTTACAGAAGGAACAGGAGGTTTGGCAGGCGGTGGCGGTACCGGCGCCGGTTTCACGTCAGTGGGCTTCGGCGGTGCCGGAACGACGGGAGGCGGCAATTGGCCCGCAAATGGCCTTCCGAAAGTTTCCGGCACAAGTGTATTTAAAAATGCGCCTTTCATGGGCAAGGCGACCTGAATTTCAACAGAGCCATCCGACATATACTGTTTTTTTACCACCCGGGCTCCTTTTATAATCCCTTCTACCCGCGTCCTGATGACATCACTGCGCACCATATAGTTTTCAACCACGGACACCGAATCAACCTGCACACCTTTTACCGTTTCCAGCAGATTTCTGAGCGCCACAACGTACGCAGCGCGTTCTGTCATGGCGCGAGCCTGGGCAGGATTTATCGTTGCAGCAGGAGGCGCACCAATGCCTATGGCAATAATTTCACCGGTAGTCCAATTTACTTTACCTGAACTTGTGGATTCCACTGCGTCGTTCAATCCGTTGATCTGGGCAAAAGCTGATCCTGACAAAACAATCAGAGCAACAAAGAACATAACCGCTGGCCGCTTATTCATTTTTCACCTCACTGTTCAGGATTCATAAAATTGCTGCGCAACTGACCGGTTCCTTCAATTCCTATGATATGATTTTTTATTTTACCATAAAATCGAGAACCGTTTCTTTTCCTGCTTCAACCTGTGCAATCCGCGACGTTTCCCTGTCTCCCAGCAGAACAGAAATCTTATAGCTCCCCGGGACCAGCCCTTCTATCCGATAGGAACCGTCTTTTTCTATGGGAACACCATAGCTTGTAGTTCCTTCTTTATAAAACACATCTCCGTCCTGAACAGGTTTTCCAACTGCATTAAAAATCTTTCCTCTGATTATGCCTCCTGAAGGGAGCACAAAATCACGCTTGTATACTTTTCCCTCTTCAGCGACAATTTCTTGAGAAGATTTGGCATAACCGGGACCTTTTAATTCAATCCGGTACTTGCCGATGCCGGAAAGCGCGACAGCATATCGGCCATCCGTAAACGGTG
>CAZYEF010000266.1:0-2860 GCA_964646375.1 uncultured Nitrospiraceae bacterium | reverse complement strand
GAAACTGAAGGCCCCGGTTCGTATATTTTTTTGCGATGGAAACGACAAGCCGCAGATTTGCCTCCACCAGTTCGCTCTTTGCGTACTTGGCACGTTCCTCAGCCCGTTCGTAAGCGCGGAGAGCTTTTTTCAGGTCTTCGGCGGAAACTCCGCACTGCGCTTCAATAGTCCGTATCTGCTTAACCGCCTGCCGGTACATTTTTTCCAGATTAAGAAGCACCTCCGGCTTCATCTCCAGTCTGCGCGCGGCATTCTTAAGCTCACGTTCTCCCTGCCGCATTTTTTTGAACACTTCTTTAAATGCTGCCGTTTCCATTCCCATCTTTCGTTCAAGCCCGTGAATATTACGCTCCGCCTGATAAATTTCGCCGGCCATTTCCCGCAGTTTTGCGACAAGCCGATCCGTTTGTCGGCAGTGAATGTTCAGCGCTTCAAGTTTGCTGAAAAGAGCGTATCGCGTTGAGTGAATTTTTTCACGCAGCCCTTTTTTCCGCGTTTCACTGCACCTGCCGCTGAGGATGGATGTTGTAATCGTATTCAATTCCTTGCTGTGCTTGTCAATTTCGGTGATCAGTTTTATCACACGGGCGTGGAGTTCTTCTTCATTCTGTGTTTGCGGTTCGTCGAAATCATCGTCTCCGGCGCGCACAATCTCGTGGATGCTGACCTTCCCTTTTCGCAACCTGTCACCCAGGTCGCGCACGTCCTGAAGTGAAAAGGGCAGGCCGTAAAGAATTTGTGCCGCTTCGCGTTTGCCTTCTTCAATTCGTTTCGCGATTGCGACTTCGCCTTCTTTGGATAGCAGCGGCACGGTGCCCATTTCTTTGAGATAGAGCCGGACCGGGTCGTCGGTTTTTCCTACGCCAACCTCTACTTCCTCCTCCTCGGCTTCCCCGTCTCCGGCCTCATCTGCAACCACTTCCTCCTGCTCGGCGCCGTCTTCCAGTTCTTCTTCCACCGGCTGTCTTCCTTTGCCGTCATGCCGGGAGTCGGTGATATCAATTTCAAGATCACCATCGCCGAACAAGTGGATGATGCTGTCAAACTGCTCCGAGGAAACGTCTTCATGGGGTATCGCGTCGCCTGTTTCTTCAAAGGGTGTAAAATTCCGTTCCTTGCCGACAGTATTCGGTTTTTTGGAATCGCCTGTTTTGCCCCGCTTTGACATACTGTACTGCTCCTTTTTTGCGATTAGTCGCGTTTATCTTAGCGTCCGTAAATTTGTAGCTCTTTGGTAACCAGCATTTCTATTTGCCGGGAATCTTTCTGCCCGGCCTTCTGCTGAGTTCCTTTTGTTCTTTCATAAGCCGTGCAAGCGCCTCTGAATCACCGAGCGCCTCTGCTTCCTGGATAGCTTTAACCAGCATCTTAATTTTCTTTTCCGGATCCCGTTGCTTGATCAGATCCACACAATCACGGCAATGTTTGTGCGGATCGTCGTAGTCCATCTCCAGAACGGAATAATGGGAAATCAGGTGATTCAGCTCTTCGTCGCCTTCATCAGCAAGGAGCAGGTGCGAGTCCACCGTCCCGTTCGTTTCAAGCGCTGAAAAAATTTTTGCCGCAGCCCGGCGATACAACGGATCGGAAAAATCTTCCGCCGTAATTTCCTCCTGCAGGGTTTTTGCCAGCGATTCATCCCTGAGCAGAAGGTGAATCAGGATTTCCTCGGCTCTCGGCCGCTGGTGTCGGGTTGCAGATGCTGCCGGCACATTTCCGCGGACGGCGGGCGTCGGTTTCGCCGCTGTTTTGGCAAGGTCCTGTCTCAGATCCGATTCCGAAACATCAAGCGCTTCCGCTGTTTTTTTCAAATAATGATTGCGTTCAATGCTCGTGGGAAGCTTGGCAATGAAGCCTATCATGTCAGCCGCCTTCGCCACTTTTTCGCCAATTGCTGATCCCCGGCCTTCCTTCACCACCTGGCTCAGAACAAAGTCCATTAACGGAACAGCTTGCTTCAAACAGGAACTGAATGCTTCATAGCCTTTCAGTTTCAGGAACGTGTCAGGATCATCGCCGCCCGGCAGGGATACGACTTTGGCGACCATTCCGCTTCCCGCGAGAAGGTCGAAGCTGCGCAAGGCAGCTTTTATTCCAGCCGGATCAGGATCAAAAATCAGCTTGAGATTTTTTGTAAATCTGCGCATCAAGCGCAGATGTCCTTCCGTAAGAGCCGTCCCGAGCGTTGCCGTTGCGTTCCGGACCCCGTGCTGGTGGCAGGCTATTGCATCGAGATAACCCTCGACAATAATAAAGTGATCGTATTTTCTGGCTGCCTCCCTGGCCTTGTCCAAACAATACAGGACATTGCTTTTGCTGTAGAGCGGCGTTTCAGGAGAGTTCAGGTATTTAGGCAGCGAATCGTCCATCACTCTGCCGCCGAAGGCAATCACCTGGTCAGATATGTCGCGGATCGGGAAAATGATTCTGCCCCGAAACCGGTCATAGTACCCCTCGCTTTCGGCCCGTTTCACAATGAGCCCCGCGTTTTGCATGGCGGCAAGCGAATGCCCTTTTTGTTTTAAAAACCTGAGCAGACCGTCCCATTCAGGCCGGGCATATCCCAGCGCAAAATCCATAACAATCTGATCACTGACACCGCGTTGTTTTAAGTATGATCGTGCGCTGCTTCCTGCCCCCCCTTCAAGCTCCTGGCGAAAATAACCCGCTGCATCGGCAAGGACGGCAAGAAGTTTCCTTTTCTCTTCTCCTGTTTTCTGTTCTTGCGAAAAATTTCTGTCGTTCTCAGGGAGCGTGATTCCCGAACGCCCTGCCAGCTTTCGCACCGCTTCGGGAAAGGTCAACCCTTCCTGAAGCTCGATAAACTTAAAAACATTTCCTCCAACACCGCACCCAAAGC
>CAZYEF010000265.1:0-2872 GCA_964646375.1 uncultured Nitrospiraceae bacterium | reverse complement strand
CCGCCACGACCGCAAAGGCGATCTTTTCCTCGATCTGCTCACGGCTTAAACTTCTATTGAATTTGAACCTACATACCTGCATCGTTTTTCCCTCCAAGGCGTACATACGTATTCCTTTTCAAAAATGTTGCAGACTATTTCAAAAAAGTTTTTAATCCTTCATCCTCAAAAACTTTTCTAATGCGTCTGATCTCTCTATAAATCGTTGTTCTTTCAACACCCATCTTCGTTGCCAAATCCTCTATACGAACTTCTCCTGCTTGAAGAAACTCACATAATTCCCTTTGTGAAGCAGTTAACAGTGGCAATGCACGTTCAAGTGCAAACCTAAGTTCAATCTGGGCTTTGGAATCGACATCTGAGGCGAGAACTTCCAATAATGAGGAATTTTCCTCATCATTATTTAAGGGCTGGTCTATTGAAGAGCTATGATACGCAACCTTACGTTTATCGCTTGATTGTTTCCGAACTATATCCATCAACTTGCGTGAAACGATCCGAGCCATAAATGTGTTGCGCTTCGCTCCAGCTTCTGGATCGAACTTGTCCTTGCTGAAAATCCAATGGGTCAGACACTCCTGAAGCAAATCTTCTTCGTCTACTACCTGCAAACATTTCCACTGTGTTTTGAACTCCCTAACAACTTTTGTTGCTACCCCAATTTCCCAGTTTTCAAAAAGACCGTGATACTGCTGATTCATGAGACTCCTCCTTTTTTAAAAAGTGAGTTCTCATGAACCAGCTCGATTAAATATTAGGCCATTTTCGGACTCTGCGAAATTACAGGGTTCTCGGGTAGTTTTCGTTTTCTGACTATAAGTTCCTTATTACCGAACAACTCCTCCTCGATATCCTCTCTCCCAAGCAACTCTTTAAAGACAACCCGGATGGCTTTGTTCAAAGTCATATTCCTGTAGTTTTGTTCTGAAACATGCCCGGCTTCCTGCGCAAAGTGCATCTCAAAACCTTGCGTGAATCTCCGTTCAAAATGTTTTCTGGCTCTTTCGCCCATGATTTTTCTCCTCAGGGCGTACATACGCAGTTTTTTCAAAAATGTTGCAGGGACCTGCCACAAAAATAAAAAAAATGCGTATATATGAAATAGGCAAACGGACTTCCGAAGCTGGGTTATATAGCTTGACTTGTGCGAAGGGTTGTTATAGGGGTTGTTAAAAGGAGTGCCAATTTATGATCATGCAAAAACCCAATAAATCTGAAAAAAAGAAACGGTATGTCATTTATACACGCTGTTCGACCGATGATCAGGCGCAAGGCGACTACACCACACTGGACGCTCAAGCGCACCACTGTAAAAACATGCTTGACGCATTCGGATACGAACTTGCCGACATTGGGAAAAAAGGCGTGGTAAACGATGATGGATTTTCCGGCAAGGATCTCAACCGGCCGGGCATCCAAGAAATACTTGATGATGTGAACAAAAAAAATCGGTCGTTTGACGGAATAATATTCTTCCGCCTAGACCGCTTAACCCGCAATACCCGGGACCTTTACTGGCTTATTGACTTATTCAGAGCACAAGAGATCGATTTCATATCAGTACGAGAGAATCTGGATAGCTCAACCGCTATAGGCAGGGTGGTAATCGGCATTCTTGGAATTCTGTCAGCCTTTGAGCGAGAGCTAACCGGCGAGCGTGTGAAAGCATCTGCTATTGCCCGGGTCCGCCAAGGCCGCTGGGTTGGTGGGAAACTTCCTTATGGGTATAAATTAATCCCTGAGGGCGAACGGCTCCCTAACGGAACCCAACCGCATAAAATTATTGTCGATGAGAATATTGCCCCGCAACTAAAAATTATCTGGGAAATGGCCGCTGATAATCGATCACTGACACAGATAGGCATTGAACTTGAAAAGAGAAACATTCGTACATCATCAGGTACGCTATGGCGCAGGCAGGGGTTATCAACCATTATCAAGAATCCTTTCTATAAAGGATATCTGCAGTACAACAGTGAAATCCATAAAGGAAAACATCCCGCCATTATTGATAATAAACTATGGGAAAAGGCAAACCGCATTCTATCGGCAAAACTGCCGGGACACAAATTCGTGAAAAAACCGAAAGAATACTGCTACCTTGTGGAAGGACTGGTGAAATGCGGTGAATGCGGAAGTTATATGATGACTTGTTTTTCTCAAAAACCGGAGAGAAAGTTTTTCTATTACGAGTGCGGCAGATCCAAACAGGCGCTTGGATGTTCTAACCAAAGAATATCAGCAACGGTCTTTGATGAAGCCTTAATCGCTTACTTCAAAAGAGCGGCGCAGAATCAGGACATAATCGTGCGGGCAATCGGCACCGCTATCATGGAATCAAAAAATAAAGCCGAGGAAATCGAAAAGATCATTTATGAAAAACAAGCGTTATTGGATGAACTAAAACAGGAAACTCGAAAACTGCTCGATCTTGCCATGAGCGGAACCATCCCGCAAGGGTCGACATTTAAAGACAAAATGAACACGTTTGAATGCCAAATTGACCAGCTTTCAAGCGAATTAAGCAAACTGCAAGCCCAGAAGCGAATCGCCCAAATGAACGCCAATTCTGGCGAGTTTCTGCACCGAAATCTGCACATTGCCATCCAACACATGGATAAGCTATCCCCTGAAGCACGAAAGTATCTGATGAAAGCCCTTATTAAAGATATCGTAATCTTTAAAGACAAGATTGCGATAAATATGTTTGTCCACGAATCAATTGACGACATTCTGCCACCGATACTTGCCCAAAAAGAAAAACGCCCCACAGAAACCTGTGAGGCGTTAACCGCAAACAGCCGAAGTTCGGCTGATTGTCCAAAATGGCTCCCCCTCGAGGACTCGAACCTCGGACCTGGTGGTTAACAGC
>CAZYEF010000264.1:0-2912 GCA_964646375.1 uncultured Nitrospiraceae bacterium | reverse complement strand
AAGCAGACGCGCTACCGGGCTGCGCCACGCCCCGAGGTAAACACACTGCTTACCTTTGTTTCGTAGGCCATATAATACTCACACTCCCCTTCCTTGTCAAGTTCTATATGGCCGTCAAATATGGATTTTCGTCATAGGATGGCCTTCTGCAGCATAAGAATGGAGGTTTTCTCTTGAATTAGAAGGCAACTTATACTAAGATTATGCACATGGAAGAGCGAATAGGATCCGTCATAAAGTTTTTTGACAAGTCGGCTATAGCCGCTGTTAAACTGGATTTTGGCGATCTTGCCGTCGGCGACACGATCCATATAAAGGGACCCAGTACTGACGTTACTCAAAAAGTTGACTCTTTGGAATTTGATCATAAACCAGTTCAAAAAGCGCTGCGCGGCCATTTTGCCGGCATCAAACTTTCCCAACCGGTAAAACCCTTTGATCTGCTGTTCAGGATCACAGGATAGCCCCTTCCGATGCTTACGTATATTTTAAAACGCGTCCTCCTTATGATCCCCATTCTCCTCGGCATTACCGTGCTGAGCTTCGGAGTTATGCGTCTCGCGCCCGGAGGACCTGCAGAAGCACAAATGGAATTCTCATCGAAAGCTTCTCCTGAAGCCCGCGAACGGCTGAGGAAGCTTTACGGTGCGGACCAGCCGTTTTATAAACAGTATGCCACCTGGCTTAAAAAATTTGTTACTCTGGATTTCGGAGAAGCTTTTGCGGATGGCCGCAAAGTAAAGGACAAAATACTGGAATGCCTCCCCATTACACTCACGATCAATATTTTGTCGCTCGGATTGATCCTCTTGCTTGCCATCCCCATCGGTATCATGTCAGCAACACAACAGTATTCCTTTTTTGACCGGACAACAACAATTTTTGTTTTCATCGGGTTTTCAACACCTTCTTTCTGGCTTGCATTGCTGCTTATTTATTTGTTCGGAGTACAATGGGGTGTGCTTCCCATCTCCGGAATACATAGTCTGGATGTGGGACACCTGGGCAAATGGAGCTGGGGCTGGTTTGTGGATGCGGCCCGGCACTTGATTCTGCCTGTATTTGTTTCTGCGTTTGGCGGGCTGGCGGGTTTTTCGCGATATGTGAGAAACAATATGCTTGAAGTTATGCGGCAGGACTATATCCGTACGGCACGTGCCAAGGGTCTCCCGGAAAACGAGGTAATATATAAGCATGCGCTCAGAAACGCCCTCATGCCCGTTATTACCATCCTGGGCCTTGCGGTTCCCGGTATAATCGGCGGAAGCGTAATCATGGAAACCGTCTTCGGCATCCCGGGAATGGGTCAACTTCTGTATCAATCAGTGTTTTCGAGGGATTACAATCTGGCCATGGGCATTCTGGTTCCGGCAGCATGCCTCACTATGCTCGGCAACTTTCTTGCCGACGTCGCGTATGCATTTACCGATCCGAGAGTAAGATTTCGTTAAAGTCAGTTTAAAAAAATAAAGACTCCTTTCTGACGCCTATGACCATAAACCTGCTGACTTCCAGCGCTGTCCAGCATCTGATGAAAAACAAGTTCGCCGTTACCGGCGGTGTTCTGGTTCTGCTTGTTTTTGTTCTTTCAATTTTTGCCCCCCTGGTCGCGCCTTACAGTCCTTCCACTATTGACATCAAGAATATTCTGGTGGAACCTTCATTCTCTCATCCGCTGGGAACTGATGAACTGGGAAGAGACGTCTTGTCACGTATGCTCTGGGGGGGGCGAATTTCTCTTGAAGTCGGTTTTGTGGCTGTTGGCATCGCCACGATTATCGGCATTATTCTTGGCGCAATCGCCGGTTATTACGGCGGACATGTTGACGGCATTATCATGAGGGCGGTTGACATCATGCTGAGCATTCCAACAATTTTCCTGGTACTCGCTGTGATTGCGATTCTCGAACCAAGCATCGTGAATATCATGATTGTAATCGGCCTTACCAGCTGGATGGAGCCTGCCCGGCTTATACGTGCGGAGTTCATTTCACTGAAGGAACGTGAATTTGTAATTGCGGCTCAGGCCATGGGCGCGGTAGATGCCCGTATTATTATAAAACATATTTTGCCGAACGGATTATCGCCTATTCTTGTATCGGCCACAATGGGGATCGGCGGAGCCGTTCTGATTGAGTCAGCGTTGAGTTTTCTCGGTCTTGGCGTGCAACCTCCCACTCCAAGCTGGGGCAGTCTGCTCTCTTCAGGCAAGGACAATATAGAAATAGCCTGGTGGCTTTCGGCTTTTCCCGGCCTTGCTATTCTGATAACCGTGCTTGGATATAATCTTCTGGGCGAAGGTATTCGCGATGCTCTTGATCCGCGCCAGCGGAGCTAGTTGGCTGTCCTACGGAATCACGATTCTGATTTTGTGCTATCCTGATAGAAACATCATGCTGAAAGTGAGAAAGAATGGATACGACTCATGTAGACCTCAAAAAACTTCTTGATGAAATCCCTGTCGCCATAACGTATACAGACAGCAAAGGAATAATCCTTTACCGCAATCGAACAGCGGCCAAACGGCCATCACCTGGCCCCAGAGACATAGGTATTGACATAAAAATCTGCCATGCGCTGCCGGAGAGCAGGAAAAAGATTGATTTGATTTTTGATGACTTTATAAAAGGCCGGCGGACACCTCATCATTATGTATCGCAGAGGACGGGTATCCGGGAATTGGTGACATTGATCCCTGTTTTTACCGCAGAGCACTTCACCGGGTGCCTGCAGGTCGTGCATCCGCTGGAAGTTCCAGGAGAAATAAGAACTTTTTAACCAGGCAAAGCGCAAAATGGAGGTCAAGGCTTCAATCATTGCGTCAGAGCGCGCCTGGATTCCTGCAGTTATCAGTTACTGTTCCTGCTCTAACTTTTTCTGTTTGCTTGCTGCCATTCTGTTTGATTTATACC
>CAZYEF010000263.1:0-2924 GCA_964646375.1 uncultured Nitrospiraceae bacterium | reverse complement strand
CAACGAGGTATACGACAGAAGTTCATTGCCAAGATACATATGGGTCAGCGGACCCCATGCGAAAGCGAAAGACGGGATGAGTAAAATTCCAGCTACCAGAAGAACAAAATACATGAATAATACCGGCACCTTCTAAAATATGATAAAAACAACAAGACATGATAACTCTCCGGGGACAGGGCGTCAATATTTTTTTGCAAAAAATACGTAGTCCTTTGGACTTGCTCAAAAAACAACCAGTGATTTTCGCAAAAAACCGAAAGAGATTATTTGCATCCTGCGCACGATGAAGACGTACAGCCGCTGCACCCGGAACCGCCGCTGGAAGCGTCTGTCGCTGAACCGCTCGAAGATCTGCCCGTACCGAAACGGGACATCCGCTTGTTTGTTTTCCTCGAGCCGCATTTCTCGCAGACTACTTCAGGATTCGATCCGAAAACAAGCTTCTCGAAATCGGCGCCACAGCCGTTGCAATGATATTCGTAGATAGGCATAATGATTCACGCTCACAGCAAACCTGCTTGGGTTCCTATTTCTTCTCCAGTTTTTTCCAGTCAGCAAGAAACTTCTCAATCCCGATGTCGGTAAGAGGATGCTTTGCAAGCTGGTCTATTACGCTGAAAGGTATCGTGGCGATATGAGCACCGGCCAGTGCCGCATCAACAACATGAAGCGGATTTCTTACACTCGCGACAATAACCTCGGTGGAGTATCCATAGTTGTCGAAAATTGTGATAATTTGCCGCACGAGATCAATGCCGTAGGTGCTGATATCATCCAGTCTCCCCACAAAAGGGCTCACATAGGCAGCTCCGACCTTGGCGGCAAGCAATGCCTGGGAAGGAGAAAATACCAGTGTTATGTTTACTTTGATGCCGCGTTCCGCCAGTATTTTTGTCGCCTTGAGACCTTCCTTGGTCATGGGAAGTTTTACAACGATATTCTTGTGGATCTTCGCGAGTTCGACGCCCTCAGCCACCATCTTGTCCGCTTCGAGACTTACCGCCTCCGCATTTATCGGACCATCCACAATTGTGCAAATTTCAGTGATTACTTGTTTAAAATCCCGTCCTTCTTTTGCTACCAGCGAAGGGTTCGTTGTTACACCATCGATCACTCCAAGACTTGCCGCTTCCCTGATTTCTTTTACATTTGCTGTGTCAATAAAAAATTTCATGGTTCATCTCCTTGATCGCATGAGGTCCCCGAAAGCGGCGGGTTATTCTGTTTAAAGCGTTGCATTTTATGATATCTACTTGTGTCTGTCAAGCCATGGGTGGCATTGCGAGGGATTGAATTATTGAACATGCAGGAGTCGACGTGTCTGCGTTACCCTGTGCGAAGTCTTTGTGCTGAACAGGCTGGCATGTCACCGGGTGCTTTCCGAGATATACCATTTCCGTCCAGCACACTCATTCGTGTTTTTTTCTCCCATATTTCTTGGCACAGGCCTCGGTGCAAAAATAATACGTTTTGCCGTCAATTCGCCGGGAGACGGCACGATGCTTTACCACATAGGTATTACATTCCGGATCAAGCACCATCTCGTCGCCTGGGAGGCGATCTTTCCGCTCTGTACCGGCGTTTGCATTGATCACCGACCGGATTGCTGATTTTGCAGCGTAGTACAAAAGAATAATGACTGCCAGAATAACAAGATATCGTACCATGCAAATATCCTGACCCCATGCCGGGCAGACCCGGCACGGAGTCTGCGAATTAATGTCTGAAATGCCGCATCCCTGAGAATACCATGGCAAGGCCATGTTCGTTTGCAGCCTTGATCACTTCTTCGTCCTTGATTGATCCACCCGGCTGAATAACCGCCGTCATGCCGGCTTTTGCGGCCTCATCAAGCGCGTCGCGGAAGGGGAAAAATGCGTCCGAGGCGAGCACGGTGCCCTTCAGCGGAAATTGGGCTTTCATTACGGCAATTCTGACCGAATCCAGCCGGCTCATTTGACCCGCGCCGATGCCGATTGTCCGGTCTTTTGCGGCAAAAACGATCGTGTTGGACTTTACATGTTTGCATACTTTCCACGCAAACGCGAGCCCTTCATATTCCTCATCAGTGGGTTTTCGCTGCGTCGCCACAACCAGTTTCTTAATGTCCGCTATCGTACCGAGATCTCGATCCTGATAGATCAATCCTCCCACGATCCTTTTCATGTCCATGCCTTCTGGCGAACCCATGACTTTCGGACCGATATCAAGCAGACGGATGTCTTTTTTCCGTTTCAGCTCTTGCAGGGCATCCGGCGCGAACTCCGGTGCGACCACAACCTCCACAAAGGTGGAAGTAATCTCCTTCGCCGTTTCCATATCAACCATGCGGTTAAATGCAATCACACCGCCGAAGGCTGAAACCGGATCGCAGTCGCGAGCCTTGCGGTAGGCATCAACCAGGGACTCTGCGGTTGCCACGCCGCACGGATTGTTGTGCTTTACAATTACCGCCGCGGTCTGCCCGTACTCCTTCGCAAGTTCAAGTGCACTGTTTGCATCGAGAAAATTATTGAAAGACATTTCCTTGCCGTGAAGCTGCTTTGCATTGGCCACCGACGGTTCTTTGCGGCCGAACTCTCGGTAGAAAGCCCCCTGCTGATGAGGATTTTCTCCGTAACGGAGATTTTGCACCTTTTCAAATTGAAGGGTAAGAATATTGGGAAAGCGGGTTTTCTCGTCATCAGGCACCTGGCTGTCAAGCCACACCGAAATGGCGCTGTCGTAACGGGCGGTGTGCAGAAAGACCGTCCGGCACAGATCGAAACGGGTCTTGGCTGATACTTCGCCGGTCTTCTGTATCTCCTCAAGTACGCGTCCATAGTCCCGCGGAGAGACCACGACAGCCACGTCGGCATAATTTTTCGCCGCTGAGCGCAGCATGGTCGGACCGCCGATGTCGATGTTCTCGATTGCTTCTT
>CAZYEF010000262.1:0-2955 GCA_964646375.1 uncultured Nitrospiraceae bacterium | reverse complement strand
GTGACTTCACATTATACGCTTCGCAAACTTCCTGCGGTACCGGCTTTTTGGCCAGATCAGCAATAGCCTGCGCTGCGGCTTTCTTCATGTTTTCAGTGATTGCAGTCGCGCCGCAGTCCAGAGCACCGCGGAAGATATAGGGGAATCCGGAAACGTTGTTCACCTGATTCGGGAAGTCGGAACGACCCGTTCCCATGATCAGATCCGGACGAGCAGCCTTTGCATCAGGATAGGGAATTTCCGGATCAGGATTCGCCATGGCGAACATGATCGGATTTTTGGCCATGCTCTTAACCATTGCAGGAGATACAAGATTCGCCTGCGAAAGGCCGAGGAACATGTCGGCACCTTTGAATGCTTCTTCGAGCGATGAGAATGCTTTTTTCTGTGCAAACTGTTTTTTGTACTCGTTGAGATCAGTGCGCCCTGCATGAATATGGCCCTTGGTGTCGAACAGGGAGATGTTTTCCTGGGGAACGCCGAGCAAAACATAGAATTTGCAGCAGGCAATGCCGGCAGCACCGGCACCCGAGCAAACCACTCTCATGTCAGAGGCTTTTTTCCCTGAAATGTCGATTGCGTTGATCAAGCCGGCGCCGGAGATGATTGCGGTACCATGCTGGTCATCATGAAATACCGGTATTTTCATGATCTTTTTCAGCTTCTCTTCGATATAGAAGCAATCGGGGGCACCGATATCTTCAAGATTGATTCCGCCGAAAGTCGGCTCTAATGCCTTCACAATTTCGATGATTTTATCGGGGTCCTTAACATCAAGATTGATGTCGTAGGAATCGATGTCCGAGAAAATCTTGAACAAGATGCCTTTGCCTTCCATAACCGGCTTGGCTGCCGCAGGGCCGAGGTTTCCGAGTCCCAGGATAGCTGTTCCGTTGGTAACAATTGCTACCAGGTTGCCCTTACCGGTGTACTTGTAAACATCGGCAGGATTTGCCGCAATTGCACGGCAGGCGTCAGCAACACCCGGTGAATAGGCCGTTGCCAGATCCTTCTGTGTAAAGTAGGGCTTTGTTGGAATGACCGTGCATTTCCCGGGAGGGAATGCGTTGTGATACTTCAATGCTTCTTCTTTCGTGACCAGTGCCATTTTACTACCTCCTTTTGTCTATAAAGTTATTTCCCGGCAGTTTTACTTAAAATATCATCACTTATTTATTGATTCAGTTAGCATCGTGTTGGAAAAAAGCAAGGAACATGCCAATCAGTAAAATAGCATATAGAACTTATTTTACAGGATGTTATACGTTTCGAAAGCAAGTATCCATACGCTTCAGCGTATAACGAAACTCATGGTAATATTCTAAATATACTATATGTTATTATTTTACAATGTGATTATGGACTATAATAAAAATTATAGTCCATAACTTTTTGTACTGCTATGAATAATAAGTCATCCTGCGGAGGCAGGATACATTGATATATTTTACCTTTATTCTATTAAAAAACCGGGGAAAATTCGAAAGAACAATTTCACTGTTACAAAGCGGCCCATCATAGCACAAATCATTTTTTTAGCAATAAAAAAATGATTTTATGGTTCCTCCGATGTTTCCTGCTGTTGTTTGAGGCGTTTGCTGAGTGCCGGCTGAGAAATGCCAAGAAATCGACTTGCTACAGACTGATTTCCTCGAGCGCGCTTCATGGCTTCAGTTATGAGAAGTCCGACAGCCTGTTGAATTGATGGGAGTGTTTCCACACTTTCAAAAACGTTTGAAGAATTGATCTGTAGAGGCAGCGGGGTTCGCTCATGTAAACTGCTTATTTTTTTGAACTGTTTTGCCGAAACTGTGCTCGTAGTGGCCTGGGCAACCGCGTCAAAAACCATCGAACGCAATTCACGGATATTTCCCGGGAAATTATACTGTTCAAGGAGCGGAATCAGATCAAAGGCATAGTGCGGTTTTTCCTTGCCAAGAGAGCGGGCTGCTTCTTCCAGGAAATAATCAAGCAGCAGCGGAATATCCTCTTTTCGATCACGAAGTGGAGGCAGGTGTATGTGGTGCGTGTGCAGACGGAAGAAAAGATCCTTTCTCAGTTCTCCCCGCGCCTGTTTTTCCGGAAGGTTCTGGTTCGTGGAAGCAATAACACGGGCATTCAGCCGCTTCGGCCTGTCGCTGCCTAAAGGGAAATAATCTCCTTCCTGAAGAAGGCGCAGAAGCTTTACCTGTGATGCATTGTTTAGATCACCGATCTCATCTAAAAAAAGGGTTCCCTGAGCCGCCTGCTCCACCATTCCATTGCGAGGCTGATCCGCACCGGTAAAAGCACCCTTCACATGCCCAAAAAGGGTGTCAGTAAACATGGCATCATCGAGCCCGCCCACATTCACCGATACCAAAGACCCTTTACAGCCGCTTAATTTATGGACTGCGTTGACGATAAGGCCCTTTCCCACACCGCTTTCACCGGTTACCAGCAGCGGCTGGCTGCTTTTGGCCACAGCCTCCACATATTGGAAAATCGTCCTCATAGTCTTGTTCAACGTAATGATGCCTTCAAATGCGCGGGGATCCCGAAGCGAATCCGACAGAAAGCTCCTGGTCATCTCGCGGTTTTCCAGCCGCATTTCGATGATTTTTATCGCGTGCTGGATCGCCGTAATGATACGGCATTCCTCTGAAGTCTTGACCATATAATCAAAGGCACCGTGCTTCATGCAGGTAACCGCGGTCTCGAGCTGGTTTATGCCGCTGCAGACAATTACTATTATTTCGGGGAATTGTTCGTTGATCAGTTTGAGCAACTGTTCCCCGGAAAGGTGGGGCATCGTGAGGTCCAGCAGCACGATGCCGACCTCCTGCTGGGCCAGAATCTGTAAAACATCCCGGCTGTCCTGGCAGGATATGACATTGGTAATCCCCGCATGCCGCTCAAGGGCGATGCGCATGGATCTGATCCATGCCTGCTCATCATCCACGATCAGAATGCGGA
>CAZYEF010000261.1:0-2957 GCA_964646375.1 uncultured Nitrospiraceae bacterium | reverse complement strand
GCGTCCCATCCGCCTGGCATGTTAGCTTTCCAGTTCTTGCTGCTTCTTGTTGCCATTATTTTTTTCCTCCTGTGTTCCCGCCTCTCGGCGATCTGCCTCCTCTGCCTCCCATGTTCATCACCACCTTTCTTTCAGCATTGTTCGAAGCTGTGGCCGTGAACCCTCGTCTACCATGCCGAGAAGCGTGTCGATCAGGGCATTGATCTGAGCAACCGAGATGTCGAGCGCCTCCTGCTCTTTCATGAGAGCAAGCTTTTCCTTGTAGAGCTCCTTCTTGTAATCAATGCCCATGTCGACGCGTTGCTGGAGCCAGGCGATATAGGCTGCGAATTCCTTCAGCCTCGCTGCCTGATCTCGCGCTGCAGTCTGCTTCTCCCTGAACTGGTTGAACACGCTCTGCGCTGTCTCGCGCACCGACTGCACGGTCTGGAGCATCTCGCGGGTCCGGTCCCGTGCCTCGCGGAAGTCCAGGAGCGGGATGGAAAGCGTGATCGCGGCGGTCGTGCCGGCCTGAGTTGTGTCGGTCGTCGTGGTGTAATCTGTAGTGTTCTTATCCGTGCCGCTGAAATACTTCTCCGTGATCGTGCCCGTTATCTTCGCGTTCTGAAAAAGCCGCTGAAAATATCCGGCGTCCGCTGTGTCCCGGCTTAGCTGCGCCCGTCCATTGTGCCTGATGATGAACTCTATGACTGCGACGCCGTCTGCGCCGGTCTCACCGGCATAAACCGAGCCGATTTGGGACATCTGGATTGAGATGAGGAACAACAGGAATATGCTGCGCTTTACCATCAGGCTGCGCCTCCTTTTGCTTGCAGGGTTTCTGTTCGAGATACCAGGTGATAAGGGTAGCCGCGCTTTCAAGGGAATAGCAGACAATGACTGCATAGCCCGCCCGTCTTAAAAGTTCCTGGGCACGCTTTTGCTTCGGCGTGACCTTCCCGTCCGGGGCCTTCATCTCGATGAACAGGCCGTGGGAGCCGCCGCGCGCGCAGGGCAGGAAGATATCCGGGATGCCTGCCTTGACGCCTTCCCGCTTTAGCTTCTGCGCCACAGGCGAGTACCAGCGGCCCTTCTTATCCTGACGCTTCTCGCGCTTCCCGCCGTTTGGAATCGCGAACATGAGCTTCAATTCGGGATAACGGGCGGACGCAAGCTCTGCCCAGTCAAAGAGAGCGGCCTGGATGTCGTGTTCCGTTGTGCGCATGGTGCGAAGGTTCAAGCTGTCGCCTCCTGCAGCGCGCGGCTGCGCGCCCTGTTTTTTGCCTCCCGCTCCAGGTACGGCGTGATGTCCTCATCGCGCATGGCGATCAGGAACGCCGGAGGACTGCGTATCTCGTCCTTGCTGATCTCGCCGAATCGAAGCTTGGCGAGAAAGAGATAAGCCCGCGCCGTAGGGACCGCGTCCGGCACGTTGAGCGTCGGAAAGAAGCGTTTAAGGTCTTTTAAAACCGTCTCTCTCTCAGGCAAGCTCCAGCTATCTTCAGCTTTTGAGAGAGAGATTTCTTTGATTCTTTCTTTTCTTTCTTTCGGTGCTCCTAAGCCCCCGATGTCATTCAGGAAATGCACCGCTCCCTTCATCTCTACGGATGAAGAGCTTTCATCCCTGCGGATGAACGGTTTCATCTCTCCGGATGAGGAAGTTTCATCTCTGGAGATGATGATTTCATCCCTGCGGATGAAGGTTTTCCAGGCTGCATAGTCCTTCTGAATGCGGTAAAAGCAGCCTTGCCTGACAACCATGTTCATGTCAGTCAGGCGCTTGACCGCGCGGGGTATCAGCCGGACATCGATGTTGACCTCCCGCGCGATCTTCGTTGGCGTCAGGAACACCTCCTTGCTGTGCCAGCCGTAGGAATTGCGGATGATGCAGAGAAAGACCCGGCGGGCGTGGTCGGACATCGGCGTCCGCACGATTGCGTCAAGCAGTTCGTTCGCTATCGGCGTATAGCCGTGCTCCTTCTGCGGCGAGGCCATGTCTCTCCCGTTTAAACGTGCGACTCTTCAAATTCACCGCTGCGGATTCTGGCCTCGACCGGGAACGGCATGGACACCTGGGCCTGTTCAAACGAGGCTTCGAGCACCTCGCCCTGCATCTTGATCAGTTCGAACACCCGCTCCTTGCCTGCCCGATCCGCCGCGATGAATTCGAGCGTGAGCGAAACCTTGAGGTCTGAATCCACCACCACCTTCTTGAGATTCACGATCTGCTTCACCAGCATGATTTATCCTCCTTCGTTCTTGTGATTGCTGCTCCCTGAGAAATATCAGAAAAGCCGAACATGTTCTGGCAAAGTGTGAAACTATTTTTGTTATTTATAGCTTACAGTAAAGACAATAAAATAGCCCTCCCTGACCTGCGAGAAGGCCGACTATGTTGCAAAAACTTGGTAAATTGTTGATTTCCTCATGAACTGCTCTGGTTGATATGCTCACTTGTAAGCGATAGCTTACAATAAAAGTTCTTGCATGTCAAGCTTCCTGTAAGCTATAATTGACAGCATGAACAAGGTGGGCAAATACCTCAAGAAAAGGCGCGAGGAAGCGGGCCTGTCGCTGCGTGAGGCCTCCAAGCTGGCGAACGTTTCCCACACGCACATCATGGAGATCGAGGAAGGAAAGAAGTCGCCCACCTTTGACAAGGTCATGCAGCTGCTGCGCGCTTACCGCGCCGATGCCCAGGACTTTCTGCGCGAGACCGGCTACCTGCCGAAGAACGTTGAGCCTGCCGCCATCGGCAAGATGCGGAAAATTCCGATCGTGTCCTGGGTTGTCGCCGGCAAGTGGGGCACGGCTGATGAAGTTTTTCAGGATGAAGACGCCGAAGAATGGATCGAGAGCGACATTAAAGGTGAACACAACTTCGCGCTCCGGGTGAAGGGCGATTCCATGGAGCCGGAGTTCAACGAGGGCGACATCATCATCGTCAGCCCGCATGACAAGGCAATGTCGGGAGATTA
>CAZYEF010000260.1:0-3043 GCA_964646375.1 uncultured Nitrospiraceae bacterium | reverse complement strand
CTTTAAATGCAGCTGTAACCTGCGCTATTTCACGAATAATGCCTGTTAAAAAAGACTTGTCCGGTAACTCCATATTAACTCTCCTAGATTTACTTCTATATTGCCCGTATAAAGCTTTTCTTACCTGAATCGACCAAAAATGCGACCGTTCCTGACAAAGGCCGGAACGGTCGCAAATTCTTATTATTTTACTGTCCGCTTCTTAAACGGGAAACCATTAAAAAACTCTCCATGCGCAACAATAAGAATCAGGAGCATAATCGTCCAGCAGAGGCTCGTTTCACCCTCTTGCCCGATGCCCTGAACTGTTCCTAGGAAGGTCGGTCCTAGGACATAGTACAGCTTGGCAATAATCAAGCCGCCGCCGATGGCTATTACCGTTCTAATTATTGCCCTGAGCGGTAAACTAAATTTTAAAGGCCAGTTGCCAAAATAGTAATAGAGAATAGCGGCAGCGGCCTGCATAAACATAGCCATTTCAGCGACATGATTCCAGCGCCAGGCCGGTTGTTCTGTTGTCATACCTCCCATGAAAGCTTCGCCGCCGAAATACCAGTTCATGATTGAATTTCCCATAAACATGATGAGAATTCCGGCAACAGTGACAACTATTATTGTCAATACACCTCGAAGCCATCCGGATGTAATGAGTGAGAACGGTCTCCCTTCCCACAGCATCTTTGTCCAGTAGAGAAGAACAAGTGCTGGCACGATCCATCCAAAATGGAACAGGCTGCTCTGGGTCATTGCCCAGTCAGACCACCAGGGTGTTGCTGCCATAAATACCTGAGGCGGATAGAACTGATAAGCGATATGAGGGTAAAAGAGCACCGAAAATGCGAGAATCGCAAGGAAGACACCTATAAGCCAGACCGAGAAACCGCGGGTTGATCGGCATTCAAGCTTTTGCCATGGTGAAAACCCGAAGCTCCTTATCCAGAGAATTGTGAAAAAAATGATACAAGTATTCATCATGATCTGTGCATACGCGGCATTTTCATATGCGGTTTGTGAATACTGTCCTAGGCCCCCACCCGATGCAAGCTGGGGTCCACTGAAGAAAATTTCTCCGAAGCGGCCAAGAACGTTGTAATAAAAACCAACCATGACAATAGCCGCGATGCATACATACACTGCCAGAAGAACGATTCCTTTTACAAATTGGTTGGATTCAGAAATGAAGGTTTTACTGAACGGCCAGAATTCGAACACATCAACACCCCAGTGAATAACCATAAGAATGGTGATCACAAGGGCAAGGCCAACGTTCGGCGTATACAAACTTACCGGTCCCGCGGGAGAAAAAAGCCCGTACCATACGGCTTCGGATATCAAAAGCATCAGGACAAAATTTAGTAGACCACCAATAAATCCAAGGCTGCCCTTCTCTTGCAACCGTGCTGCTTCTGTATTATTAGACATTTATTTGCCTCCCCCTGCTGCGCCCTCTGTACATAAAAGTACGGCCGCACGCCTGTCGCGCGATATCACAGGCGTGCCTGCCGCCATGCACCATTAATGATGTTTTGTTTTTTATACGAGCACGTGTTGCTACGCGGCTCGTTAGAACGTTATAACATCGCCATTTCGGAGATATACGTTTTCCTTTGCACCAGGGCCCGTAGTAGGCAGTCTCTTGAATTCTTTGTATTTCTGAGTCCCCAATACGATAGGAAGCCCCAACTCGCGTGCACGCTGGGCCCAAATCCAGCCCGTGCAATGGTTGCATCCGAGCTTGGTAAGATTCATCTTTTTCAGCCCATGAATAATATCGTCGAACTTGGGGTCCCAGTTCTCAAATGCAGCAATATGGAACCCTCCGTAACTTCCGTACGGCTTGTACCCTTCAATGTTTCTTGCGGCATAGTTGACCAAGTTCATGATTCCCATGTGACAACAGCCGGTCACGGTAGCGACGCCCTTGTCTTTGATGTTGAAGATGAGAGCCTGCTCTCCGCGCGTTCTGAGCATAATCGGAATATCGAACATTTTCACCGCGACGCCGGGATACATTTTGTAGAGTTTGCTGCCGCTCACTTCGACAAGTTCTCCTCTGTGCGGAATATTGTTCGAGGCTTTCGACTTGTCGTTTTTGTACTTGCCGGCAAGCATCAACTTCCCTTCCGGATAGAACGTGTTCGGAATGACCATCGGAATTTTGTCATGCCGCTTAAGGGTTGACGTAAGCCCGAAGAAATGGTCTTCATGCTCATGGCTCATGACCAGCACATCGACTTTTTTCTTCTGAAGCAGGCTGGACAAACCCGACTTTTCAAGAACATAATCTGTCCACGCAATGCTCCAGCCGGTATCCAGCTGGATTATGTGCTTCGTTCCGTCAAGTTGTTCGACTTCTATAAGCGCCACATAGCCGCCAAGGTTGCTCTGAGTCCACGGGATTTCATAGTGCGAGACCATGGCGCCGCCCGCGTCTTTTATGTCCTGCAGCATCCGCGGTGAATCGAACCAGCTTGTTTCCGATACGCAGGTGACTTTCACTGATTTGCACATTCCGATATCTTCACGTCTTGCGTCAGCCCAGGCCTTATCTTCCAACCCCAAACCGGTTGCGGCCAGAGCTGCACCTGATGCGGCCATTGCTTTTAAAAAGTCTCTTCTTTCCATAAATACCCTCCTTAAATGTACCGCTCGCTCAAGATCTCATCAATTGAACAGAATTTCATATTTGTAAATAGTTATATTTTTCCGACCCTGCTTATCGACAAGCACCGCTCCGTTTGCCTTGATATTTTGATCAACCTTTGTTAAGAGCTCATCACCGACGGCGTTATGCGTCACAAACAGTTCATCGCCTTCCACAGTGAGCAGTGACACGCTGGTCACCTCTCCTTTTGCGTTCCAGTCAGCTCCATAAACCGTAGCCTTGACAGTTATGTCGTTTTCCGAATATCCATATGCAATACCAATAACTGAAAAAAGCACACACGCGCATATGGCGACTACCACAGCATGACGTTTTCGCATGGAATCACCTCCTTTCGATTAATCTGGCATATCTCTTTTGTCTCTATCCCTCAATCTC
>CAZYEF010000259.1:0-3054 GCA_964646375.1 uncultured Nitrospiraceae bacterium | reverse complement strand
AATCCCCTGGTCTCAAGGCGGGCCTGAAGCTTATAGCGAAAATCAGTGATCAGAACAGACCTGTCGGCAGAAATAAGAAGACTGCCCGCTGAGCCGGTGAATCCAGAAAGATAACGGACATCTTCACGGCGAGTCACGAGATACGCGGGGAAGTCACAACTTCCCAGCACACGTTTGAGCCGGGATGTCCGGCTTTGTTCCGGCCTCTGCATCACTTCTGGCTGCCGTCCTTCGCAAGCCCTGCGGCCGCTCTTATCGCAAGAAGGTAGCTCTCCGGTCCGAATCCGGCGATCTGTCCAACGGCGACACCAGAAATGAACGAATGATGACGGAATTCTTCACGCTTATAAATATTTGAGATATGAGTCTCAACAACCGGGATGTCCAATGAAGATATAGCATCGCGAATCGCAACGCTGGTATGGGTATAAGCACCGGGATTGATGACGATCGCCTGAAACGCGCCCATCGCATCCTGGATTTTCTGGACCAGTTCCCCTTCATGGTTCGACTGAAAAAAAGCGACATCCACTCCCAGCTCCATTGCCAGCGCAGAAATTTTTTTATTAATATCGTCAAGCGTTACGGTGCCGTAAACGTCCGGCTCCCGCCTGCCGAGAAGATTCAAATTCGGTCCATGAAGCACCAGGATTCTCATGCTCCCCCCAGAAAATAAAAACTGCCCGTGGCAGTCTCACCTGTGAATAAAAAAGTTGCTTCGTTAAAATTCCTTGAGCAGCTTCGGCACCGACATCCGAAGAAGGAAGCGCCCTTTGCCGAAATTCCCCTCAGGTTTCATAATGAGCACGAAAAAATACTCGTTGTTCAGCCTGCGGAGCATAATCATGGCCTTGTCGGCGATTACGGTCACTTCTTTCGTTGATCCCATGTCTGATATCTGAGAGCCTTTCTCGATTTCCTTCAGTAGTGAAGAATATTCGATAGTCATGGACCGCAAATCCATTTCGTTGTTTATGGTGTATTCTTCGACCGGAATGCCGTCAAGCCCGACGACTAAAGCGCCGAGCGCCCCTTCCGTACCATTGACTACCTGCTTTATAATGTCGGAAAAGGACATTTATGACTCCTTTTTTATATTCTTAAGCCAGGCTTCCAAACGATGTATGGTTTCATTTCTGATGGTCGTTGGAGACTTGGACGCAATGTGTTCCGCTTCAGTCTTGCTTTCAACTGGAAGGGGTTCCGGTTGTAACTCCGGTTGTGGCTCCGGCCGTGGCTGCTGTTCAGGCTCTGGCTGGGGGGAGGGAGGCACATACTCACGCGGCTCAAAGTCGGCATATACCGGCCTTGCCTGGTTGAATTCCTGGCCAGAAGGGACATCAGATTCGACGGACTTCGTCTGGAATCCTCCTGTTGGAGGAATGTTTTCTATTTCAGCAGCTGGAGCTTCTTTTGGCGGCTCTGCGCCCGGCTCGGCCGTCAGTTCTTCCTGCGCGCTGTATACTTGTGGTTCTGCAAAAATATCCGTCGAATTATTTGGCAACGATTCCTGCACCGGTGCAGCCAACGCCGGAATCATGGCCTTCACCTGATCCAATTTATCCCTTAATTTATGATTACCCGGGTTATCAGCAAGCATCCTCTCATAGATATCAACTGCCTTTTCATAGAATCCCTGCGCAACATAGAGCTCTGCAAGAGTATCTGTCGTGAAATCATCTGATTTTTCTGATGGCTCTTCGACGGCGGATTCCGGCGGCATGACCGGAGCTTGTTGCGTTGAAATCGTTTCTTCAATCTCGGGGCTGATCAATTGTTCCGAAAAAGACAACGGTGTTTCTTCCGAGACGACTCCGGCGAATAAATCCGCCTCCGTTAAAAAAAGTTCATCCAGTGATGTCTCTTCCTGTGCTTGATCGGGCGATATTGCAGCAGTTTCGGCTGGTTTTTCCAAAGAAGGTTCCTGATTTTTCACTTCTTTCGAAGGCAGATCAAAATCCACCGTCAGCGACTCAAAATCTGATTTTATCTGCTCCTGCCTCTCAGCGGGATGTTTTTCTACATACTCTTCCGCCTTGGGCAATGTGGCAGGCTCTTCTAGCGGTGTATGTTCAGGTGCGGGCTTCGGTTCCTCTGCATCCGAGAGGAAGCTCTGCGCAGGGGCTGCTTCAACCGGAGCAATATCCTGCGTTTTCTCTGGTTGCTGAATGGAAACAGCTGCTGGTTCCAGTGGTTGTGGTTGTGGTTGTGGTTGTGGTTGTGGTTGTGGTTGTGGTTGTGGTTCCTGCTGCTCCGACTGAACTGGTACAGGTTCTGGCTTAGGAGATGAAGCGGCACTGAGACCAGCTTCAATTTTTGAGATGATTGAAACAACCTCATTATCCCGCGGGTTCAGCGCAAGCACCGATTTGTAGTGCTTAAGCGCTTCGGCCGGATTCTTCTGAAGGGCACAAATATCCCCGAGTTTGCGTTGAGCCAGAAGATTATCCGGAATGACCTTGACGACTTCTTCCAATTCTTTTCTGGCTCCTGCGAGATCACCCTGCTCTAACAGGAGTCTGCCAAGAATTGACCGTGCTGTGACATATGTAGGATTATTTTTTAAACCTTCCGTGAGCACATAAATTGCCATCTCCAGATCCCCGGCTTTTTTGTACTCCTCTGCAAGAGGTACAAAGAGCTTTGATTTTGGATCCTTCGAGATGCGCTCCGTAAGTTTGACTATTTCTGAAGTCTCTTTTGCCATTTTTTTCTTTTCTTATCAAATTGATACAAAAAATATTACCAAAATTACAGGTTAAAAGTCAAGGCAATACTTTCTGCAGATTTAAGAAGATTGTAAAAAATAATACTTACAATACAAGATGTTCTTGAAGAAACGGGGAGAGCACACTGATGGCAACGGAATCAAACAAAAACTTGCATGACGAGTATACAGTAAAAAAATGAGAATGCAACAGCCTGTCCCGCGTGAAGAAAAATAGCTTGACAATCATCCCTCTACTCTGCTATTTTAACGGCCTGCTGATGTGTCATACTCATGCCGAGGTAGCTCAGTTGGTAGAGCAGAGGCCTGAAAAGCCTCGTGTCCGC
>CAZYEF010000258.1:0-3061 GCA_964646375.1 uncultured Nitrospiraceae bacterium | reverse complement strand
CTTCCGTTTTGATTGACAAGTATACCACGGTATGAGGCGCATGAGAACATCGTGACATTGCGGGTGGTTGTCGTTGTTTTGTCTTACGCGATTGAATGGCCGCAGAGAATCGTGTTATAATCAGACAAGTAGTGATCAGGTTGACTGCCGTATGTCCAGGACAGCCGTGCCTTCCTATACCATACTCATAGCCGGACTTGGAGCCGTCGGAACGGTTTTCGCGGCATTTCTGAAAAATGCGGGCCATAGAGTTTTTGCTCTGGCGAAGGAGAAACATGTCTCGGATATCGGACGGGAGAAACTCCGGATCAGCGGCATTTGGGGAGAGCACGAAGCGGTGCTCGACGGCATATGCAGTTCCCCGATCCTGCTTCAGAAGATCACGTTTGATATTATTTTTTTTACGGTCAAGTCGTATGACACTGAGTCGGCAATAGAACAGCTGAAGCCGCTCGTAACGGATTCAACGCTTGTCGTTACGGCCCAGAACGGATACGGCAATTATGAGATTGTGTCCGCGGCGGTGGGAACAGAGCACACGCTTCTTGCGGGTGTCTATTTCGGCGCAAAACTGCTTTCTCCCGGCACGGCGGAAGTCACGGTAATTGCTGACAAGGTGCAGATCGGCCAGCCCCACGGTGCCGTGTCACAAGACCGGATCAGGGAAATCGCCGCTGCCATCCTTGCGGCGGGCATCCCTGCCGTGTACGCCGCTGACGTATATGCCGCTCTCTGGGATAAAATCATTTATAATTCCGCGCTGAATGCGCTCGGGGCGATACTGGAGTGCAATTACGGAAAACTCGCAGAACACGAAGGAACAAGAAAGATTATGGACCGGATTATCGAAGAGATATTTCAGGTTGCCCACGCGCACGGAATTGTGCTGAGATGGGCGTCGTCGCGGGCGTATGGCGACCATTTTTATTCTAACCTTCTTCCTCCCACGGCCCGGCATTTTCCTTCCATGTACTATGATGTGATGGTCGGGAAACGTCTCGAAATCGACGCGCTGAACGGCGCTATTGTCAATCTCGCACGAAAAAAGTCGGTTATCGTTCCCGTGAACGAGACCATTACGGCCCTTATCAAGGCAAAAGAGGCATTGAACAGACAGGAGAAATAAAAAAACAGATGTCAGGACCACCGGAATCAGGCAGTGTCCTGATATGGTGTGTTGTTCGGAAACGGATATGCTAATCTAGGAAAAACTTACGGAAGGGGACAAGAATATGAACGAAGCTCAAAGCTGGCATGTGGATGCTCTCGGGACAAAAACTGTGGATGCGCTGATAAAAAACAACTTTAAGGCAAGCTATGTAAAAACCCGCAAGGAAGCCGTAGACAGCGTTCTTGCTGCAATTCCGCAGGGGGCTGCCGTGGGCATGGGAGGGTCTTGGACCACGACCGCCGATCTTGCCCTGGGCGATATACTCGAAAAACGCGGTTATACGGTTTACAACCATAATAAACCCGGTCTTGCTCCTGAGCAGATTCTGGAGTATCGCCATAAACAGCTGTCCTGTGACGTTTTTCTTTCCGGAAGCAACGCGGTCACGCTTGACGGCAAGCTGGTGAATGTGGACGGCGTTGGCAACCGGGTGGCCGCCATGATTTTCGGGCCGAAAAAAGTGATTATTGTTGCCGGCATCAACAAGATTGTCCGCGATGTTCCCGCGGCAGAAGAGAGGATAAAACTCTATGCAGCGCCGATTAACAATAAACGGATCAACAAACCGAACCCCTGCACGCAGACCGGAATCTGCATGGACTGCCAGGGACCGACCCGCATCTGCAATATCACCACGATTATCCGGAAGAAACCGCCGTTGACCGATTTCTCTGTCATCCTCGTCGGCGAGGAACTCGGTTTTTGAGAACGCTTTTGCAGGGAAGGCACAGACCGGTTGCAGTTTACGCGGGTTTTTATTGCTGCGGCAGCTGTTATTTTATAATAACCGGAAAAGCGGGCAAAAAACTGTTGCAACAAAATGAGGGATATTGTATAGTTTTAAATTATGATGACAATTACTGAAAAAATTCTTGCCGCGCATTGTGGCAAAAAAGAGGTCGTTCCCGGGGAACTGATCAACGCAAAACTGGATTTGGTGCTTGGTAATGATATCACCGCTCCGATCGCGATCAAGGAGTTCCGCGCTTCCGGAGCCAACAAAGTATTTGATCCGGCCAGAATCGCTTTTGTTTGCGACCACTTTACTCCAAACAAGGATATAGCGTCTGCCGAGCAGTGCAATATGATCCGGCAGTTTGCCCGTGAACATAATCTTTCTCTTTTTTTCGATGTGGGGAAGATGGGCGTTGAACATGCGCTGCTGCCGGAACAGGGCCTTGTCGTTCCCGGCGATGCGATGATTGGCGCTGACAGCCACACATGCACATACGGCGCTCTGGGGGCGTTTTCCACAGGGGTCGGGAGCACCGACCTGGCAGCGGCGATGATCACGGGAGAAAGCTGGTTCAGGGTTCCCGAAAGCATGAAGTTCATTTATAAAGGCAAGCTTGGCAAATGGGTGGGCGGCAAGGACATTATTCTCCGTACAATCGGCGACATCGGCGTGGATGGTGCCCGGTATCGCGCAATGGAGTTTGCGGGTGAATTGATCAAAAAGCTGTCCATGGCGGGCCGTCTGACCATGTGCAACATGGCAATCGAGGCGGGCGCAAAAAATGGAATCATTGAGCCTGACGACATCACGGAAAAGTTTGTTGCTAGGCGTGCAAAGCGGAAGTATAAGTTTTATAAAAGCGACAAAAAAGCATCGTACGCCGAGATCCGTGAATATGATCTCACCGGCATGGAGCCGCAGATTGCCTGCCCCCATCTGCCGGAAAACGTGAAGCCGGTGAGCGAGCTGGCCTCCGTCAATATCGACCAGTCCATGATTGGTTCCTGTACAAATGGAAGAATAGAGGACATCAGGGAGGCCGCGAAGGTCATCAAGGGTCATAAAGTACACCCCTACGTTCGCCTGATTGTGATTCCAGCGACGCAGGCGGTGTATAAACAGTCCATCAAGGAGGGGCTGGTGGACATCTTCCT
>CAZYEF010000257.1:0-3091 GCA_964646375.1 uncultured Nitrospiraceae bacterium | reverse complement strand
CGTCATTCATTCGTGTTATTCCGATCATATCCGGAGCCATCATGAATATTTTTGTAAATCGTTCCTCAAACAGCTTGCGCTGGGAAATGTCAAGAGATATGTTTGCAAAATACTTATTATTCAGTGTGTAGGGATCGTCAATGGTAAAGGTCAGCGTGTGCGCATCGATCATTTTTCCGGTCTTGAGATTGACATATTGCAAATCTCCTTCCCAATACCCCCCAGCCAGCAGAGAAGGGAGCATTTCTTTCTCGACCAGAGGTCTTAAATGGTCGGGGATTATCTGTAAAATATGTGTCTTATGCATGTCGGCCTGATCAATGCCCAGCATGTTCGCGCTTGCTTCATTCTGGAAAATCATGTATCCGTCCAGACCGGCGAGGTTGACCATCTCCCTGCTGTTCCTGACGATGGCGGCCAGTCGTATTGCCTCTTCTTCCGCCTGTCTCCTGGCGCTGATGTCTTCCACCGTGCCCTCATAATACAAAGCATTGCCCGCCGTATCTTTCACGATCCGCGAACTGACCGATGCCCAGAAAATACTCCCGTTCTTGCGCTTCATTTTTACTATATGGTCCTTGACAAACCCCGTCTGCTGGAGAATATTGAGTAGTATCTTCCTGTCGGAACTGTCGGCGTAATACTGGTCCGGACTGGTGATGGCGTCTATCATTTCCCGGGGGCTCTCATACCCGGCCATGCGGGCAAGGGTTGGATTCACGCTGATGAAGCGGCCTTCCGGCGCGGTTTGATAGATGCCCTCCACGGCGTTTTCAAAAATGGAACGGTATTTTTCCTCACTTTTTTGCAGGTGCTCTTCCGTAGTTCTGCGAGTCTCGATTTCGGTTAACAGCTGTTTGTTCCTGCCGAGAATGAAGAAGATTGCAACTGCTATCGGTACAAGAAACGCTATGAAGACCGAGATGAATGTGTTATTGACTTTCGTTAAAATGTCTTTTTGCGTATGGATGATCCTTTTCATGTACATGCCGGTGCCTATATAGCAGCCGATCTCGGGCAGACCGACCACATAAGTCATTTTTTCCTGATCTTCATGGACCCCCGGGAGATAATAATGGTAACTCACAAACGATCCGTCAGGCTGTGTCTGTGCGGCCTTGATAAGCTCCTGGATAATGAAGAGACCATTGGCATCCCTGAGGTCCAGCTGGTTCGTCAGTTCTTTTGATGGTTCGAACGGCTGGACCAGCATTATGCCTTCGTAGGAGCTCATGAAAACATAATTGTTGCCGTCCTGGTCTCGGTAGGTCATGTTGCGGAGCAACAGCCGTATCTGCTGTATCGCTTCCTCATGGCCTATTTCCTTGATGCGAACCTTTATTAATATTGGTTCCACAGCATTTCTGGCAACAGAAACGATGTTAATAAGACCCTGACGATATTGCTTCTCCACATTTTCAAAAAGAATGTTCTTGTAATGCTGTGAAATAACAAGAAAAATTCCGAGGCAAAGACAGGTTATTATAAAAATAGAAAGAAGAGGTTTTATCAGCAGGTACCTGTTTTTATTAAACATTTCTTTAATTTTCATAAGGCTCCTTTATGAAATTATACCCAAAAGCTTACTGTTTATGGCAGGAGAGAAGCGTTTTTTCGGCTTTTTTATCACTGACGAAGCCTTCTGCCGAACATATTGCCGTTATCGACAAACACCGCAGGACTTCACATGCTTTCTGGCCGGTTTCGGAGGATTGCAGAAATTTTCCCATGGCGCTGGATGAAGCCGAAAATCGGTTGTTCATCGGGTGCCGCAACCCGTCATGGATGATTGTCTATGATACCGTTACCGGGAAGCCGGTCTCAGAGGTGGAGATAGCGGGGGATGATGATATTTTTTTAGATGCTGCACGCAAACATGTTTACGTTTTCTGCAGGGCGGGTTTTCTTCAGGTTTTTGAGGCGGGCGGTATATGCATTTTCAGAATATTCCGATCGGTCGCGCTGCACGCACATCTCTCTTCGTTTGAGAGGAAGGTCTCCTCTATGTCGCGATACCGGGCAGTCTTACCAGACAGGCGGAAATATGTGTCTTAGCAATCAAACCATGAATCGTTCTTCATCGCAGTTGAAATGTCATTGAACGATAACGTTTCTGATCCGGTCTTGAAATACTATTTCAAACCGCGGGTCGTCATGGTTTGCCTGCTTCCATCGGGGTTGCATCGAGTTCCAGACGGTCCTGACCGCGTAAAATGGTTATCGTTACGGTTTTACCGATTGGCCATTCGGATAAAAACCGGTGGATGTGGTCCACGCTTGTTACCACGTGCCCGTTGATGCCCACGATGAGATCTCCTTTTTTCAGACCTGATAGGGCTGCAGGGCTTTCCGGCATCACGGAAAATATCTCCACCGACATTTCCCGCTGCAGATTATAAAAGCGAACCATTCTGCGGCTGAGGGGCCGCTGTTGGGCGCTGATGCCCAGATATCCTCTGCGCACCCGTCCGTGCGTGAGCAATTGGGAGACGACCCATTTTGCGGTGTCGGAGGGGATGGAAAAACCAATGCCCTGCGCGCCCATGATGATTGCGGTATTGATGCCCGCAATTCTCCCCCGCGAATCCACCAGCGGCCCGCCGGAATTGCCGGGGTTCAACGGGGCCGTGTGCTGGAGGATGTTCTCGATCAGCCGCCCTTGCTGGTTGCGCATTCCCCGTCCCAGCGCGCTGAGCACGCCGGTCGACACGGTCGAGTGGAATCCAAAGGGGCTGCCAATGGCGATCAGCAGCTGCCCCACGCGCAGGCTGTCGGAATCGCCGAACTGGGCGTAGGGGAGGTCCCGCGCCGCCAGACGCAGCAGGGCCAGGTCGGTGGACGGATCGTCGCCGACCACCTCGGTGGCGATGCGGTCGCCCTCGGAGGTGGTGGTGCTCAGTTGCTTCCGCCCGTGGACCACGTGGCTATTGGTCACCGCGTAGCCGTCGGGCGAGATCAAAAACCCCGAGCCGGAGCCGCCCGACTCGGAAAGCCCGCCGACCGCAATCACCGCCGGCGAAACGGCCGCCACGACGCTGATCACCGCCTGGGAATAAGCATCGAGAAGATCTTCATCGCGGCGTTCGGCGGG
>CAZYEF010000256.1:0-3105 GCA_964646375.1 uncultured Nitrospiraceae bacterium | reverse complement strand
GAATTCTTTTCGCGTTCACAAGGTCATTCCCTCTAGCGGTGACGCAGCTTGATCTGCATGGTCAGCATTCCGCCTCCGGAGACCGCAGACGCGGGGACAACGCCGAAGTTTCTTCCGCCTTCCGATTCGAGAACTATGTCTTTTCCTCCCATGGATGCCGGCTTCCATCCGGTTTTCGGTGAAATAACGGCAAATGATGTCTGCATGTTGTCGTCTAAAACGATGTCCTTGGCGCCGCTGCGCAGGCTTTTCGCGCCTTCCATGTTGGAAGCGAGCACTATGGGAGGGGGAGGCAGTTCCGCGACGTCGTTGGAAGCGGTGGTCATGTTCGGGTCATTTGATGGAGCTGCCGGTGTTGGCGGAGGGACGCTGAGGTCAGCGGAGGGCGGTGTAGCCGGGCTGTTGTCCGCGACGGTCGTTTTCTGCTGCTGTCCGCTCCCAAAAGGATTGGGGCTGTCGGAGAGCATGACCAACAGCCGTTCCGTTCCGGGAGCGCCGACGAATTTGAAGGTTGTCGCCTTTGGTATCTCGTGCATGGTGTATGCATCGACGTATTCATTGAACAGCATGTTGGTGTTGCCCGACGAACCAACATTCATGATGGTCAGATAACCCGGCCGGTTGGTTCTGACGAGCATCTTGACCCGTTCGCCGGAACGGAACGTGCGGGATTTCGTGACGGCTTTCATGCGTCCGTCATCGGAGAGAAGCATGAGCTGGTATGACAAACCGGCGTATTTTTCTTTCGCTGTCGAACGCTTGACCGTTTTCTTCAAATTGGTTGCTTTTGGAGTGGAATGCATCGATACGGTAGGCCCTTCTCCGCTGGCGAATATCGCCTTTGCCCCTTTTGGCGCTCCGGCATTTGCGGAAAGAGAATTCAGCAGCATCAGCGCGCCGCATCCCACGGTTGTCAGAAACATCCTCTTTTTCATTCCTCATCCTCCTTGTGAATTGATATGCATTGTTGCTAACAGGCAGCAACACATTGAATTTATGGGTGGCCGGGAATTATGGCTCACACCTCTATCGAAATGAAGCCACTGCTTCTCGTTGTTACCATTAAAACGGGGTTCAAAAACCAGCCATGAAAATCAAGGCGCCCCGCTGTGCGCGGTTTTTTCCCGTTTTACAATTTCGGAAACGGTGTGGGGTTTGAGATCCTTTATTTCGCACAGCTCAAGCTCAAAGTTGATGACGTGGGCTAGTTGTTTCGTTTGGAACTTCTCCGACGTTTTCAATGACGTCAGGTGAGCCTTGGCTTCATCGAACCGGCCAAGGCGGCGGAGGATTTCCCCCTTGAGGATCTGGGCCGTCTGCCATTGCCCATTTTTATCAGTTTCTGTCTTCAGATATGCCTCGAAGTGGCCAAGGCTGCGCTCCATATCTTCTTTCCACTTCTGATTATCCTTTTCTTCCTGCCATGAAGCCTTCAGAAAAACATGGGCAATACTCGACTCGTCCCGGCCGAGCCCTTCGTACAGCACCCCGAGCAGAACATAGGAGCCACGGCCATGGCGCTGTTTGTATTCTGCTGATTCGATAATCGAGCGGCATTTTTGCAGCTCCACACCGGAGAAATCGTTTTTGCTGACGTATACCAGCCCGCATTCGGGGCAGACAGGAATACTCCAGGGCGCGGCTATGGGGCCGACCGGTTTCAGGTCGAGACGCTGATCGAACTTGGTTCCCGAAGTATCGGCCATGTAATTGAACGTGTGTTTGCAGAGCGGACAGGTTGCCGAAACCGAGCGAACGGTGTGAGTTAATGCGTGGCCCGCCAGCAGTAGAACGGTTATCATGGTAATGCTTATGATCAGGATTCTTCGCATTTCTTGTACCCTCTTTTGTTAAAATGTCCGGCTACACACCGGAGGGTTTCCTGGAAATTGAACATACTGTTTCCCGGCTTCCCGACGCCAAATACTTTCTTGTTTTTGTGTTCAACAGGTTATGCTAGACTTTGCCTGAATAATACAACTCTTACCGGGAGCGCCCCATGCAAGCCCTTCGTGAAATAGTTACCCCCAAAGATGGTTCGATCAATATTACTCTTCCCGCCGGGTTGTCGAACCGTACCGTTGAGGTAATCATCTTCCCTTACGACACCCCCGCCCGCAAATCATCGCGCGCCAAACGGCTGAAAAAGATATTTGACGAGTCCCGTGGCTCCCTGCCCGCCGGGTATTGCTTCAGCAGGGATGAAGCGCATGAAAGGTAAAGTCTTTCTTGACACTAACCTCCTGATCTACTTTGTTGCCGATGATTTATCCAAAAAACAGCGGGTTCATGAACTTCTGATCCGCAATCCGGCAATCGTCATCAGCACCCAAGTCATCAATGAATTTGTTGCTGTCTCGCTCAAGAAAAACATCAATTCCAGAGACGACACTTTCCGCTATGCCGCTGAATTCATGGAACTGTTCGAACTGTATCTGGTCGATTCGGCAACGATTCTCCGTTCTTTCGAACTCATGCGAACCAGCAATTATTCTCCGTGGGATAGCCTGATTATCGCTTCCGCCCTTCAGTCGCAAGCCAAAACCCTCTTTACCGAAGATATGCAGCATGGGCAGGTGATAGATGGCAGGTTGTCCATTGTCGATCCGTTCAGGTAAGATAAAACTTGCATCTTTCATACAGCTTTTAGCCTTGCCTTCCTTCTCACAAAAGTCTTGCACTGCCCCAACGCCTTTCTCCCGTGCCTATCCTCCAACTTTGTTGCGCATTTTCTTTCCTTCTGTTGGATTTTCTTAGATACTTTTTGAGCCGTGGCGCTTCGATCCGCTGTTCAACTTGCCCATTTCTGGCTGATCATAAACTGCTGGTGGTTACTCAACAATTTGCGCCGGTTGATCAAACGCTTCAGCAGGTTGGCTATTGTTTTGATTTATCAACATTTGTTCCTGTAATTCGGTTTGCCTTTGTTGATATTCAAGATTCCTTAACTGGTTGGCAATGTTAATATCGGTATCCAGGCCCGGAGCATCCAAAGGGCGTTGACAGGTATACGACAGTAGTGTCCCCAGGTGTCCATAGTTTGCGGTAAAGGTTATTGCTCCGGCGGTTAAACATATGAATCAAGCGGCATAGGCAACCAGTGGG
>CAZYEF010000255.1:0-3112 GCA_964646375.1 uncultured Nitrospiraceae bacterium | reverse complement strand
GCGCACTAGACTGGGGGTCTAGTGGTCGCTGGTTCGAATCCAGTCGCACCGACCATTAAAAACAGGGACTTAGCTAAATTGCTTTGTCCCTGTTTTGTTGTGCAGTAGAAAACCACACCCTTCGGGTGGCGGGCCAGCCCCCTGCGGGGGGCGAATTTAAAAGCCGCGCCCTGAGGGTGCTGATTCTTTACACCGCCATTCCTTTCAAGTATTTTCTATGTGGCTTGCTATTTGCATGTGTTTCGTGATTTATTGAGATTTTTTTGGTAGCCACCTCCAACCAATGAGATTCAGCTCAGTTCTAAAAATGTGTTCAAATACGAAAGAGGACTGATTATGGATGCTAGAAATATTATAAATGGCGGAAAGGACGCTGCAGTCACCTTTTCGAAAAAGAAACTGGCATGTAACATTCTCCATGCGCTCCCCGATCTTATATCCGTAATAGACAGGGATTTTAAAATTGTATACAGCAACTGGCGGGGAGGTTATGGGTTTGCGGCTCCAAAAACGGAAGTGGAAAACAGACACTGTTATGAAGCTTTTTATCCCGGTGTGGACAAGCCCTGCTCTTCATGCCACCTGTTAGAGGTTTTTGAAACCGGTAAAACCATTGTTACGGAAAAGTTCGTTCCCAGAATTGGATATTTGGAAATCCATGCATTTCCAATTTTCAATGAATCACGTAATGTCGTCATGGTTGGTGAGTATCGCCACAACATCTCCGACCGCAAACAAACAGAGAATGCTCTTCGCGAAACAAATCAAGTACTTGAATCGCTTGTGGAAGCGTCACCACCGGCAATCATTGCCGCCGACCTAAACCTCAATGTGACCCTCTGGAATCCGGCTGCTGAGCGCATTTTGGGGTGGAAGAAGGAAGAGGTGCTGGGCAAGCCATACCCGATTGTCCCGGTTGAGCTCATGCGGGAATTCAGGACGAATATTTCCAATCTGGATAAGGGCGAGGAACTGCGTTCCGTGGAGACCTGCAGGCTGCATAAAAACGGTCGTTACATCGACATAAGCCTTTCAACGGCTTCGATGCGGAACAGTCTGGGGGAAACAATCGGTTATGTGGCAATGCTGGTGGATATAAGCGGCAGCAAACTGGCGCAACAGGCGCTCAAGGAGTCGGAAGCCAACTACCGCGCAATCTTCGATGCCGCCAATGACGCAACCTTCGTTTTTGATGCTGAAAACGGAGCCATATTGGATGTGAATCTGAAGATGTGTCAGATGTACGGTTATAAGCGTGAAGAAGTATTGCAACTCTCCGTGGAAGAATTGAGCGCAGGTTTTCCTCCGTATACCCAAAGCGATGCGCTTAGACACATCTGGCATACGAAAAATATCCAGTCACACATGATAGAGTGGCTTGCCAAGGACAAATCCGGGCGCCTTTTCTGGATCGAGGTGCACATGAAGGGGGCGACAATCGGAGGTGAATACAAGGTATTGGCGGTCGCCAGGGATATAACGGAGAGAAAGATTGCTGAAGAGGAGAACAGAATCATGCAGGAACGTCTCCTCCAGGCAAACAAAATGGCGGCAATCGGTACTCTTGCTTCCGGAATTGCCCACGAGATCAACAATCCGAATAACTACATCCTTTCCAATGCACAGTTTCTGTCAGATCTGTGGCCGGACATCAGCAGGATACTTAGTCGTTTTTCCGAAGAAAACGGTGAGCTCTATCTCGGTAAACTGAGTTATGGTGAGGCCGAGAAACTCATTCCTAAAATGCTTAATGGTCTCACTGAAGGAGCATATCGTATCAAGGGAATCGTTACCGGACTTAAAGATTTCGCTCGTCAGGAAAAAACCCGTCTTGATCAACCGGTGGATATCAACAGGGTTATTGAGGCGGCCATAACGATGCTGCAAAACAAAATTAAACAGCACACCGACAACTTTACCTGTACTTTGGAAAAGAAACTTCCAACTGTTAAGGGGAGTTTCCGTCAACTGGAACAGGTGATCGTAAACCTCACCATGAATGCCCTTGAAGCGTTACCGAATAGAAACTGCGCGGTATCGCTGACAACGTCCTATTCCAAATATTTGGGGTTGATCACCATAATGGTGAAGGATGATGGTGTTGGAATGACGGAAGACGTACAGAGGGCTATCTTCGACCCGTTTTTCACTACAAAACTGGATAGTGGTGGAACCGGTTTGGGGCTTTCAATCATTTTCAACATCGTGAAAGAACACAACGGCTTTATCGAGTGCAATTCCGAACTGGGTAGGGGTACAGTTTTTCTTGTGAAAATACCGGCGTTGCAGTTTGATACCAAGGAGAATCAATACTAATGGTGGATGATAGCGAATTTTCGGTTCTGATAGTTGATGACGAGCAGCATATTCTGTTTTCATCCGAATCCCTGCTCCGTTTTTCCGGTATCAAGGGGGTCATCACTCTTGATGACAGCCGGAAGGTTATACCTTTACTCAAAAATGAGAGAATAAGCGTTATCGTACTGGACCTGCTGATGCCGTACGTTTCCGGCAGGGAGCTTCTCGTGTCCCTGAGTCGCGATTTTCCCCAGATTCCGGTCATCGTCATGACCGCGGCGGATGAGGTGGAAACCGCGGTTGAATGCATGAAGGCGGGGGCATTCGACTATCTGGTGAAACCGGTTGAAAATGCCCGGCTCATTTCCTGTGTTAAGAAGGCTCTGGAGATCTGCAGTCTGAAGAACCAGTTGTCCCAGCTGAGGGAGCATCTGCTCACCAGCCGGATCGAACATCCTGAGGTTTTCTCCTCAATCGTCACGGCCAGTCCGAAGATGCATGCCACATTCCAGTACTGTGAGGTCGTAGCCAAATCGAGGCAACCGGTCATCATCATGGGTGAGACCGGCACCGGCAAGGAGTTGATAGCAAAGGCGATTCATACGTTGAGCGGTTTGCGGGGCAAATTCGTTCCGGTAAATGTCGCCGGACTTGATGACAACATGTTTTCGGATACCCTGTTCGGCCACAAGAAGGGCGCCTATACCGGCGCCGACCAGGCGCGCGCCGGCCTCATCGCCCAGGCAACTGGTGGGACGCTGTTTCTCGACGAGATCGGCGACCTGAACGAGACTTCGCAGGTCAAACTGCTCCG
>CAZYEF010000254.1:0-3145 GCA_964646375.1 uncultured Nitrospiraceae bacterium | reverse complement strand
TGTCTTTGCTGGAAATAGGAAGGACACAACCATCGGTAACGGTTATCTGCACCGGCGTGCCTTCCTGCCATCCCCCCAGCGCGAATTGTCCGGAGCTGCGGTATATGGTGAATTGAAGTTTGAAATCAGGATCATTAAAGACATCCGAAACGTCGATCATTTTTTCACCAAATATAAACAGGTCCAGCGCCAATTGTTTTTGCCATCGTGATCAGCTGTTGACCGAATAAGGTAAGATTAAAAGATCCCCACGATTGCCAGCCTTCCGTTATAAGCTGGTAAGATACCGACACGTCACCAACGCCCTTGCTTACCTGAATTCCCTTTGCGAGTCCAGCCTTCACGTTTTCCGATGATTGAGAGTGAAGCGTTGCGTAATGGGCAACAAATAATCCCATCGCAAATTTCCATAAATCCTGCCAACGCTCGAATGATAGGGAGGCGCTGGCAAGATTTATGAATATAGTCAATGCTGCATTGCCGACACTGGAGAACTGCGGATACATGGCTAAAAAATCCGACAGCTTATATTCCGGGTTCGTGCCGAATCGCATATTGGAAGCGTTCGCTGCAATGTTTTCCAGAGACATGTCGGAGTATTCGCCCTGCTGCCACAGTTCAGGAATGCTCATTTTTTATTTCCTTTTTTTTCTTCCTGATCAGGCACAGATACCGATGCCTTTGCTTCGATCAACTCAATAACTCCAGACTTGATGCCTGAAATAAACGTGATGTCTTTCTTCACCCAATCGGGCACATCGTGAAATCCAGGAGAACATCGGATATATTTTCTTACATCTTCGTCTTTGATTAATGGATCAGGATTTTTAAACATGGGGCTCAACTTGGTATAGATACGCATTCTTATTTTCCTCCTTTGATTTGACTGCTTTAAAAAGCCCACGACACAAAGTCATGGGCTTGAACAGCAATCAAATTAGATACCGTCCAAATATGCGGCAGGCTGTGTGTAGAGGAACTTCACCACACCGATCTGTCCGACATAAAGCGTGAGATACGCGGCTTCTTTAACATCCGGAGATGTCATCGCGCGGGTAATCGGAACGGGAATGTCGATGGATAGCTTGTCCTCATCATTGACATATGCCATCATTCGGTCGCTGGTTCCATCATGGGCCGCGCCGATGCAGCGTCTTGACGGGAATATCTTCACATCAACGCCCTGATTTTTTCCGATGTTGTTTTTAAGCACATATTCAAGAATAGAATTTGAACCCGCTATCGTCATGGGAGCGGTCATGATTGAATACTGGGTAGGCGGAACAAGAATATGGTTCGCCATGCCGGAAATGTCGTATTCGGATGCAACCCATGTTGCGAGCAAAAGACCGTTTATGTCGTTCAGAATATCCACCGGAGTCTTGTCGGCCGCAGTCCATGCTTTAGAAGCAACGCTGTACGAAATATTCGCATTGTTCAAAAGGCCGGTCTGTCCGCCGAATCCGGCGTAGACAATATGATCTAATGCCTTGTTCCAGTTCAGGCGAATGCCGCGGTTAAGCAAGTCTTCCAACGATCTGCCGGCCTGCTGCAGCTTCATCATGTCGCCATAAGGAACCTTCAACACGTTGTTCCATCCGAACACCGGGAACACGTCTTTCGACATGTCCGCCTGCATGATCGGAATGTTGTTTGTCTGGCCTCCCATCAGACCATACATATTCGGCCCACTGGTTCCGAAATCGACAAACAGATTTGAGGTGAAATCCACGAAACCACCGCCAGTTTTGGCTACGATGTCGCGGTCCCACGTTTCCGCATGAAGCGGTTCCCGAACTTTAGGATCGAGTTTTTCAAGTTCGGCCGTCAGGAAGGCAAGCCCGCCCGCGGTTGCCGCGTCCATAGCACCGGCACGGAAGACGTTGCCGCCTGCCGCTGCATCCATTGCGCGTTTAATAAGCGCTGTCTGTTGTGCTGTCAACATATCTCTATCACCCTCCTTACGGCATGTTCCGGCTGAGGATCGTCAGCTCGGTTGTACCATTTGCATCCATGTAACCATTCGACCATTTACAGTTGGTCAGCTCAAACGAATTTGTGCTGTCCGCATTGGCTTCAAGGCCGCCAACCACTCCGGCGGGAATTGCGCCGTTCAAAACAGTGCGGAGATAGACCTTTCCGCCTGATTTTGGCGTACCCACATAACACTTCACCGACACGCTGCCGCGCTCAATTGCGTCTGCAATTTGTCCGGGCAGATAGTTTCCCACTGTAGGAGCTGGATTGTACGTTGTGAAGTTTTTTACTTCGCGTGCAGCGAAACCTGCAAAGGTTGCCATGCTTACGGTTTTGCTTGCGGCAACGGCCACGGCAACATCAGAATAAGTGTTGTCGTCGTTCAGAATAAGGGCGGCTCCAAAATTGGGGCCGCTTGCATCCGCAGCCGCGATTTGGCGTGCGGCAATTACCGTATCGCCACTGCGCGAAAATGAACCGGGGAACCCTGCGTTCATTTGAATACCGATTGTCTTACCAGGCATTGTTTAGCCCTCCTTGTGAATTTTTTTTACTTGCGATGCTTTTTTTCTTTAAGAATCTTCCCGTACTCGGCGTCAATTTCTGGCTGAGATTTTTCCTTTGAATCTTGTGCCTTGCCCTTTGTCAAATCGGCATAACTGACGCTTTTCTTTCCGTCCTTCGCGGAGCTGGGAATCTGCGATCGGAACGCCGCCGCAAGTGAGTCTGTCGCTCGCTTCCGCTCTGCCGGATCGGCAATGGAGGCGATTATCGGCTTCATTGCTCTGATACCAGCCAGCAATGCGGAATTATCAGCCGCCTTTTTCTCTTCGGGTTCTGCATCAGCGCTCTTTTTCTCCGGTTCGATCACAGACGCCTCGTCGGCATCTCCGGCTTTGCGCTTGCTGTATCCACTGCTGTTCCTGATAGGTACCGGCTTGTTGTTTGCCGTATCCCAGTAAAAATTAACATCTCCAATCCTGTGAATCTCAGTACCATCCGGCGCAGCGTCAACACCTTCCTCTTCTTTCTGGTTCGTCAATTCCGCTTCAAGTGCATCTAGGGAATTAGCCTCTGCGTGCGCCTGCTCATCGGTCTTAACAAGCTTGGCGAGAATTCCTTCAATCTTTGAAATACGCTCGGCAAGACCTCCGATCTCAGATACCTC
>CAZYEF010000253.1:0-3182 GCA_964646375.1 uncultured Nitrospiraceae bacterium | reverse complement strand
AGATCAAGCGCAAGTTCGACTCCATTATAAGATTCCAGCAGACTATTCACCTGCATAATCTTGTAGTCCAGATTTGGAAGCGGAATCGGCTGAACTTCATCGACAACGATGGAAAGCCAGAAGCGAAGACGGGCAATGTCCACCGCACCGGCTTCGATATCGACACCATAGATGTTGTTCTGAATAATTTCACTTTTCAAACGAACAATTTCGGCGGGCGTATCGTCGATACCTTCAAGTTGTTTTCGGCAATTCAATACATTATGCAACATTCCCATCGGAAATGCACCTGATCCAATAGCCGGATCGCAAATCTTCACGGTTCTCAGTTTGGCAATAAGGGTTTCTTTCTCCGAATCGACAATATCCGCATTATCAAAATCAATTACCAGTTTGCGAACTGCAGGAGTATCGCCAAGGTGAGCGATCAAAGCTTCTCGGCACATATACTGAACGATTTCCTTAGGCGTGTAAAACGCGCCTTTATCCTTATTGTCTTCCAACAAGTTTTCAAAAATGCGCCCCAGCATTTCCGGGTCGACACCAATTTCCGCGTCGTTCGGGTCGTTCTCATCAATGGTAAAATTGAATCTCTCAAAGGTATCAAAAAGTTCTTCAAAATATCCTTTGGGAAACTGAACTCGTGTTTGATCCAGCACATCATTTTCAAAAAGACCGCCATTCAAATACGGGATGCGGACTCTCTGTCCATTTTGAATGGAAAGCAGCTCGTCTGCAATATCATGAGAGGCAGTTCTGTCTGTATTCAAGGATTGGAAGAATAACCGTTCCAGAACGGTATCGAGAAAATTATTTTTAATTGTTTCCGATTTCGATTGAAAAAGCTTCCTGAGATATTCTTTGTCGCCTTTGCCCCATTCCTGGCCTTCGGGCACGCCAAGCCAACCTTTTTTCTGAAGAAACTGCAAAAATACCAGGCGGCCCATCATTTTCTTGACATAGTCGCGAAAAGCTTTTTCGGCATCACCAATTTGTTCGAATTGAGCCATTATTTCCGTTCGCGGAGGATGGACAATGGTTTCAACCCATTTCTTCCCTTGTTGAATCATACGCTTTCCTGTAGCATATTCAACGAAATCCTGGTAGATGTTTTTGTATTCGGTAAAAAACTCATTACTGAGTTTTTCCACCGAAAAAACTTCTTTCAGCTCGTTGAGACTGCTCCAGGCACGATACAAATTCATCCGATCCTTGAACGTGCGATTGGATTGCGAACCACTATTGGTAACAAAGAAGGTCTGGCGGCGAAACCTTTTAGGCGTTTCCTCATTGCGGTCAAGATTTTCGACCAGGCTGAAACGGAAACTGCCCGCGACATCGGTAAAAACCAAAAGTGCTTTGTCAATATTTGCCGGGGCATCGTTCCTCAGCCATTCGGTAAAGATGCTGTATTGGGTGTTATGCGCAACGCTTAGAACTCTTTTGCCGAAATCGAACTGCAAACGGCGGCAACTGCGTTCGGAAAGTACAGACCCGTCCTTCAGCCGAATCAAGAAAACGAATATTTCCAGATTTTTGAAAAAACCGATGATATCGACAGACGCAAAGCGCTCCTGAAAAACGGCCGGAAATAAGTCTTTATTTTGCGCGGTAATAGTAGAATGGCGCGACGCAACAAAATCACCCGACTTGGTTCGGCAAAAGGCTCCCAGAGTTTCTTTGCTCATTCCGGCAATCATATTTTGAATCGCGTCAGTCATTTTTCTGCTCCTTTTTGATTCCGACGACCATCAGATGCTCCGCGTTGTCGGAGGTCATATTATCATTTTTACCACGCATGGAGACAACCAGATCGTTGATCTGATCGATGTTATTATTACAGGAGAGGAATCTTTCCGCGAATTGTACATCTGCGCGAATCATCCTTCCGGTCGGGTTAGGCACTTGCGCTTTAACCGCTTTGAATTTTTCCAGTGCTTCAAGCTGTTTTTTGCTGAGCTTGGCATTTTTGTCTAAATGCGCGAGGCCGCGGCAATACGCCTGGTATTCCCGCCAGAAAACATCAGCATCCTCGAATTTGAATGGCAGTGGCTCCTGGTTGGGGCGGCAGTGAATTCCCTCAAAAGCGGCAAGACAGGAAACCGGCAGCGCCGGGCATTCGGGATTTTCAACCGCATCAATCTTCTTCACGAACATTGCCGCCGAGTTGGCGGAAAAGATATAAAGGTTATTTTGCGTTCCAGGCATTTTCGTAAAACGAAGTCCAAGAGAATCGAGATAGATGCAGAATTCATCTTGCTTTCGCTTACCCAGGGAATACGCCGTCAAGCCCTGGCGGAACATGCCGTCGACTCTTGTTTCGTCGCTGGTCATCTGTTTTTCGAGCGCATCCAGATCGTTTATTGAACCAAGGAATTTTTCCGGAGACTCATCAGTATTCAAAATACAGGCGTCTTCTCCGAGGATGGAATGGATCATTTGCATCTTGGTGCCGGCAATGGAACGGAGATTACTGATGCCTTCGCCAATCAGGGTCGGGAAGAAGTTTACCGAATAAATCCGGTCGAAAACTTTGCAGTCAATCCGGTTGATCCGCCCGATCCGCTGGATAACCCGCACCGGGTTATAGGAAATATCGTAATTGACCACCACTCCGGCCTGATTCAAATTGATTCCTTCGGAAAGGACGTCGGTACAGACCAAAATCATTTTATCGGGGGATTTCGCTTTTTCCCCGGATGCCATGAAATAACTTTCGATTTCCAAGCGCTCCGCTTCCTGCAAGGTTCCGTCGGCATAAAGAACTTTTCCGGGGAAACGACCTTCGAGAAAATCCCGGACATAGGCGGCGGTATCGGCAAAATAGGAAAAGACAATCAGTTTGCGCGGATTGCCTTGCTGCTGCGAGTCTTCTCCGATTTTTCCGTCGAGAATGTTTTTTACGACTTCGCCGAGTTTTTGCAGTTTGGCGTCATGAGCGGAATCGTTCAATCCGGCATCGTCAAACTCTTTGGCAATCTTCACCAGAACCTTGAGATCGGCTTCCATGCCCGACATAAATCTTTCCGCAACCTTGTCATTCATTGAAAGGATTTGCCGCTCCGGCAAAGATTGTTTTAACGCCCGGAATTGTTTATCGTGGGCATAAATCAGTTTCAGCTTTTTATCCTTGCGGATCTGTTCCAGCACTAAGTCAAAAGACTGGCCGGTAACCTCCGTTT
>CAZYEF010000252.1:0-3207 GCA_964646375.1 uncultured Nitrospiraceae bacterium | reverse complement strand
GAAACTAGGCATAGAACGAGACTTAAGCGATTTTTCATTATTCTCTCTCCATTCTCTAACAAGATATTAGTTCTCGGAAAATATAGCATAGAGATAGAATGGTGGTCAATGATTTTAAGAAACAACTTGGCGTAACTGTCTAGAATAGTTAAACTATTAAAAATGACTAATATTCAAAATATCATCAACTTATATTTGCTTGACTAATATGCAATTTATGGAATAGCTTTTTTAAGTGAACAGCCGTTGAGGCGAGGATAGCGCCCTTTATGGATGGTCACCCGCTTGATAGGCTTTGGGCTGATATGCAGAAAATTCTTTCTGGTTATAAAAAGAAAATTATGGTATAGTACTTTATATTTGTTTGCAGGTAAATTTCTTACGCTACGCGCAGGTACAGATGCCGAAGGCCAAACCGAAAACTGCAAAGACAAAAGCAAAAAAGAGTGAACCTCAGGATTCGACCCACGATTTTAAAGCTCTTTTCTATCAGAAACTTACGGAAACACACCTCTTTTACGAAGTGGGGAAAACAATCGCTTCGGAGTTGGAGCTTTCCGAGCTTGTTTCAAAAATCATGACCTCCATCGGAAAGTCCGTGGCTTTTGAGGACGCTTCCGCCTACATCGTAAAAAGAGACATGACCGGCCTGGAAGCTATCTATTTTCACAACCCTCAGCTCCAGTCAAAAATACACGAAACCGTTTATTTTGATAATGGCGCGCCTGGTATGATCGCCACCAGCGGTGAACCGATCTTTCTTGAGGATACCGCGCTTTTCGACAGTTATCTTCACCATCCGGATGAAAAAAAGGAGCACGGCAGCTACATCGGAATCCCCCTCAAGAATGAAAACCGCATCGAGGGCATGATGGGTTTCAGCCACAGAAAGACCTCGGCTTTTCAGGTAAAGGATTTCGACCTTCTGCGGACGCTGTCGCACCTGATTTCCGCAGGAATTGAAAAGGCGGAACTCTTCAAAAAAGCCCTCGAACTTTCACGCGTGGATGAATTGACGGGGCTGCTCAACTACCGCGTCCTGCTGGAGAAGCTTGAGGATGAAGTCCGGAGGCAGGTGCGAACGGGACGTGAGTTTTCGTTCATCATGATTGATATTGACGACTTCAAGCGGATTAATGACCGCTATGGACATCTGGAAGGAAGCAGATTAATAGCGCAGATAGGACCGCTTTTGAAGTCCGCTGTCAGGACGGGAAGCACGGATACCTGCTTCCGCTACGGTGGCGAGGAATTTTCGGTAATGCTCGCAGAGACGGATATCAACGAGGCCATGGCGGTTGCGGAGCGGGTGCGGCAGGCGGTTGAGGAGTATCCATTTACGCTAAAAATGCTGCACCCGTATGAACGGGTGACGGTGAGCCTCGGGGTTTCAACAAAAGAGCAGGATAGCGCCAAGGCGATTTCCGATCTGATCCACGAGGCAGATGTTGCCCTTTACCGCTCCAAGGCGCTGGGCAAAAACCAGGTTACCAGCTACTGCCAGTCGTTTACCATGCCCGGCGACCAGTCGGATGCCTGTGGCGAGAAACAGTGACCTGCTCTGTTTCCGATTAAAAACATCCGAGCTTGCAGGCCATGATCTTCACTTTCAAATCATTACAGAGTGCGCCTATCTCCTTCAGCGGAACATTGAGGGCCGCTGATATCTCGTGTGCCTTTTCACAACTCAGCCGGTTTTTAATCGCGGCTGCCTGAATTGCTTCAATGAGTTTCTCGCGCGTCATGTCTCCTCCTGAAGATGTATTGGGATCGCTCGCCTGTTCTGAATAATACACAAAGACGGCTTTTCTTGCAAGATGAGCGTTATTCTTTGTCGGCGTCAATCTGTTATAATGCTAATAGTGTATTTCTGACTCCTGTCTTATGCAGGTAATGCCGGTACTGCAACTTCCATCTGGTTGATTTTTCCGCGGTTGACTTGTCCAAGCCTGTCGGATAAAATACATTCTCATTTCAAGGAGGGGCAACTCATGGCTCAAGCGTACGATGCAATTATTATCGGATCAGGACCGGCGGGGCTTACGGCCGCGCTTTATCTGGGCAGGGCAGGACAAAAATGCGTGGTGCTTGAAAAGGATTTTGTCGGCGGCTATACGGCAAAAATCGCGCATATTGAAAACTATCCCGGCTACGAGACTATCAACGGCATGGATCTTACGCAGAACATGGCAAAACAAGCGGAAAAATTCGGAGCAACCATTATCTATCCGGTGGAAGTGGTGAACCTGGAGCTCAAGGGCGAAGCAAAGCGCGTGCAGACCCGCGACGAGGTCTATGAAGCGCCGGTTGTGATCATAGCCATTGGCGTCGCGCGTAAAAAGCTGGAAGTCCCCGGAGCCAAGGAATTTCTCGGCAAGGGGGTCTCGTACTGTGCCACCTGCGACGGCGCTTTTTTCCGGGGCCGCACCGTTGCTGTTGTGGGAGCGGATGACGAGGCTGCGGAGGAGGCGCTGCACCTCGCGGAGCTTGCCGCACGGGTGATCCTGGTTCCTCATAAAGAAATTACCATGGTTACGGCGCTTCTTGACCGGCTCAAAGCAAAGGCAAATGTAGAGTTCCATCCGGTATCAGATATAAAAGAAATTACCGGAACCGACGTGGTGACCGGTTTGAAGATTGTCCAGGCAGGTACGGAAAAGGTGCTGCCTCTCGACGGGGTCTTTATTGCCATGGGCTCCACACCGATCTCCTCGCTTATTCAGAACGCCGGAGGACAAATTGACGACCGCGGCGGTCTTCTCGTTGACCGCAATCAGCGCATGAACATTGAGGGCGTGTATGCGGCCGGCGACTGCACATACGGCGGGATGCAGATTGTGTGCGCGGCAGGCGAAGGAGCGGTGGCGGGCATGCGCGCTGCCGCGTATGCTCGAAAAATGAAAGTCAGGCAGACGCGATCATAGTCCGTGGACCGCAAGGATGCCTCGGCCCGGGGAATTGACAAAAAAGATGGTGTACCCATGACGGCAAAGGATATGCTTGGACGTTCCAGCGTGATCTCACGGGAAGACGCGCTGAAAAAGCTGGAGGAGCAGTTTCCCCTGCCTGCCCTCGAAGCAGAAATGATCCCCATCAGTTCGGCCCTTAACAGAGTTCTCGCCGAAGATATTTGTTCACCTGAAGACCTGCCCGAATTCAACCGGTCCACCATGGATGGTTTTGCGGTCAAAAGCGCGGATACATTCG
>CAZYEF010000251.1:0-3224 GCA_964646375.1 uncultured Nitrospiraceae bacterium | reverse complement strand
CCCGGCACGGGTAAAACGCTTCGTGCGCGCGCTATCGGAGGCGAGGCGGGTGTGCCGTTTCTTTCGATCAGCGGTTCAGACTTTGTTGAAATGTTTGTCGGCGTTGGAGCTTCGCGCGTACGGGACCTTTTTGAACAGGGAAAGAAAAACGCCCCCTGCATTATCTTTATTGACGAAATTGATGCTGTCGGCCGGCACCGCGGCGCGGGTCTCGGCGGCGGGCATGACGAACGCGAGCAAACCCTGAACCAACTGCTCGTGGAAATGGATGGTTTCGAAAGTAACGATGGCGTGATTCTGGTTGCGGCCACGAACCGTCCCGATGTACTCGATCCGGCGCTTCTCAGACCGGGAAGATTCGACCGGCAGGTGGTGATCCCGCGGCCTGACTTGAACGGCAGGGTCGGCGTACTCAAGGTGCATACGCAAAAAATCAAACTTGCACCGAATGTGGACCTTGAGGCCATTGCCCGCGGAACTCCGGGGCTGTCCGGAGCGGAACTGGCCAATCTGGTGAACGAAGCGGCGCTTCTTGCCGGAAGGTTGTCGAAGACCCAGGTGGAGAATGACGATTTCGACCGGGCAAAAGATAAAATTCTGATGGGGCTTGAACGAAAAACCATGCTGATCAGTGACGACGAGAAGAAAAACACCGCCTACCATGAGGCGGGTCACACCATGGTCGCCCGGCTCATTCCCGGAACTGATCCCGTGCACAAGGTGTCCATCATCCCGCGCGGCATGGCATTGGGCGTTACGCTTCAGTTGCCCACTGCCGACCGCTATTCCTATGATCGTGAGCATCTGCTGAACAATATCGCGATTCTTTTAGGCGGCAGGGCAGCCGAGGAGATTGCGCTCCAGCATATGACCACCGGTGCCGGCAATGATCTTGACCGCGCCACGATGCTGGCGCGCAAAATGGTCTGCGAGTGGGGCATGAGCGATACACTGGGGCCGCTTTCGTACGGCAAAAAGGAAGAGCATATTTTCCTGGGGCGCGAGATAGCTCAGCACCGGGATTACAGCGAACAGACTGCCATCGAAATAGACCGGGAAGTAAAACGCATTGTCATGGAAAATTACGAGCGGGCCAGGTCCCTGATTCAGGACCGTGTTGAGGTCTTGCATAACCTTGCCAAGGCACTGCTTGAAAAAGAAACGCTCGACGCTGCTGATATAGACGCGATAATCAATTCGCAGCCTGCGGCCGTGTAAGGGGAGTCTGTGTATGGAGCCTGTCCTGCGGATTTCCAGCCGCGGGTCGCTTGCCATTACCTTAAGCGGCCTGACATCCAAGCAGGTCGAATATTTATATAAAACGGTCAGCTCATCAACCAACGGGGCGAGCTTGAGACCCGTCCCGTCCTTTTCCCCGGAATATTCACCCGGTTCTCCGACGTCCGCAGCAGAGCATGCCTTCCTGTCCGGAACACCTCGCGAACTGAAGCGCGTGGCAGAAATTATCGCATCCTCAGGCGGTTTTTTTACCAGCCTCGGCGGAAAAATCGCCTCTCTGCTGGACAACTATCTCCGCCTGGATTATACGATTACCTGCAGAGGAGCAATTCTCAATCTCGGCCGCCGCACGCACATCATGGGGATACTGAACGTAACTCCGGACTCCTTTTCCGACGGAGGTCTCTATGACGGCATCGACAGCGCGCTGACGCATGCACATGAGATGGCCGCCGCTGGCGCGGACATCATAGATATCGGCGGAGAATCCACCCGACCCGGCGCTGATCCCGTGTCGGAGGAAGAGGAGCTTTCCAGAGTCCTCCCGGTCATCAAACGGCTCTCCGGGGAACTGCCGGTTCCGCTTTCCATCGACACATACAAATCCGCGGTGGCACGAAAAGCTCTGGAAGCAGGCGCTTCCATCGTGAATGACATCAGCGGACTCCGTTTTTCTCCCGACATGGCCAGGGTTGCGGCTGATTATGGCGCTTCTGTAATCATACAGCACATCAAGGGTACACCGCGCTCCATGCAGCACGATCCCCGTTATGGAGATGTTGTGGCCGATGTCATGGCCTATCTTGATGAAGGAATTGAAATAGCAGAACGTGCCGGTGTTGGCAGAGGCCAGATTCTTGTTGACCCCGGAATCGGATTCGGAAAGAGGCTTGAGCATAATCTGGAGATTCTGAACCGGCTTGACGAGCTCCGTGGTCTGGGGATGCCCATCGTGCTCGGGACATCAAGGAAAAAGTTCATCGGCACCGTCCTGGGTATCCCTGCGCCGGAACAGCGAATTGATGGAACCGCGGCAACAGTGGCGCTGGGGATTGAGCGCGGGGCCCATATCGTACGGGTCCATGATGTGGCGCGCATGGCGCAGGTGGCGCGCATGACGGACGCCATCGTGAAAACAGCGCATATTCCCGATGCCCGCTGACAATCACGCGATTTTCAGATTGTTGTTCTGATTACGCGATGATTGCCGCCGCATGGATGCACGATTATCCGACTGAGAAACGCATGATCAATATTGCCGACATACGGGAAGCACTTGCGCATTACCGCTGGTTCAACGACACGCTGGATATTGCCTGCGTTTACTATCTGTTTTACCGGCTCTTTCTCATCATCAAGGGAACACGCGCTTTTCAGATGCTCATCGGGATCGGGCTCATTATGCTCGTCCTAATCGCATCGGCATTGCTTGAATTCTACACGCTCGACTGGCTCATTCACAGTTTCTGGTCCCAGATTGTGCTTGCCGTTGTGATTCTGTTTGCACCTGAAATCAGAAACACCCTGGTCAGGGTCGGCCGGCGCCACCTGATCCGCTCGCTGTCCGTGGTCGAAAGTTCAAAGTTCATAGAAGAAACAGTCAAAGCGGCGGTTTCCATGGCAAATAAACGGATCGGCGCCCTTATCGTGCTCGAGCGGGACGCGGACCTTTCGACCATTGTCGAGATGGGGACCGAACTTGATGCGAAAGTTTCCAAGGAAGTCCTCGTCAGCATTTTCCTACCGTATTCCCCGATTCATGATGGAGCCGCCATTATCCGGAATGGAAGAATCGTAGCAGCCGGGTGTTTTCTGCCGCTCACGCTCTCTTCGAACCTGTCGAAGACACTTGGCACGCGGCACCGTGCGGCAGTCGGCCTCACGGAGGAGAGTGATGCTGTCGTAATTGTTGTCTCCGAGGAAACGGGAGAAATATCGGTTGTAAAAAACGGAGCGGTTGAGCATAATGCAGACGCGCTCACGCT
>CAZYEF010000250.1:0-3260 GCA_964646375.1 uncultured Nitrospiraceae bacterium | reverse complement strand
CTGCACTCATGCCTGAACCTCCCATTCTGCCACAGGCAGCGTTATAATTACGGTTGCGCCCTCACCAGGCTTTGAATCGAAGCGGAGCGTCCCTCCGTGCTCCTTCACAATTTCCGCTGAGATGGCAAGCCCCAAACCCGTCCCGCCGCTGTCTCTCTTGGTGGTAAAAAAAGGATCAGTCAACCGGTTCAGGTGTTCCGGCGGAATGCCTATTCCGTCATCATGCACCCGTATGATAATGGTTCCGACTTCACGTTCATATGAGGTCATGACGAATATCCCCTTGTCAACAAAAGGCAGCCCCGGAAACGAACTCATAATATCTATCGAAGATTGAGACATCCGGTCCGGCTTCTGCCGATTGGCGCTCTCGACGGCCTGCGCCGCATTCAGCACGAGGTTTACAATTACCTGTTCCAGCCGGTGGGGGTTACCCTTGATCAGAGGAAGCGGTTCCGTGCAATAAACCGCGCAGTGAATTGCTGAGCCTTTGAGAGAGTGCTCCAGCAGCCGTATGGAGGTCCGCACCACGTTGTTCACATCGAACAGCTCTTTGGAATTGGAATCATTTTTCTTTGAGAAGTGTTTAAGATCGTCGACAATACGCTTGATGCGCTTTACCGCAACCTGCATCTCGTCAAGAAGTTGGGGAAGTTCGCGGCGCATTCGTGAATACGGGAGTCCGCCCATCAAAAAATCCCCGTGTTCGCGGTAGTGGGCATCAAGAAGCGGGTCAATGTCTTTGATGACCTCGTTGACCAAAGGAAGATTGAAAAGAAGCAGGCCGTTTGGGTTGTTGATTTCATGTGCCACACTCGAAACAAGAACCCCTAGAGCCGCCATTTTATCGGCCTGGATCAGCCGCTGTTGCTGCAGCCGCAGTTCCTCGTCAACGCGCTTGCGCTCCTCAACTTCACGATTTAGGGCGGCAGTTCTGGCCGCCACCCTCATCTTCAGCAATCTGGACCAGATGATCGAAGCAAACAGCCCGAAGATCAGCGCGGAAACAATGTACATGTTGTTTTTTTTGAACCATAGCCATGATGCATTCTCCGCGTCGACGCTTCCCAACCATTTTTCCTGAAGTTCCTGATAACGGCCGGTTTCTTTTAAAAATGACAACCCATCATTGAATTTTTCCAAAACAGCCGGATTCCCTTTTCGCAAGGCAAAACATTGTTTTCGGGTATCAATACCCTTGGCGATCAGTTCAATGTTTGTGATTTTCAAATCAGTAATCAGATATGTTGCCTGCAGTGTTTCCAGCACCGCATAGTCGTGTTTACCTGAGGAAAGAACCTTGAGTGCATCAGCAATAGTTGAGACCGAAATTGTATGAATCTGGCTCCACGTCGGCCCGGAATAAGCGTGTACGCCATCCAAATTCACGAGGACGACATCCTTCCCGCGGAGATCATCCAGGGACGACACCGAGGATGCGCCTGTTCGGGCAAAAATGGAATAAGAAATTGAAGAATGGGGTGCGGAGAAATCCAAGACACGCGTTCGTTCTTCGGAAAAGGGAAAGCCCTCAACGACATCAACACGGCCGTCATTCAGGTCATTGAGAACCGCAGCCCACGATTTTTCCAGCTTGAACGTCACCTCTATTCCCATGGTCTCGGCTATGGCTTTGGTTAGCTCCACAATAAAACCGGCAGGTTTACCCTCCCTATCGGTGAATTCATAGGGGGGATGGGCGCTGTTGCCACCTACAATAATCGTGTGCTTGGAGTCACCGGGAGCCTCCCCGGCCAGAGCCAGAGTGTGGAGAGCAGGTGATGATAACAGCAATAGGCAGATGAGGGCTCTCACCATCATAGTGATTTAGCTTATCCCCTGGTATTGGTGGGTTTTAAAGGATACCATTTGTCCGTGTAACTTACTGCATCATAAGGAGAAAGTCAAGCAACATGTGCATTTTCACCTAGTAAACAACGAAAACCATCTGTCTTAATCTTTGTATTGACAAACTTGGTCTATTATGAACAAATTCCACACACCATTGGACATAATACGGACATGCAGTTGTAAAAAACCTATCCAACCTGCGTATCAAGGCAAAGGAGAAGAAACAGTCGCATATATCTATAATGCAGCGAAAAGGGGAAGAGGCACCACCGCGGAGTCACGGCTAGTAACGAGAAAATCACGGAATTTGAATATACTCATTGATTAAAGGCAGTGAACTACCCCACACTAAGGGGCGGGGTAGTTCACTTGTCATTCCTCTATCCGGATATAATCCACTTCCATGTGTTGCTGTACCGTCGTAAAAGATCCACAGAATGACGATTGTTGAATACTGATGTACGTAATAGTAACCGGCTCGACTACCGGACCAATAGACTCTAATACATCATAAAGTCTTATGGAATAATCCGTATTAACAGGAATAAGCATGTCGTAAACCGTGTAGCACTCATTGCCGGGGGTGGTAAAGTTAAGCTTGAGAGTTTGCCCGGTTCCCATTTTTATTCCCAGGCCTATTCCCTGACAAAAGCTTACCGGCGTTCCTGCCCAGGCACAGGGTTCCGGTGGTATATGTTGGTCAACATCCATAGCATCTATTTTGAGCCTGATACTGGTACCGGACGTTATGGGGTATGGAAAACCCCGCGCAAAAGCGCAGTCAAACTGATAGATCCCATAATAACAGTGCCCATTACTGTCAACGCGGGACGCCTCCCCTACATACGACAGATTACTCACGATATCTCTTACCGCATTGTCTTTGATAAACTTACCATCAGCAACTGTGACCCCAACGTCCTCACCTTTCAAATGCCAGTCCCCTTCGTTTGCCCAGATGCCATGTAGCCATGCATGATTGCCATGCAAACCGTTGTCCCATTCCTCATTCCAGGAGGCGTTTACCTTCCCAATCACGGCGCCGTTTTCATTGCCCAGCCTGCCGCGGAATACGACTATGTATCGGTCCGGCTTTATGTTGTCTGCCGGTTTTGTAAAAGGGATGACACCTGTCTCTTCTCCTGTTGCCAATTGTCCGGGCGGTGTCTGCCAGCAATCCGGAACGGTGAGTGAGCAGTTTTTTAATAAACGCCGTTCATTTGCTGCTGTATCGTAGTATACCTGGATCTCTCCTATTGTGTTTCCCGTTGCAGGATCCATATAGGATGTCATGGTTTCAGTTCCCATATTCTTTATTTTCAGTCCGTTTGCAGTACGGACAACCTCGATGTCTCCCCGAAAGAAGTAGTTCAGCAATCCCGCGCTGTAGCCCACGGCATGGGGGAGAA
>CAZYEF010000249.1:0-3273 GCA_964646375.1 uncultured Nitrospiraceae bacterium | reverse complement strand
TGGTCTCATGTATGTCCTGGCGGCTATCAATCATTCCGCGCAGCCGCAGTTGTGGAAAAAGGTCAGCGACAGATTCATGGGCAAAGATGGTCGAGGCGGAAAAGCCTACACGGAATTCATCCGCTGCACGATCGCCGGCAGGCTGGGTATGGGGCCGGACGACATAACCAGAATGTCAACAGCGGCGGATATGGACAATCTCGTGGTAATTACCAGGGAATATAACCCTCTGACCGTCACGGCGCTGGTCACCGCAGGGGCAAAAGAGAACGCCATCAGAACCGGCCTGGACGAGGGGACATACATCGAGGGAGAAGAGCCTCACGGCACCATCAATGTTATGCTGCTGACCAACGCCAGACTTACCGTGGGCGCCATGGCGCGGGCGATAGTGACCGCGACCGAGGCAAAGACCGCGGCCATGGAAGAGTTGAAGATACCCAGCAGTTACACGAAAGACGCTCAGGCAACCGGAACGGGCACCGACAACGTCATAGTAGTATCCGGGACAACCGGTCCCGTGGCAACCTATTGCGGTGGGCACAGCAGGCTTGGAGAACTGATGGGAAAGGCCGTCTACGGGGCCGTGCTGAAAGCGTTGGGCAAACAGAACGGGTTCGTAAAATGAGAGAAACTGGGAATGGTCGGGGGTGCAGGGAATTCGTTCTGGATTGCAATCAAGTTGTCACGTGTGATTGCCGTAGAGACGCATTTCAATGCGTCTCTACGATGTCATCTTGAATGCAATGTGAATCGACTCCATGATAACGATGAAACGGTAACGGGCTTTTATTCTATAGTGGTCCCCAAATTCCGGACAATAGTTTAAGGCGCTAGCCTACGGTAAAAAGGAGCAGACAATGAGTTAAAAGAATCGTAACTCACTGAAATACCCAGATAACCCATTGTGACCTAATGGGAGATCTATTGATTGGTCCCGGCATAAACAGCCGAAATATTTCCTGTCTTATACTTGAAACGCACATAAACAGTTTTTCCTGTTGGAAGCGCCATACTTTTTTCTACGGCAAACGCCTCCCACTCGGACCAAGAGGTGCTGTCAAGACTGAATTGCATCTCAACGACTTCGCCTTCCTCATCAGACGGATCGAGCACCAAACGTAGATCACCGCTCACCCCAGTCATTACTCGGATTGCTTTTCGGTAAATAATATTGCGAATGACATCCGCTTTTTTGCTGGTTTCACTTAATGCCTCAACTTTAACCAAGTAAGTCTTTTCCTGATCAAACGACAGTTTCTGTTCAAAAAGACCATCCGTCACGTCTGGAATATAGATCTTGCCGTCCATTTCGATGGAAATTGTGGCTTTTGTGGAACATGATCCCTTGAGAACAAAAGTATCCTGTGCAATTCGAGTGTCGCGTGGAGGCTCTGTTACTGCAAGATCCATCTCATCTTCGTTCTTAAACACAGTCCGTTTCTGTACGGATCTGTTTCCGGAGAGGTCTGTTGATCTAACTTCTATGGTATTTACACCCTTGTCGAGATAAACATTCAACTTGAAGAGATCGCCTTTTCTTTCAGTGGGTTGTTGGTCGCCGTTGTTGACTCTGACTTCAACATTGTCGAATGACTCTGCTGTTCCGCGCACTTCAACAAAAGCTGCTGCCGTGGCGCTGTTGTCAGCGGGAGCTTCGATGTTAATTAACGGTTTTTTGCCGTCCAGGGTGACATCGCGCGTCACCTTTGTTTCGTTACCGGCTTTGTCGATAGCTCTTACCGTTATCCTGTTTTCATTGTCTGATAGAGTAACCGGATGACTGAATTCTTTACCGGTCATCTCATCCCCGTTCACTGCCACGGAACCTACGCCGTATTTGTCTTCCACAGTCCCCGCCACATTCAGCGTCCTGCCTGTTGTGGCGCTCTTGTCCGGAAGGGTTGAGACGACCAGGTTCGGGGCTGTGGTGTCCAATGTGACGGTGTCTGTATTTGGCGTAGTGTTGGTATTGCCGTATTTATCCCTGAACCAGGCATAAACTGTCTTCAATCCTTCACCTGTAAGGAGTTTCCAAGCCTTGGTTTTAGACAGGTTTGGCGTTGCGGATATAGTCGTCCAAGCTGAGCATGTCGGAGTGTTGCTAATGCAAATACCGGTAACCCCGCTCGGGTCTGTTGCGTTTAGCGTAAGACTGACCGAGGCGGAATTGGTTGTATCATCACCATTGTTGATCAAGATCGATCCAATTGGCGGGTCAAGCTCAGGGGCCGATTTAGCGGCTCCTGTGACACCTTTAGAGGTATTGAGCGCTTTATCAAAAGCGCATATTCTGAAATGGTAGGTTTTTCCCTGAACCAGGTTGTTCATGGTGTACGTGGATATGGAATCAGCAAGATCAAGACCTGACTTGCCCGAGCAGGATGCCGGGATTCCGGAACTTTTTGAAACGAGTCGATATTTCAGAATACCGCTAGTTGCGTCGCTGAAACCGGACCAGTCTGCTCTGATCTGGTTGCCCGCCAGTGAGGTGATCTGGAGTTTGCCGTCAACAGGACTTGTCGTGTCAAGGATGATACTGTCGGAGAAGACATTGGAAATAGTGCCCCCCGCTTCTTTGAAGCGGACGTAGACTGTCTTATGGCCGTCTGTAGCGGGAAGGGTGTACTTCTTCTTTTTGGCGCATCCAAGCCATTTTCCCCATGTAACGCCGTCATTACTGAGCTGCATATACTTGACCTTGCCCTCATCGACAGCTGATAAGAGAGACAAAGTAACAGCGGTAGACATGGTGTATGCGGCATTATTGTTAATAACTATGGAGCCGGTCGGCATTTTGGGATCATAAGTAACCGCCGAAGTAGTTACGGCGCTGTTTCCAGCCGTATCCGTAGCCTTCACGGTGATGTTGTTTACTCCCTGAACAAGACCGGTAATAGTGTAACTCCATGATGTGCCGGTGACTATTGCGGTCCCGTCGGAGGCTGCTGTATTGGTTGTCACTGTAACGGTGGCTCCGGTTTCAGTTGAACCTGATATTTCCTGGGTACTGGAGCCGGAGGGTGAAATTACCGGATTGATTGTGAGGGCAGGCGGTGCGGTATCCAGAATGATGGTATCGCTATATGGGGTTGAATTGACATTACCGCTTCCATCCTTGAATCTGACATAGACGGTTTTTACGCCATCGCCAGAAACAAGAGTCCAGGACTTGGAAGCGCTGAAGTTCTCCCAAGCGGTGCAAGTGGCTGTATTGCTTATGCACATCTGCGGGACTCTGCTGATATCGCTTGCGGACAGCGTGAGGCTAAC
>CAZYEF010000248.1:0-3281 GCA_964646375.1 uncultured Nitrospiraceae bacterium | reverse complement strand
GCGCGGAGCAGGCAACGCTTTCGATCATGGTGGGCGGCAGCAAGGATGTATTCGACACCGTGAAGCCGATTCTCGATCTCATGGGAAAAAAAATAACGCATGTGGGAGGGAATGGAGACGGACAGACGTGCAAAGTGGCAAACCAGATAGTTGTCGCGGGCACGATTCAGACCATCAGTGAAGCGCTTTTGTTTGCCGCAAAAGCGGGGGCCGATCCTGCCAAGGTCCGCGAGGCGCTTCTCGGCGGTTTTGCGCAGAGCCGCATTCTGGAACTGCATGGCGACCGCATGATCAAGCGGAACTTTCAGCCCGGATTCCGTATCAGACTGCAGCAGAAGGACCTGAACAATGCGCTGCAGTCGGCGCGCAGTCTGGGGCTTTCGCTTCCGGCAACTGCAATTGCCCAGGAATTGTATAATTGTGTTTCCGCGCATGACGGGGCCGATCTTGATCATTCGGCGCTTGTGCTTGCTCTTGAACAGCTTGCAAATTTTCAAGTTGCAAAGGGAAAATAAAAACAATCTGTCCGGCAATACCGGTATGACAGTACTATCCTGCCAATGGATGCACATACAACAATGAAAAGTAGGTTCATCTGAATTTGCCGTAAAAAAATGCAGAAGACCTACGAGCTTGCGGAGTAGGAGGGCATAAATATGCAAGTCGCTGAAGTCATAGTGAAAATTCTGGAAAGTGAGGGAATCACCGATGCTTTTGGCATTCCCGGCGCTTACATAAATCCTGTATACAAATATCTGGCGCTGTCGAAAAAAATAAAACATTATACCGTGCGGCATGAGGAGGCGGCGGTGCATGCAGCGGACGGGTATTACAGAGTGAGCGGGAAGATGGCGATGGCACTATGCACCTCCGGACCTGCTGCAACCAATTTTGTCACCGGCATTTACAATGCCCATATTGATTCGATACCGCTTATTGCCATTACCGGACAGAACGAGGTTTCACTGTTCGGAAAAGACGCCTTCCAGTGCGTCGATATGGTGGAAATAACCAAACCGGTCGTAAAAGCGGCATGGTGCATCACGAACCCCGCAGATGCTGCGAAAATCATGCGGGAAGCGTTCAGGACCGCGCGGGAAGGAAAACCGGGCCCCGTGCTGATCGATTTGCCCGTGGATGTTCAGATGGCTGACATTACGTATGATCCGGCCGGGGACGCCCCCCTTCCCATCCCGGTTGTGAAGCCGGATTTGATACAGATACAAAAAGCGGTCTCGCTGCTGAACGAGGCAAAAAATCCGGTTATGATCATGGGTGGGGGCGTGGTGCTTTCCGGTGCGGAGAGGGAGTGCGTTCAGTTTGCCGAGTACATGCAAATGCCCGTCATTACCACCTATATGGCAAAAGGAGGCATTCCCGTAAATCATCCGCTGAATGCCGGGCATATGGGAATTCAGGTCGGGAGCCCGCTGGGAAACAAAATATTTCTCGAGTCAGATGTTGTACTGGGCGTCGGTTGCCGCTTTACGGACAGACACACGGGTGATCTTGACGTTTACGTAGGGAAGCGGAAATTCATCCATATTGACATAGAACCCGGGCAGATCAACAAAATAATAAAAGCAGAAATAGGCATCGTGTCCGACGCAAAGCTTGCGCTGCAGGCGTTGCTGGATATTGCCGCGGCGACACCCGGCAGGCGGGAAGCTTCGGAACGGGTCAGGAACCTCCCGCAGCTCAGGGAATCCATGAAAAGGAAGTTGTATTACGAGAATGTCCCGATAAAACCGCAACGGGTGTTTTATGAGCTGAATAAATTTTTCAACGACGATAAAACCATGTTCACCACGGGCTGCGGACTGAACCAGATCTGGTCGGGCCAGTTCCAGGAGGTCAGCAAGCCGCGACTGTATATGCCGTCAGGAGGCGCCGGCACGCTGGGTTTTGACATACCCGCGGCAATCGGCGCGAAAATCGCAAAACCGGAAAATAACGCGGTGGCGGTCATGGGGGATTTCGGGTTTACCTTTCTTGTCGAGGAAATTGCGGTGGCGGCTACATACAATGTGCCGATCATCGTGGTCATATTGAACAACGCGTATTTAAGCCTCATACGCCAGGGACAGAAGTATACGCATCAATACGAATATGCGGTCGCGATGAAGGAAAACCATACCATGATGGATTACGTCAAGGTCGCGGAGGGTTTCGCCTGCGCGGGTGAGCGGATTACCAAACCCGAAGAGATACGGGGCGCCCTTGAGCGCGCGGTGAAATCGAAAAAACCGTATATTATAGACATCATTGTCGAGGAACGGACGGACTGTTCGATGGGAACCAACATTGCGGCGGTGGAGGAATTCTGCTGAAAATTGATTTGTCCATTTCCAGAGGCGGGCATGTGCCCGCCTTTTTTTTTGCGGGAAGGGAGAATGCTACCGGCCGATAAGGTAGGAAAGCAACCGTTCCATCAGGGCATTAATTTGATCATACGCCGCGGCGGATACACTCCGCAATTCCGATTCAGACTGAACGAAGGGGCCGGGCAGAAGTTCCTTCCCGCAGTTGCTTATAATGTTGGCAACGGTTTCCGGGTTAGTTTCCAGATGGAACTGCAGGCCGATAACCCGCCTTCCGATCTGGAACGCCTGGTTTTCGCAGGCGGCGCTTCGTGCCAGTCGCACGGCACCGGAAGGAAGATCAAAGGTTTCACCGTGCCAGTGAAACACGGTGCATTTTCCCGGAAACTGAAATACCTGTCCGCCGGCGGGTACCGCTTCTATCGGGAACCAGCCGATTTCCTTTTTCGGATTCCGATAGACCCGCGATCCGAGCGCACTGGCAATAAGTTGAGCTCCGAGGCAGACGCCAAGCATCGGAACGCCTCGCTTGACGGCGTCGCGCACCAACTGTTTTTCCGGTTTGAGCCACGGCAGGGAGGACTCATCGTTGACGCTCATCGGGCCGCCCATGGCGATGATGAGATCAAGGCCGTCCAACCGCGGGAGCGCTTGATTGTCATAAAAACGGGTATAGTGCATCTTTGCGCCCCGTGAGGTGAGCCAGGGAGCCATGCTGCCGATGTCTTCAAACGCTACGTGCTGCAAGACGTGCACGTTCATTTGCTTCCCGTCCTTCCTGTCCCGCAGCGGGCGCGGTTTACTGTCTTAAAAACTGTTCCACCCTGTCCGCCCACACCGCATATCCTTCGTCGCTCAGATGCGAGCCGTCCTCCAGAAAATATGCAGGAATGGATTTTCCCTGCCGGTCTACAAAAAGGCTGTAGACATCAAGATATGCAGCGCCGTATTCCAGGGCAC
>CAZYEF010000247.1:0-3299 GCA_964646375.1 uncultured Nitrospiraceae bacterium | reverse complement strand
TCCCCGTGTCGGCGGTTCAATTCCGTCCCTCGGCACCATGAATACATAACGGCCTGACTCATAAAGAGTTAGGCCGTTTGATTTTTGGCCGGGTTCCGTTCAGGATCACTTTTTACCGCTGGAATTCACTTCTTTTCCGAAGCAAAACCGCTTTCAAAACCGCCCAGAGCCCTGCCGCCTATATGCGTTTCATCGGTTTACGTAATTCTCTTCAACAGTTATTTTAGCGAATCCTCAGACGTTGCCGCAACGATGCCCCGACACATAATCTCGACAATTATGTACATTCACCTTAACTGATGAAGCAAATGATGTGCCAAAATCCCTTTAATAACGCCTCACAACAGAGATAGCGTACCGATAGCTTTGGACACAAATGCAGTTTGGAAAAGCATGCTTTGTCCTAACTCAGTCCGGAAAGCAGGGACGGGTGGGAGCAAAGACGGCCACCCCTTTTTTGTAGGTTCCATCACAAATGGCCTAATTCCATCGTAATCATGATAATGCCCACGTAATCATGGTGGTGGGCTATTCGGCCTCCTCACGCGGGGCAATAATGGTACTTTTCACCATGTCTTCAAATAACTTATGGCAACTACCTGAAATGGTTTGATTTCCACTAAAATCAACATCATATTTTAGACACATAACGGCTTGTCAAAGCTATAGGATCTGTATGTGGGAAGCGCCTGATATATAGCAATAGGAAGACTTGCAATGACAGGAAAACCTAAGCCTGTAAAATTGTATCCGCTAAAGCCGAAAGAGGCACTTATAGTGCGTATACCGCTAAAAGCGGAAAATGCTACAGGGAATTTTTACCGCGATATCGCAATCCCAAGGTGTTATCAAGAAACCATATAATCTTTGTTCAATCGGGAGACAGAATGAACAAGACCACGATATGGATTGCTGCGATCATCGCAATAGCGGCTGTGCTTGCCTTCTACATCTGGTCATCGCACAATAGATACTACATAATGACAAGCTCAAAAGGTGTGGTATACGAGGTTGACCGGAAGACCGGCAAGTCGTGGGCACTCATTGGAAGCCGGAAGATTGAGCATAATAGCCCCGACATCAAAGAAAGATCGGAGCGCCCACTTCCTTATGCGGAAGCAGCGAAGATCACAGGCAATGCAGAACTCGGCTACGGAACGTTCTTTGGGAATATATACAACGGGAGCGGCTGGGTCGTTACGCGTGTCGTAATCAACGTAACGGCGAAAGAAGATGATGGTTCCGTGCGATGGAGTCGCGACTTCTCCGATGATATCATGATCAAGCCTCTCAACACGCAGAGTTTCTCAGTTAAAGTTACCGGAGAGCATGGAGTCAAGGAAGCTCCTTGGAACATAAAGGAAGTCTACGGATACGAGGAATAATCGAACAAGCCAAATGCACGCGACGGATTACAGCCTCGCGTGATCCATGAAGTTAGCCACTTAGGATGACGGACAACGTATCGATGGAAGAACAGGTCATATCGAAAACACGGGTTGCCGATCACGGCGAAGTGTTGACCGGCAAACGCGAAGTCAACGCCATGCTCGATCCCGTCAATCAGGAGACCGAGCGCATCGAATCGCGTTTTCTCGAACCCGCCTGCGGCATGGGAAACTTTCTGGCCGAGATTCTCGAAAGGAAACTCCGCATCGTGGAGATTCGCTACGCCAAGAACAAGCTCGAATACGAGCGCAACGCCGTACTTTCTGTCTCCAGCATCTACGGCATCGACAAATTAGAGGACAACGTCGAGCAGTGCCGCCAGCGGTTGTTCGACATCTTCAACTTGAACTAACTGTGCCTGTTAGCAAACAAAACGAACGACTCGTGCCGCCGGTCCGTCGCGTTTATTCTTAATCGGAACATCGTCTGGGGCGACGCGCTTACGCTCAAGGCGGTGGGCGATGATCTGCAGCCCATCATTTTTTCCGAATGGTCGCCCGTCAACGGCAGCTTCCTCAAGCGGCGCTATTTCACTTATCACGATTTGCTGGAGTACGAATCCACGAAGAAATTACCAAGGGATACACCTGGCGATAAAATACCGGACACTGGTCGCAGTCGAAAAGTGGAGGCCAATAGATAGAGCCAAAATCATGGGATACGTGGTAGTTCACGATACCGACTTATATAGCCGTGAACCTTGAAGCTCAATTCTGATCAATATCTGAGTGTTACATCAATGCTATCGAAAAAAAGCTCCGCTGTCCCGTTATTATCACTCCTCGTCAGTACGTCTCAAAACCGCCCATCACACCGATTTTAGCAATAACCTTGCCGCTATAATTGTCCTTGATCTCGACGCGCTTGGTTCCTGTCCCTTTTTTCATCCCGCAGTACGCTCCAAGCCGACGCGCAATATTTTCCTTCATCTGATAGTCGAGTTGGCTCCAAATCGTGGGATCAACATACATTTCGTTCAACTCCGGCACCATTCGCACGACAAGGCCGGATTTGACAATTGTTTTCACATCATCCTCTAAGTTTGCGTCAGGATTCTCTCCTTGCGGTTGTTCTTGTCTAACTGCAGAACTGTCAGAGGTATTACTACTCTGTTCCTGGAGTTCTTTCGGTGCTTGAGCACTCTGTTGCTGAACTTCTGGTTTCCCAGAGTCCTCTTTTTTTGCGACAATCGCAAACCAGATGAAGCCTACAAGGGCGGCAAGGCCAAATATCCTTATCGCCTTATTCCGAGTCATTGTCGCGCCAAAAATTGTCGGCTGCATCACGCCTAACAGTAAAGCCAATACGGAAAGAAGAAGGATAATACTTGCAAATAAGGCTCCCATCGCGTTCCTCCTTGATTAAAATTTGCTATCTATCGGCTGTAGACTCAAAAGCATCACACTGTTAAAAATTACTCCTGTGATCAACCAGTTAAAATGCTCACTGGAATGCAAATGAAAAAACCGGGTTCAAAACTGAGGCAAGTCCTGGCTTCCAATATGCGTGAACTTCGAAAGGAGAAGGCCTTGAGCCAGGAAAAACTGGCCGAGCTTTGCAACTTGCATCGAACCTACATTGGCTCTGTCGAAAGATGCGAGCGCAACATATCCATCGACAATATCGAAAGAATCGCCCAAGCCCTTCACGTCGACGCTCCCGCTCTTCTTTCTCCCCGATAAAATAAGAATTATCGGTTCTCGTGTTTTTTTCTAAATAAATGCTACCTATAGTCATCATTATGGTCAAGAAAAATGACCGCCTATGTAACGGTCCGGTCGCCCCACCTATTTCACAAGAGTGATATTGAAACCTTCCGGTCCCCAGCGGTCCAGCTTGTCCACCGCACG
>CAZYEF010000246.1:0-3325 GCA_964646375.1 uncultured Nitrospiraceae bacterium | reverse complement strand
AACCGTTTTAAAGGAAAAGTATGGCCGCGCTTAATGAGTCAAAAAAAAGAAAAACATATATCGGGCAGGTTGTAAGTGATAAGATGGATAAAACGGTTGTGCTTGCAGTGACGAGGAGGATAGCACATGCGCGTTATGGAAAAACCATAAAGCGCACCACCAAGTTTAAAGCACACGACGAAAAAAACGAATGTAAAATCGGAGATGTGGTTCGTTTTATCGAGACCAGGCCTCTTTCCAAGGAAAAACGGTGGAAAGTTCTCGAAATAGTTGAAAAGGCAACAGAATAATCAGAACAATAACGCTTTCCAGAGGATGAGCTATGATTCAGCAGCAAACAGTGTTGGATGTGGCGGATAATTCCGGCGCAAAAAAAGTGATGTGTATTAAAGTATTAGGCGGTACACGCAAGCGATACGCTACGCTGGGCGATGTGATTGTCGTTGCCATTAAAATGGCAATCCCTGAGGGACAAGTTAAAAAAGGGACAGTTGCTAAAGCCGTAGTTGTGCGTACGACGAAAGAAGTCCGTCGGCAGGATGGTTCATACATAAAGTTCGATCGGAATGCTGCTGTTTTGATCAATAATCAGAATGAACCAATCGGGACGCGCATTTTTGGTCCTGTTGCGCGCGAGCTTAGAAAAAAGAACTTCATGAAGATTATTTCGCTCGCCCCTGAGGTTTTATAGATTTAGGTTCTAATACTATTTTGTACTTAAAGCAGGACTTAAAAATGCAAATAAAGAAGAATGATACTGTAATGGTGGTTGCAGGCAAAGAAAAAGCCAAAAAAGGCCGGGTTATTGCAGTGTATCCAGCTACGAACAGGCTGCTCGTGGAAAAGCTGAATATGATAAAACGGCATACAAGACCGAACCAGCAATTAAAACAGGGTGGTATTGTAGAAAAAGAAGGTCCGATAGCAGCATCGAATGCAAGGTTGATTTGTCCGAAATGTGATAAGCCTACAACGGTTGTGCGCAAGGTACAAAGTGATGGTGCGCGTGCACGTGTATGCAAACTTTGTAGTGCTGTTCTTGATTAAGTATTCCGTTTTGAGCATGCCTTGATTACATCGAATCATTTGAAATAGGAAAGCGATACTATGGCGGACAAGAAAGACAAAACAACGAAAGAATCGAAAAGCGATGCTGGAGAGAAAAAAGCTTCAGCAAAAGCTCCGAAGGCGGCAGGAAAGTCAAAAATAAAGGAATCAGAGAAGCAGGGAAAGCCCGATGAAGTTGCTTCTGCTGCAGCAGGTGAGAAACGCACTCCAGAGCGAATTCCGACTCCACGGTTACAGCAGAGATATCGTGATGTGGTTGTCCCGGCGCTTATGAAAGAATTTCGGTATAAAAACACCATGCAGGCGCCAAAGCTCCTGAAAGTAGTCTTGAATGTTGGCATGGGAGAAGCAATCACCAACGCAAAGGCTTTGGAACATGCAGCAGATGAATTGGGTAAAATTTCAGGACAGAAACCTGTTATTACGCATGCGCGGAAGTCTATCGCGACCTTTAAACTCAGAGAGGGAATGCCGATCGGTTGTATGGTAACTCTCCGTCGAGAACGTATGTATGAGTTTCTCGATCGTTTTATCAGCGCCGCACTTCCACGAATTCGCGATTTTAAGGGAGTGCCTTCAAAATCTTTTGATGGCAGAGGAAATTATACAGTTGGAATTAAAGAACAGGTTATTTTCCCGGAAATAGAACTTGACAAGGTTGACTCAATTCATGGCCTTGATATCGTTATTGTAACAACGGCAAAAACAGATGAAGAAGGCAGATCGTTGCTCGGACATCTGGGAATGCCGTACCGGAAGTAAGTAGTCCGGTAATCCGGATGTAATGGAGGGTCAATGGCAAAGAAGTCTCTGATAGCAAAGGCAACCAGAACCCCAAAGTTTAAAGTACGTACGTACAATCGCTGTCCGCTTTGTGGGCGCGCACGAGGGTATCTGCGAAAATTTGATATGTGCAGAATCTGTTTTAGAAATAGAGCGCTTAAGGGTGAGATCCCGGGCGTTATTAAGGCGAGCTGGTAAAAAGAGGGGTTTGAATCAATGATGACCGATCCAATAGCGGATATGCTGACACGCATTCGCAATGCCAGTAAGGCAAAACAAGAAAAGGTAGATATTCCGTCTTCAAAGTTGAAGATAGAAATCGCTAAGATTCTGAAAGATGAAGGATATGTCAAAAATGTAAAACTAGTGAAGGATCGTCGGCAAGGTTTAATCCGTATATATCTTAAATATACAGAGGATGAGGCTCCGATTATTCAGGGACTGAAGCGTATTAGCAGGCCTGGCCGCCGGGTGTATGCGGGCAATGACGCAATCCCAAAGGTTTTAGCAGGGCTCGGTACGGCAATTATGTCAACACCAAAAGGAATTCAAACCGGAAAGCAGGCGAAAAAGGACAATGTTGGCGGAGAAGTTATCTGTCACGTATGGTAATGTTTTTTAATTTTTGCCTATTAGAACGTTAGGAGCTGTTATGTCGAGGGTTGGTAAAAAACCGATTGAACTACCATCCGGGGTTGATGCTAAGCTAGAGACCGGGAAGGTAACCGTAAAAGGACCATTGGGTGAAATCAGTCAGGATGTTAATCCTAATCTGGCCATAAAAAAAGAAAATAATAGACTCACGATTGAACGACCGTCAAATCAGAAAATTTACAGAGAATTGCATGGACTGACAAGGAATTTGGTCGCCAATATGGTAATTGGTGTGAGCAAGGGATATGAAAAGACTTTGGAAATATCGGGAGTTGGTTTCAAAGCAGCTGCGCAGGGAACAAATCTGATTTTAAGCCTTGGTTTTTCCCATCCAATTGTGTACCCTCTGCCCAAAGGAATTAAAGCTACTGTTGACCCCAAGCAAACCCTGATTACTCTTAAAGGAATTGATAAGCAGCTTGTGGGGCAAATTGCTGCGAACTTGAGAAGCTTGAAGAAACCGGAGCCATACAAAGGAAAAGGAATCAAGTATGGTGGTGAGATAATTCAACGCAAGGAAGGCAAAGCCGGCAAGACTGGTGGAAAATAGTAAATCCTTGTACGATTGCGGATATGAATAAAGCCTGATTGCCTAAAACGGAGAGTGAATGTGTCGCAGAGCAAATTAAAAGCAAGACAAAGACGGCATGCCCGAGTTAGAAAAAACCTATATGGAACTGCATTAAAGCCAAGGCTGAGCGTATTTAAAAGCTTAAGTCACATTTATGCACAACTTATTGATGATACAACCGGCAAGACTCTGATGTCAGCTTCTACTGTTGAAAAAACGCTCCGAAGTGAGCTGAAACATGGTTGGAAT
>CAZYEF010000245.1:0-3350 GCA_964646375.1 uncultured Nitrospiraceae bacterium | reverse complement strand
CAGAGATAAGCAATATGCCTGATCGCGATATCTTCGATCTGGAACAATTTCTGGACCAGACGGGACTGGATCGGGATTCGATCCGGGACGTTATTGTCACCTTCCTGGATGACATCCCCACACAGATCGACAGGCTGCGCATCGCTATCAAGGAAGGGAATGCGAAGCAGACGAGACGCATGGCCCATACCATCAAGGGAGCAGCGGCCAACCTGTCGTCCGGCAGTCTCCATCAGGCGGCGTTACAGATCGAACAAATCGCGGATAAGAACGCTCCCGACATTCTGCAAGCTCGACTGGCCGATCTGGAAACGCAGTTCGAGAATCTGCGGTCTCTGCTCCTCACCGAAATCCTGACCCCCTAACCACCCTCCGCCCGGCCGGCTAGAGTGACACAGGCATTCCTGCCTGTGAAACCTAACCCAAAAAACATAAACCCATATCACAAAACATTCTCTGGCCGGAATGTTGAAACCTCTCCATCTGCGGCACGCGCAGCACGTGAACTGGACACATGGCCTTTCCAGGCGTCTGTGGCAGGGACGATCCTTCTCGTGCGGGCTGGAGGAGGCGCATTTGCAGAGTGCGGTGCGCTACGTCGAGCGCAATCCTGTGCGTGCGGGTATGGCATAGCAAGCCGAAGAATATCCATGGTCGAGCACGGCGGCGCATTGCGGCCTCAGATGCGAGCCGTGGCTGTTCCGACATCCCGACGCTGTCGGAACCGGTTGACGATTGGCCGGTGTGGCAACGCGGCGAAGAGGAGGACGCGGCCGTTGCGGCGTTGCGCCGACATACCTCCACGGGCTGTCCGTTAGGAAGCGCGACGTTCCTGAACCTCCTGGAATCTATGTTGGGCCGGATCGTTCGCCCACGCAAGGCCGGCCGCCCCAAGAAAACCACCAAAGCAACGTGAAATATAGGTAGCGTCCCCTGTTTCCACAGCATAGCCTCATTCTCTCCACCAGTAAGCCAGGCATTAAAGAATCCCAAGTTACTTTAGCAGGTAGTCGATTTTTTCATACGCATCCCGTTGGCGCAGGGTGTGATCTTCGGGGGCCAGAGGATCATAGAAATCGGCAACATCTCTGGGGCCGACATAATCGATAGATACAAATTTTCCGGCGATCTTTTTCAGGCCTTCTTGAACCAAGGGCATCTTCAGATAGGGTTCGAATGCCTTGACGACTTCATCCAATCCTCCAGGATAGTTTTGGATCACGAAGTAAATGTCGTAAGCATCTTTTGCTTTTCGCCGGTCTTCCATGGCCATTCCCTTCATAATGAGGAATGGCACCACTGAGCTGATCTGAACCTGCACTTCATCGAGAGCCCCATCCGGCAATTGACCTTTTAAAACGATCATTATGGGAGGAATTTCGAAGGCCAAATCACATCCACGGGCTTTTCGCGGTCGCATCTCCAAAATCTTTTGGGTGCGATGGCTTTTTCCGGTACCGCCGTATTCGCCGGCCAGAAAATCGACCTTAACAGTCTGCCCATGCACTTCCTTGCGGAATAGGAACGGTTGCTGCTTATCTTGAGCATATCCGTGCTGTGAGAGGAGTTCGCTGATCGTTCGATACCCGCTCTCTGTCAGTTGCCTGTGGTTCAATGCCAGATCGACATCAATGCTTCCGACATGGCTGTCCTGACTTTGTGGCAACAGTAGCTCGGGAATCCACCCTCCAACCAGAACCATATTGTCGCGATACTCTCCCAGTATGTGCACCAGCTCGATGATCACGGATCTTGCAGCTTCTACGGCATCCGTTGTGTAATCTACGCGTTCATCGACCATGTGGGTTGCATCACTTTCTCTTTGATGAATTCCGCTGCTTCTTCGCCGCGTCCTTTCATCCCGCACAAATCCAAATAGGTTTGCAGCGGTGAGGTCACCTTAACCCTGTTTTTGATTTCCGCGCCATTAAAAACTCCATCGTCATACGGCTCTACAAGAATGATGTTGGCTCCGCTGCCAACGGACTTCAGTTCAAGTCGGTTCGCTATTTCCTCAATATTATCCGAAATATAGGCCATGGCTCGTTGATAACGGACCATAGGAGCAATTCGCGCGGCGCTGGAAAAACCTGCCAATGCATAGCGCACACTCTTTTGTTCGCAATAGTCCGCAAGATTACTCTCAAAATTGGCAACCGACAGGAGAGAATAATATTCCCGCACAGCGCTACGACCAAAATCGTAATTCTCACCCCATTCTGCAAGCAACTTGTCGGGAGCAATAAGCTGGAAACCATCTCCGCCAGACTGAATCCATTCTCTATCCAGGAGCAGTCGCTTGACATTGGCGACTTGACCGAGACTCACGCCAGCCTCTTTGGCAAGAAGCTGCATTTTCCAGGAACGTATCGGAGCCGAAAACAGCTGGCGCAACACTCGCTCCGCTTTGGGTGAATAAAGCGATCGTAGATATCGCTTCCGTGAAAACCGATTCTCCTTTCCTTCTTTGGAAATAAAAACCTGGTCGAAAGAAATCCGGCAGTTCCCGGCAAGGTCTGCATACCCAATGCCATCTTTCAGGCAAATCTCCGCAGCCTCCTTTGAAATATAGGGAGCCATGACAATGCCATAGGCTTCTGGGAATTCGCTTTTATAACGTAAAAGCTGATTCACTGCATCTCTGACAATGCGCGGCTGTCCAATGGATTTCACTTCGACAAGCAGCATGCTTTTGCCCGAGGACGTTTTTACCTGAAACTTGAAATCCACTTTACCGTTTCCGCAACCGGACTCAGCTTGGCCCTCAATATCCAAGAAGGGAACTTCTTTGAGGCATTCCCAAAGTGTTTCTTTGGCTTGTTTTTCTATTATCTCAATTTTCACTGTAACATCCATTTTCGGCAACTGCTGAAAATTAACATGTTACTGAAATAATGTCAATAAGATTTCACTAATAATTACATTTTCAGTATATGCTGAAAATTCCAATATAAATGAAACTACTCGCCGCCGGCTTTTCGTTACTGCGATGCAAGTCGTGGCTGGCCGACATCCCGGCGCTGTCGGAGCAGGTTGGCGATTGGCCGGCTTGGTTACGCTGTGAAGAGGAGGACGCGGCTGTCGCGTCGTTGCGCCGGCACACCTCCACGGGCCGTCCGTTAGGAAGCGCAACGTTCCTGAACCTCTTGGAATCCATGTTGGGCCAGACCGTTCGCCCACGCAAGGCCGGCCGCCCCAAGAAAACCGCCAAAGCAGCGTGAAATATGGGTAGCGTCCCCTATTTACGCAACAAGGTCAGTGGGACCGCTTGATGAATGTTCCCTTGTCGATCTCAGCGAAGGCCTGGTTGAGCTCTTCGCGGGTGTTCATCACAATCGGGCCACCCCAGG
>CAZYEF010000244.1:0-3378 GCA_964646375.1 uncultured Nitrospiraceae bacterium | reverse complement strand
AGACAAGCCATCGGCATTCATCCTGAAAAATTACTGGGCTGAATACGCACCCGATGATGAGATCAGATCCTTCGCGGAAGAAATTGTGAAAGGAACGCTCAAGCATGTGGCGGAAATTGACAAACTGATACGCCGGTGTGCAAAGAACTGGAGTCTTGACCGCATGGCTGTTGTGGATCGCAATGTACTCAGAATGGCGGTCTACGAAATCCTCTATCGTCTGGAAATCCCCACCAGTGTGACTATCAATGAAGCCATTGAAATAGCTAAAAAATACGGAACAGATGAATCAGGAGCATTTGTCAACGGCATTCTGGACCGAGTGGCCAGGGAAACCGGGAAGCTTGAAGAAGGAAAAATTGAGCAATGAGCAGCACAAGGAAAAAGTTTTAACAGTGACTGCTGCTCAGAGGATATTGCCTGTAATTGAATGATCATGGTCACGCAGCAGTGATGGAACGATGAAGGTATTATTCCAGGATATAAAAAAACTTGAAACAGAAGCCCTCATCGTCGGTTTTTTTGAGGACGTCAGGCCGCTTAAAGGTCTTGCGGGAGAGCTTGACTGGCTGCTGTGCGGTTCCCTTTCCAGCCTTGTTATCAGCAAAAAAATAAACGGTTCGCTCGGAGATGTCGCGCTTCTTACCTCACAGGGGAAATTACCATTTCAGAAGATCTTTATGCTTGGTCTGGGGCGAAGAGCGAGTTTTTCCCCCTCAGTCCTGCGCAGTGTGGCGATAACCGCGGCGGCCAGCGCGGCGGGGGCAGGGATCACAAAAGCCGCACTGGAATGCTTTCTGCCGGTTAGTGCTTCCTATGACAGCAGTTTGTCCACGCTGACCGATGGTTTATTGCAGGGCGCCCAGGGGCGCGACCTTGATATATCCCTTCTTGCTCCCAATGCTGCTGCATTTGAAAAAATTGCTCGGCTGTTGCCGGACAAGACAGAGGAAACAATACCTTCAAAAAGTCAATGAACGCTTCCCCCCACGGATGGGCTGGCAGCGAATGCGCCAGAATGATCACGAGCAGAGAGACAGGAGAACTTCATGATTCCTCGATATAGCAGGCCTGAAATGGCCGGGCTCTGGGAGCCGGAAAATAGATATCAGGCGTGGCTCGATGTGGAACTTCTTGCCTGCGAGGCAAACGCCAGACTGGGGCTGATTCCCGCAAAAGCCCTTGCAACCATCAAGAAGAAGGCGGATTTTGACACCAAGCGTGTTGATGAGCTTGAGCAGACGGTAAAACACGATGTCATCGCTTTTCTTACTGCCGTTGGTGAAAAAGTCGGCCCCGCATCCCGATTTATTCATTTGGGTCTCACGTCCTCGGATGTGCTGGATACGTCTCTGGCTGTGCTCATGCGCGGAGCGGCTGATATCATTATTGACGATATCCATATTGTGCTGAAGGCGCTCAAAAAAAAGGCCTTGCGATACCGACACACGGTCATGATTGGACGGTCGCACGGCATTCACGCTGAACCGGTCACCTTCGGTCTAAAGATGGCGCTCTGGTACGAGGAAATGGGGCGGGCATTGGAGCGGATGATACGAGCCAAAGAAGTGATCAGCGTCGGCAAGGTTTCCGGTGCGGTTGGGACGTTTGCGAACATCGATCCTTTTGTAGAAACATATGTCTGCCGCAAACTAGGGCTGAAGCCTGAACCGGCGGCGACCCAGGTGGTGCAGCGAGACCGCCATGCCGAGTTTCTTACCGCTCTCGCGCTCATTGCCTCTTCTCTCGAGAAGTTTTCAATTGAACTGCGACACCTTCAGCGGACGGAGGTCCTGGAAGCCGAAGAATTCTTTTCTGCGGGACAGAAGGGGTCGTCCGCTATGCCGCACAAGCGTAACCCAATATCCGCGGAAAACCTTTCAGGACTTGCACGTGTTGTTCGCTCCAATGCGTTTGCTGCTCTCGAGAATGTCGCGTTATGGCATGAGCGGGACATCAGCCATTCTTCAGTTGAACGGATTATCATACCTGACAGCACCATTCTGATTGATTATATGCTGATACGATTCAGCAATCTTATAGAACGGCTCTTTGTTTACCCCGAGAACATGCAACGGAATATGAAAATATCCAAAGGTCTTTTTCATTCCGAGACGGTCATGCTGGCTCTGGTAGGAAAAGGGCTCTCCCGTGAAACGGCATACTCCTTCGTGCAGCGGAACGCCATGGAAGTATGGAAACAGGGCGGAGACTTTAAGCAGCTCTTGAAGAATGATACCGATATACGCAGCTACCTGAACGACCGGGAAATTGATGAATGCTTTGATCTTTCGCATACGCTCAGAAAAGTTGACTTTATTTTTAAAAGGGTCTTTAAAAAACACCGATCATAAACATGAGTAACGGTGTTTTTGCAGGGAAAAAACCACAAAGGAACAATTATGTTTGACAAAGCTCATGAAGAATGCGGGGTATTCGGTATTTTCGGCCATCCCGATGCCGCGAATCTCGTTTATCTGGGGCTGTATGCGCTCCAGCACCGGGGGCAGGAATCAGCCGGGATTGTTTCAAGCGATGGCGGCAAACTCTACAGTGAAAAATCCATGGGGCTTGTGGCGGACATCTTCAACGAAGAGCGCATTAAAAGACTGCCGGGCCATACCGCGATCGGACATAACAGGTATTCAACAACAGGTGAAAGCACTTCAATTAATATACAGCCCATCCTCGCCAATTTCGCGCTGGGAAGCCTTGCTGTCGCCCATAACGGCAATCTGGTAAACGCCGGCATCCTGAAGGATGAGCTTGAAGCGTATGGTTCCATTTTTCAGTCGACCATGGACAGCGAGGTGATTGTCCATCTCATTGCCCAGTCACGCAGGGCGACTCTGCCCGAACGTATTGTTGACGCGCTCACTCCGGTTCAGGGATCATACAGCTTGCTGCTGCTGACTCCGCATGAACTTATAGCGGTTCGCGATCCGCATGGTTTCAGGCCTCTCTCGCTCGGAGAGGTGAACGGCGCATATGTTGTTGCCTCAGAGACATGCGCTTTTGATTTGATAGAAGCGACTTATATTCGTGACATAGCGCCGGGTGAAATGGTTGTGATCGACAGCAGGGGAATCCACTCCACCTTTCCATTTTCACCAAAACAACCGTCGCATTGCGTATTTGAGTTTATCTATTTTGCCCGCCCTGACAGCATGGTTTTTGGCCAGAATGTGTATACCATACGGAAACAATTTGGAAAGCAGTTGGCTCGAGAAACAGCAATTCCGGCGGATGTCGTGATCCCCGTGCCGGACTCGGGCGTACCAGCGGCCCTTGGTTATGCCGAGGAGGCGGGCATCCCATTCGACACGGGGCTTATCAGAAATCATTACGTGGGGAGAACGTTTATTGAGCCGCGTCAGA
>CAZYEF010000243.1:0-3405 GCA_964646375.1 uncultured Nitrospiraceae bacterium | reverse complement strand
TTCATTCTGAAACAGCCTGAGTTGAAATTCGGAAGAGGAAGCAGATGATCGATCAGAAGTATCCGTTTTCCTTTTTCCCGCCGGGACGCTCTGAATACGTTTTCGTATTTGTTTTCATAATGGTTTTTCAGTAATTCACCTTTCCACCGTTCCCTGAATTTTTCCTGGTTGACGACCTGATACCGTTTCATGCCCTTTGTCAGGTCGGTACCGCCGCTCATGCCCTCGAAGTGAATAATCCTGGAAAACGGCGTGTACAGAATTTTATAACCGGCCTGACGTGCTCTGAAGCAGAAGTCAATATCGTCATAGTAGGCGGGGCAATAGTACGTATCCAGTCCGCCGAGTTCGTCCCAGATCGCTTTCTTGATCATCATGCCGCCGCCGGGAATATAGTCGGCCTCGCGGATAAAATTGTACCGGGGAGATTCCGGATCGCAGCCACGGCCGTAGTTCCAGCCCGAGCCGTCAGAAAAAACGATGCTTGATGCTTCAAGAACAGTATTATTCGGAAAGATCATCAGAGCTCCGGTCGCCGCGACGTTCTCATACATTCCGAACGGTTCCAGCAGACCATCGAGCCAGTTCGGCTGCGGGATGGTGTCGTTGTTCAGTAAAACGATATATTCGCCTCTGGCCTGCGAGGCGGCGAAGTTGCAGTTCAATATGAAGCCCTGATTTTTTTCGTTGCGGAATGACCGCACAACCGGTTTCATGCTTTCCAGATATTCATGGGTTTCATCGGTGGAGCAGTCATCAACCACGAGTATCTCGTACTCATGGTTTTTGCAGGTGGCCAGGACTGTTTCGATGCATTGTTTTGTATAGGCGACCTGGTTGAAAACAGGTATGATAATTGATATTTTTATGTTTTTATCGGAATCCGGTGCGGTCTGAAGAGGAGCAGGGTACTTGCTGCTCTCATCGGCAACACGCGCAGGGCTGTCCGCAGTGCCGGGACTTGCAGCCGGAGCGCCGTCAGAACTGATTTTTGTTTTGACAAAGTCCCTGTCGCGCAGCGCACCATCGTGTTTTGGATCAACCCTGAGGAGCTCCTCCAGAAGTTCCAGCGCGGAGAGATATTTTTTTTCTTTGATGTCTGCGGTCGCCAGGGCATGCAGTGCCTCGATATTTGCTGGATCGTCACCGATCAGCGAAACCAGCAGCTGTCTCGCCTGCCGCAATTGATTTGACTCCAGCAACGACCATGCAGTTTTCAGTGATTCACCAGACATGCTCCCTCCTTTACGTCCTCATCGGCAAACTCTATAATGTCCTGCCAGATTACTTCCACGCTTCGCTTCTTTTTCCGTTCAGCGGTTACAATGGTCCGAAGTTCATTTAATGCCGGCTGATCTTTCATTTCGAAAATGTTCTCATCGTCGAACTGGCCCTGTATCCTGCTGAACATCGGCAGGAATCCGTAGGATTCCGCCAGATCGATAAACGCGGGGATTTCCCTGAAATTGCTTCTCATTACGACCATGCTGATCAGCACATTGCCGAATTTGCTCCGGTTCTCCCTGACGAGGCCCAAAACCTTGAGGATGTCTTCCCATTTGCCGCCGGTCCTGATTTTTTCGTATACATTCTTGCTGGCGCCATCGACGGATATATCGATGGATTCAAAGTTCTGGTGCTTTACTTTATCCCAGTACCTGGGAAGCAGCAGTCCGTTGGTAATGAGACAGAATTTCAAATCCGGGTTGTTGCTTTTATAATGCATCAAAATTTCCCGGGTGTCGGGCCGCGCGAAGGGGTCGCCATTGCCGCACATTAAAACCGTTTTCGCACGGTCCAGATACTGCATGAGATCCTTCGTCCTTTTCTGAATCATCTCCTTGTCATCTGTGTAATCCTTGCTTTGCACAACGCCGCACATTTTACAGGACAGATTGCATACTTTCGAATCGCTCAGTTTGAAATAAGTCGGTGTGGATTCCAGACAGTCCTTGCCCGCAAGTATCTCTTCAACATGCTTCGGGGTCAGGTTCTTGTTATTATGCAGTTCGCTGTACGGTATGACGGTCCCGTATTTCCGGTAGTGGACAATCGTCGGACAGTGCGGATTGCAGATGTCCTCCCATTCTCCTTTGTACATTTTTCTGCGAACGTACCGGGCGACCTGGCTGTTCCAGACTTCCGCAATGGTCTGCTTTTTCATGTTCCCCAGGCTGTGGCGGAACCACCCCGTGCAGCAAACAACCACACGTCCGGTAATGTCGATTTCGAATTCGAAAAACGGATTTACGCAGATGATACCGCTTCGGTCAGAAGACACTGCTTTTATTGCGCCGACGCAGCTTACGGCCGACGTTTTCCCGAAATTGTCCTGCCGGATGGCCGGCGGTGCAACATGTGATGAAGTGGCTTTCTGTTTTTGTTCTGCACAAACGCCGGGACTCCCTGTTGAGGCACAGCTTGCACCGGATAATGGAGCAGTATCCGTTTTTTCACGGCCTGCGAGAGTGTCGAGGCATTGGCGGACTTCCTGATTAGCCGGGTTAATTTCCAGTATTCGCTCCAGAAAGCGCCGGGCGGAGTCGAACTGTTCAAGTTCAAGGCAGAGTCTTGCCAGACCGGTCAAGGCTTCGATGTCGTCCGGAGACTGGCTTATAGCGCGGTCGTAAAGGCGCGCTGCATCTTCAAAATTCTTGAGGACCACATAAAGGTCCGCGAGATTTTTTTGGAATGTCACATTCTCGGGCTGCAAGCGGAGCGCTTCTTCAAACTGCAATCGGGCGGCGGCAAAATCGCTTTTCCTCTGCAGAAGCACGCCAAGATCGTTTCGGGCAACGGCATATCCGGGGCAGCATGTAACGGCGCATTCAAGGTCTTTGATTGCTCCTGCTTCGTCTCCCGCCTGGGCCCTGCTGAGTGCTGATGCGTGGGCAAGTTGTGTTGAAGCGTCCGGACTGATTTCCCCGGTGTTTGCTGAGGAAGGTTTGTCCCCGGGCTGCGCAGCGAGAGCTGTGTCCGGCTTTTTCGTTTTGCTCTCCAGGTCCCTGATGTTCGCGTTGTAAAACGAAATCAATCGCTCCACGCCCTGCATCGGCTCGGACGGGTTGTATTTTTCCCCCTTCCGGTAGCATTCCAGAAGGGAGGTCAATGAATCAGCAGAATAACCATGCTTCAGAAGATCGTTCTGATAGCACTCGGCCGCATGCTCATAGTTCTGCTTGAACCGGTAGTACGCTCCGAGAAGTTTACATTTATCCACTTTTTCCTTCACGATACCTACTCCAACGAGGCCCAACTCGATGCAGGTCTTGCAGAACCGTTCATATCGTTCAAATCTCACTGGATACGTGTTTTTGCCGTCTCTGGTGCTCCAGTAGAGATAATGGGGGTTGTCTTCCACGCCGAACTGGCCGGGATTCTCATACAGATATGTGTTCGGGACGA
>CAZYEF010000242.1:0-3419 GCA_964646375.1 uncultured Nitrospiraceae bacterium | reverse complement strand
TGCTGTATCTTGAAACTAAATATATTATACCCTTGATTTGTCTTCGAGAAAAGAATAATTACCGATTATTATGGCCGGACGCCGGATTGGCGGTTCGAAGCTGGAAGTCCTGCTTTTAGGTTACAGGATCAGGCTTAAAGTGGCATCGATAAATATAATGATAAAGCGTGAATGGTCGAAATATTTCCAGTACCGCTGAAAAGTGCTGTTTTCAGCGGCAACATCCGAGGCCAAAACTTTCTGTTCATGTCGGCATCAAGAATAGCAATTCGCTCAGATAAGTGTATATACACCTCATAAATGACTCTTGTGAAGAGCGGGCCTTGAGTCCATAATAATCCTACTGAGAAACCTTATACGACTCCAATTCTTCTGTACGACGTTCATTCAACATGCCGCTTGAGAAATAACTTTCTTCTATCGACTTAACATAAATTTTCGTTTCCGGTACATACCAATAGACACGGTATAATCGTCCTAGCGTTGTTCTTTGCACATTTTTCTGTGCCTGCATAATTATGGTCGCCCCGTCTTGCGTGGTTTCCGCACTGCTTCTCATACCTTGCGAAGGAGCAAGTTCTGACTTCCAGTTCCCGGAAGCTTCAATTTTTACCGCTTTAAATTTACCCGCCGGGACCACAACTTCTTCCCATCCGATCACGTCATATTTCAAAGTAGTAATCTGGCTTTTTACAGCATTACTGGGACGATCCTCCTTGTATTCCAGTTTCCATGATTTTCCAGGTGCGAGAGGAAAATTTAAAGGCTGGCTTACAATCTTCTCTTCACCATTGATGCTTCTAAACCTGCTGAAGTCGGATCCTATTAATGCTTCCATAGGCCCTTGATTAGATTTTCGCTCTTTTCTCGACAAGAGGATATTTTCTTTAGAAACACGTATTACAGATACTTCATAATGTCGTTCAAACCATTGTGCGGGTGTATTCCGCGCTTGATTCGCAGATTTTTCCACTATATATTGATAGTTCCATGTATCCCCCCGCTTTCACATCTGGTTTTTCAATCGTTTCAGCCATAGCAGTCGACGAGGCAAGCAAAACACAGAAGAACGCAACGATAATCTTATACATTTTCTTCCCTCCAAAGACATATTTTCTCAAAATATGAAAACAATAAAAATCTTATCACATTATCTGCAAGGAATAATTAAATTTTATTTCCCTTCTGTCGTAGTACTTCTTTGCGCCGCAATCTTCTGGACATCCTCAATCCACGGTTCATATTTTTTTCCATACCTGAGTGTAACAATATACGCAGGCGGTTGTTGCTGGCTGTAATAATGGTACAGCGTGAAATTATCGTGTTCCTTCCCTTTTTCCTCAGTGAGAATCCGATCCAAAACTCCCCGCTTTTCGAGTGGGACACTGATCTCCTGGATCAGGATTTCATTGATCACTCCGTACAGACGATCGATTGCAGGTTTGGCGCCGTCCATATTTTTCAGCTGATAAGAAAGACTCACTTTGGCAGGCGTGATGATAAAGCGCGAGCGATCGGGATATCTCCGGCGCAGCAGGAAAGCGTTGTTTCCCACGTCCACAACAAACAGCCTCGACTTTACCGTAAGCGAGCGCTGGTAATCTTTTTTAAAATCCTCCAGATTTTTCCTGGTCTCTTCTCCCCTCGTCACCTCTTTTTCCATTTCCTCAATGCGCTGTTCATGATCATTCTGCCATTCCTGCCAGGTTTTCCCTTCGTATTCGAGAACTGCGAACGTTTTTCGCGGAAGCATTTTTTTGTAGTATAGCTCGGCGTTTTCACTGGAGAGCAGCCGTGAACAGTCGAAACCAAGGGACTCAAGCTTCGCTTGGTCGAACCAGGAAATGTAATGTGTGCGGTATCGTTCGACTTTTGCAGTCATCCCCGCATCATACACCTGCCAATTGAGGCGCAGTGAGAGCCCTGTGTTTTCCTTCCCGGAAGGCCTCCAAGAATAATGGATCGGAAGCTCCCGTTCCGTAAGTTTCACCTCCGATTCAAATTCATCGGACCGGTTGTATGCTGCGTTCGCAAGTACCAGGGCGTTGACCGCCGCAAGCAGGAGTATCGCCGTCATGAGACCATATCGCTTCATGGCCGCACCTCACGGGTTCTTGCCCGGAGCCGCTTGAGAACCAGAAGCAACAGAAGTGCGACAAGTCCGATCACGAGAAAGAAGAGGTACTTCGGCATCCAGTTCCACCACCAATCATAAAACTTCGTGTACAGAAATATAGCAAAAAAGGTGCTGCCGAGGTTGGTCACGCCAGGCCAGTGCTGCTTGATTCCGAGCCAGATGGTGAGGCCCGCCGCAAGGAAGCCGATGATCTGATAAAGATGCTCGACCGATCTTGACGGAATGTCCAGATAACTAATGCTGCCCCAGTTCGCCAGAATAAGGACGGCAATAAAAATGGCCAGAAGCCCTAATAATCGATAGAATGATGGAAAATCTCGGAACGACCGATGGGGAATGAAGGAGATGAGAAACAGAACTAGCCCTGTAGCAATAAAATTTTCCGGCCGTTCGCCGAAGCCAAGCCAGTAGCATCCACCCCAGGTCCCGACCGTTGCCGAGAGATAGCCGACGAGCGAGATGATTCCTGACACGAGCAAGATGCGCAGACCATAGGCATATGCAAGGATGAAGGCAAAAATTGCCCAAGCAAGAAAAGCATTCTGCGTGGGTGTGATGTTGAATATTTGGCCAAGCATGCTCAAATTCAGCACAAAGGTTGCAAAGGCAACCAGGCCGATAATGGCAGAGAAGTATTGGGTCTTTTCTTTCCGAGCCGCCACTTCTATTCCGACCGAAAGCAGGATAGGACCGGCCACAAGAACACAAACCTGCATGGGAACGGAAAACAGCCCCCAGAACCGGTAAAAGAAGAAAAAAGCCGCTGCCGAAATAGCCGCAGCGCCTAGAAATGAGATAATGCGCATGCCCCAGGACATCTGTTGCTGCATTTTGGTAGTGTCCACATCGAACTTGCTTGCAAGCTGCTGCAACAGTCCTTCATGGTAGGACTCCACCTTCCTGCGGTCTTCGTCGGACAGATGGAATACGTTCTCCTGTTCGAGTTGAACAAGCTCCCGCTGGAAGCCGCTGATTTGGTCCACCCTCGCTTGTGCATCGTCTTTGTGCGAAGGTGCCGTTTTGTTTTGCGTTGGTGAATCTTTCATGGTGGTATCCCGTTGCAATGACGTTTTTATGAAAAAGTTAATTGTTTACGGCTTTCGCCAACTAACGGATGCAGGTTTGACAGACTACACTGCGTGATAGAGAAAACTATCGTGGAAGCTGTGTTGATTATATGGATATAGGGGCAGTTGTCAAGGGTGCAGAAAAGTTTTTCAAGAAGAGAAGCAGCCGGTTATTTCGTCCATTCTGAGGGACCACAGAGTTTATTGCATACATT
>CAZYEF010000241.1:0-3561 GCA_964646375.1 uncultured Nitrospiraceae bacterium | reverse complement strand
TCGCTGCCACTGCCCAGGAAAAATTCCACAAAGGATTCGAACCGGTTCTTCCAGGCTTCCGTTATGTGCCTTATAATGATCTAGAAGCCGTTGAACAAGCCATAAATGAACATACGTGCGCTATCTTGGTAGAACCTCTGCAAGGAGAAGGCGGTGTAATTTTACCGGCTCTTGGATATTTGAAAACACTTCGAGAACTCTGCGACCGGCACAAAATTCTGCTTATTCTCGACGAGATACAGACAGGGATGGGGCGTACAGGCAGATTTTTAGGCTACGAACATGAAGGAATAACTCCGGATATAGCTACGCTTGCCAAGGGGTTGGCAGGTGGGATGCCGATTGGCGCTCTGCTGGCCACGGATAAAGTCGCGCAGGCATTCACTCCTGGTTCGCATGGTTCAACCTTCGGCGGCAATCCGCTTGCCTGCGCTGCCGCCATCGCAACAATTGAAGCGCTTCTCGAAGATAACATTATCATCCCGTCCGTCGAACGCCTCGGCACCCATTTTATGGAGAGCCTCCAGAACCTCCGGCAAAAACATGGATTCATAAAAGATGTGCGCGGCAAGGGGCTGCTCATTGGCATGGAGCTTGACTGTGAGGGAAAAGATATCGTAACTGCCTGCCTCAAAGAAGGATTACTAATCAACTGCACCATAAACACGGTGCTGCGCTTCATTCCACCACTTATTATCAGCGAGGAAGAAATCGACCAGCTTATCGCAACACTGGGCAGGATATTTGCCCATCGCTAATTATGGTAAGTCTGGATATCACTGTTCGAGGCGGCACCACCCTGCCGCCCCTTCTTTTTTGGAGACCACAATGAAAAAGGATCTGCTTGCCATTTCCGATCTGAGCCTAAAAGACGTCGAAACCATATTGAGACGAACTAAAGCAATCAAGAAAATGCTGAAGCTCGGCAAAAAACATCAGCCTTTGAAAGGCAAGTCTCTCGGCATGATTTTTGAAAAATCGTCGACAAGAACGAGAGTATCGTTCGAGGTCGGCATGTACCAACTTGGTGGCCAAGCATTGTTCCTCTCGCCCGATGACTTGCAGATGGGCCGTGGTGAGACAATTGCAGACACGGCTCGCACCATCTCCCGTTATCTTGACGGCATTATGATACGGACTTTTGCCCAGGAAACAGTCGAAGAACTGGCGTCTTTTGCCACAATTCCGGTCATAAACGGCCTTACCGATCTTCATCATCCCTGCCAAGCACTTGCCGATTTGTTCACGCTTCAGGAGAAAAAAGGAAAACTGAAAGGGCTCAAGCTCGCCTTTATCGGGGATGGCAACAATGTGGCAAACTCCCTGCTCCAGGCCTGCGTGAAAACAGGCATGCATTTTTCCATTGCGTCCCCTGCCGGATATGTGTTAAGCCCCGATATTATCAACGGTGTTCGTGCTGAAGCGCTGCAAACCGGATCAAACATCGAAACCACTGCAGTTCCTCTCCAGGCTGTGAGGAATGCAGATGTTGTCTATACCGACGTATGGGCCAGCATGGGGCAGGAAGGTGAACGCGCAAAACGCATCAATGATTTTCAGGGATTTCAGGTGAATGCCGACCTCATGAAGTCTGCCGGAAAAGATGCCGTCTTCATGCACTGTCTCCCGGCCCATCGCGGTGAAGAGGTAACTGCTGAGGTGATAGACGGTCCTCACTCCGTGATCTTCGACGAAGCTGAAAACCGCATGCATGTGCAAAAGGCAATCATGGAAATACTGATGGGATAAAACGTTTTAAGCTCGCTCTAAAAGCGTTCCAATTGCAGCAACGTGGTGTTTCAACTAATCTAAACTTCATGGCATTTTCCCATCTGTGTTTTCTCAAATGTCTTCCCGCAAGGCATCTTAAGTCGTTGCCGGCAGGGGGTGAGCCATTCATGAAACCCTTGATAGGCGTTACCATGAACCTGGATGTCCAGCAAACCAGGAACATGAATATTCTCGACCAGGACTACGGCAGGGCTATATACCGGGCGGGAGGAATTCCTGTCCCCATTTTGGGAATACAAGAATCCATTTCTGATTTGACAAAACAGCTGGAGGGGTTTGTCTTTACCGGCGGGGATGACATCCACCCTCGGTTTTATAAGGAAAAAAGAAATCCCAAAGCTGCGTTAACAATCTCCCCGGACGATCGGACCCGTTTTGAAATCAATCTGCTCAAAGCTGTGTACAAAGAGAATAAACCGATTCTGGCTATATGCTGCGGTGAACAACTGGTTAACATCGCGTTCGGGGGAACTCTTTTCCAGGATATCCCCCTCCAGATTCCTGGTGCAATCAAACATGGCGCAGCCCGCACCGGGGAAAAACAGTTTCATCATGTTGACATTCTTTCAGGAACGCTCCTGCAACGCATCACAGGAACATCAAGGATTCTGGTACGCAGCGCACATCATCAAAGTGTGAAAAAACTCGGGACTCCGTTCAAATGTTCCGCACGAAGTTCTGATGGAGTAATTGAAGCTTTTGAATTGAAGGAAAAAGGTTTTCTTGTTGCGGTCCAATGGCATCCGGAAAAAACACTTCATGACCGATATGCAAAAAAAATTTTTAAAGCATTCATCAACGCGGCAAAGAAGTAGCTGTCACATCTTGACAACGTTGATCTATCCTTTTCTTTCGTTGTGTTTCGCTCTTCTTTTTTGCATTCTGCCTGGATGTCAAAAATCCGATGATGGACGCTTAAGCAATCATCTCTATCTTCGCCTGAACAGCAATCCGACCACACTTGACCCTGCACTCATCACCGATGTCCAGGGAGGAGGAATTGCGGCAAAAATTTTCAACGGGCTTGTCCGTTTCAATGAAAATCTTGATATCGTACCCGACCTTGCTCTCTGGTGGAAGCTGTCAGAAGACCAGCGCACCTATACATTCCGGCTGAGACAGGACATCGAGTTCAGTAACGGGAAAAAAATCACCGCATATGATGTTAAGTATTCGTTTGAACGAGTCTTAGCTCCCGCCACAAAGGCGCCGCTGACGTGGGTACTGGACAGGCTCGAAGGAGCGAATGATTTCATATCAGGAAAAACGGATTCCGTATCCGGTATCCAGGTTATAAATGACCATACAATCATTTTGAAGCTTGCAAAACCATTCGGCCCTTTCCTGTCGCTCCTTGCCATGAATACGGCATATGTCGTTCCCCGAGAAGAAGCGATGCGGTTAGGCCAGGACTTTGGAACACATCCCATTGGCAGCGGCCCCTACGTCCTTGCTGAATGGAAACATGGTCAGTATCTGCGGCTCAAGGCGCGAAAAGACTATTTCGATGGGAAACCAAAACTGGATGGAATTTACTATCGCATCATTCCGGAGAGCCTTACCGCAGTGATGGAGTTTGAAACAGGCCGGCTTGACGTGCTGCTTATTCCGTCATCCGAATACCATCGGTATACAACCGATCCGGCATGGCGCGATCTGGTCCACGGCAGAATCGGGCTCAATACCTACTATCTTGGTTTTAACTGCACCCGTCCGCCATTTAATGATTTACGGGTAAGACAGGCTGTTAATCTGGCAATCGACAGAAAA
>CAZYEF010000240.1:0-3585 GCA_964646375.1 uncultured Nitrospiraceae bacterium | reverse complement strand
AGCAGCTGATTCGTAATCAGCAGGTCGGTGGTTCAATCCCACTCGCCGGCTCCATGTTTTCAAAGGCTTACAAGCTCATAACGCACTGGTACTCACCACTCGATAACCACCTCAATAACCACTCACTAATTTCCGTACAGCCTTGCGTTTTTGCTCCATGGAAACGTGAGTATAAATCTGTGTCGTTTGTATGTCCTGATGGCCAAGAAGAGCCTGAATTTCTCTAATGTCTGCCCCGGATTCCAATAAATGTGTTGCGTATGCATGGCGCAGCTTGTGCGGAGTTATCATTTTTGCAATTTCTGCTTTCTTCTTCGCTCTTGCTATCGCTTTTCGAATATCTCCCATCCTCAATCCGGTTTCAGGGTTATAAAGCACGAACCTGCTTACAACTGCATACTCTTTTTGCCAGTTTAATAAGAATTGAAAGGCCTCAGATAACTTCGTCGGCATCGGTACATGACGTTCAAAACTACCTTTTCCCACTAGGTGAATTTCCTCGCGCGAGAAGTCAACATCTGACCACTCAAGGCGTTTTGCTTCATCATCACGAAGTCCAGCATAATAAAGTGCCATGAAGCACACGCGGTAAAACGGTTCAGCATTCGATAGAAAGCTGTGTATTTCTTCCATAGATAGCACTTTCGGTATAGGGCGCTTGTACGGCAGGGGAGTCATGGGAAGTTTCATGATTCCACAATAACCACGATCATGCGCCCAACGAGTCATAGCAGAAAGACAGTAAAGCTCAAGATTAACAGCACGATTAATTTTTCGACCAGCTTCATTGATTCGTTTTTCCTTATAGTTGTTAATCATCGCAGATGTAACATAGTCAGGCTTTATATTTCCCCAAAAATGCAGAAGATTAGCAAAAATCATGCGTTTTTGATCTTTATATGTTTTTTCTGCGAGATGCAGGCTAATGTGTCGTAGATATTCTTCTGCAAAGCCAGAATATGTTCGAGTGCTTTTGTTCTTTCTGCCTAGATGTTCTGCGAGTTGCAACTCATAGAGATATGCTTCTTCACGTGTGCCTTGAAAATCAACCTGTGTGCGTAAACGAAGCTTTTTTCCCGCAGCGTCCTTCCTAGAACCGAGGCTGATATCAATTTTCCACTTGCTATCGCCTGTCAGACGTATGGCCATATAGACGTTCTCTTATTCTCTTGGACTTTTGTTGTGCTTCTTTGCTAATTTCAAACACACGCGCAGGACTAGCGTTTACAAAACCAGCATTTTTTAATAAACGCTTAATTTCACCGAGGGCATCTTTAATCTCTTGCATATCATTTTCGGTAGACATAATTATTTTTTCAGACGCTTGAGCAAAGGGGTTTTTTCATGAATATAAGCGCGTACCGTAATTCCTTCTTCATTAGTTGTAATATACTCATCCCACTCCTTGTCGTTTGTCACAATCGCCTTGAGAATATGACGAAGAATAGCAGATGCACTTACTTTTCTAGGGAGTTCTTTCATCGCGTCATAACTTTTTTCGTCAAGCATAATATTTGTTCTCATTAGCAAGCCTCCCCTTCATATAGTGTCCATGGCACACATTATACACATTAAGCAAATAGTTGTCAAGTGAATAATTATGTTTTTCACTATCCGATTGATTAGTATTTATGAAAATGCTAAACTTATAAAGGTAAATATCAAATGTCGGGCGAAACGAATTTCATATCCAGTGACTCTATATTCCTAATTATTCTCGGCTGGTTATTTGGACTGCTGAGCCCTTCTATTATTGACTCGATAAAAAATCGCCGTCGAAATATAGAAATCCGAAAAGCAATTATCTCCGAACTAAACGAGGTACGCTTCCTCCTTGCGGGTACGATTTATATACTCTCAAATCATAGCTGTACTCATAATAGAAAAGAACTTGAATTATTGGTACAAATTTTTGAAAAATACAATGGCCCCGATCCTAGCGATATTTTTTTATCGCCACTTAAGGACCTACTGTCTAAAAATGATGTTGAGTTGGCAGCTTGCAATGAGGAAATAAAGGCGAAGCCTATGCTTGCTGCACTCGTTAAGAAACATAGAGTTCCTTACCTTGAACTACATCTGACAAACATTGGTATTTTTAATGTATCAACTCAATCTTTACTTATTAATGTGAGAGGGAAAGTCGACATTTATAATGAAATGGTTGATGATGCACGTTTCTATTATAAATTGACATATGAACCCGGAGTTTCACCTGAAAATCATCTTCAGGCACAAAACGCTTTGAAAAACCAATATCAACATTTAAAAGCTAGCGCACTATTGATAATCGACCGTATAAATAAAATAGCACCACTATAATGCTATTCACTGTTAAGATATAAATAGATTATTTTTTCTATTTCTAAAAAAACAACTATTATTAAATCCCGTATTTATGCAGAAGCAGTTACGGTGCAATGTGCTTCACCAAGCCTCGGCCCCTCGCTATCGCTTGTCGGGGCCTGTGGCTTGGCGCTATTCTCTTGCAAACTAAGAACCAATACCGCCTAAACTTATAATTAATAAACTGTTCTTCTTTTCCTCTCTCTAGACATACCTATTAAATTCAAGCAACGGGGAAAGCCCTCGGTTGCACATACAATATTCGATTTGCCACACACGCTATAGCATAGCTACAGCATGGGAGTTGGTTTTATTCCCACAGAGGAAGGTTTGCAGTAACCAACTTAATCGGCCCACCGAATTCAATCTCACCGCCTTTTGCTGCATACTTGCAAATGTAAATCTCGCCGCCATTCTCAGCAACAAAGGGGTGTATTCTTGCGTAACCGGCCATTTTAGCCCACTCATCCATCATCCACAGCCGCCGTATCTCTCCGGTTACTCTCGCCATCAAAAAATGGAAATGTATCACTTCACGCTTCTGCATTTCCAAGGCACGTGCCCAAATTACACCATCAGTATCTTTGCGATTCCAATACCGCACACCGAATATCGAACGATTGATAATGTGTATCCATTTCATGAAAATTTTATCTGCCGCTTCAGGGTGTACAGGTTCTTTAAAGGTGAGATGTCCAAAAAGATTCCAATTCCATTCCGGTCTCATCAGCATTTCTGCATATTCTCGGCTCATCTGTATATCCTCCCACCATGGCCGGTTTGCCGTTTTAGGTTCTTCAAAGGTAATACCGTGACCGGTAGCTGTTCTCTCCCTCGTCACGTTTTGGCGATACAATGCCGGTGTTAGCGACCGTTGCAGCCTCGTGAACGCACTCACTCCGCCTTCGCGCGAGTCAAGCCTAACGCCACCGAAGAACCTAAGGCCGGTGGCATTTGTCTTGAAATCCTCGCATGCGCTCTGGCTACGTACTTGTGCTACCGATTGCTTTTTCACGCTGACGCCTCCCCTAGGCAACTGAAGGGGAGGGCGTCAGACGGCTGCATCTGTTACACCAAACCCCACTTGCCACTGGTTATAGAAACATTAATAAAACCAGTACCAAGTGCGTTCAATCTAAATGAGCATATATTTCGTAATCAGCAGGTCGTCCGTTCAACCCGGATCGCCGGCTCCATAAAAAAAATATGGCTTCCAGTAGCTTGGAAGCCATATTCATT
>CAZYEF010000239.1:0-3621 GCA_964646375.1 uncultured Nitrospiraceae bacterium | reverse complement strand
ACACCTTGAAAGCCTGGTACTGAACGGTATCGGTGAACCACTCCTCCATCCGCTCCTTGATGAATTTATCAAGATTGCCAAGTCTTCCATGCCGCGCGGAAGTTGGGTTGGTTTTCAGTCCAATGGAGCGCTCCTCACCAAGGAAAGAGCCAAGTCACTAATAATTGCCGGACTTGACCGCATATGCCTCTCTTTGGATTCCGTCTCTTGCGAAACCTTTCGAAAACTTCGGGAAGGAGGCGAGATGGGGGATATCGAAAATGCTTTATCATTTCTGTCTTCGGCAAAGGTCCTCTGCGGGGAACCTGGACTTGAGGTCGGCATCGAATTCGTCCTGAGGCGGGATAATTACCGTGAACTTCCTGACGCACTGAAATGGGCGGCTTCACGCGGAGCAACCTTTGCCATAGTAACTCACCTTCTGCCCTACGATTCGGCCCATATCTCACAGATTGCCTACGAGTACAATTCGGACGCAGCCCTTGCCCTCTATGAACCGTGGAAGACAAAGGCAAAACAAGAAGGTGTGGATATTCAAAGGTATTTTGATATCTACTTTCCTCCCAAGTGGTTCAGAACCAGGGATAATCAGCGGATTTTGGATTTTGTTCGTCAAATGATGCTGGACGCAAATCATCGCGGCATATTTTTTCAGGTGAAAAATCTTTTAGAAAGAGATGAATTCTTGCATGAGGAGATAACAAAAGTTTTCGATGATGCAAAAGCTGTTGCAATAGAGACAGGGCTTGGTCTTAAACTCCCTGAAATTGTGCCCAAAGCTGATCGCAAATGCGATTTTATCGAGGGAGGCTCCGCTATGGTTTCCTGGGATGGGAATGTTCATCCCTGTTATTTTCTCTGGCACAAGTTCAATTGCTATCTTAAAAGACGTGATGAACGCAGACAAATAAGCGCAAAGTCTTTTGGCAATCTGGAGTGCAACGGGATCGCTGATATATGGAACGACCAGGATTTTAAGAAGTTTCGGCAAGAGGTTCTGCGGTACGAATTCTCTTACTGCAGCAACTGCTTTGTAGCTCCGTGCGGATTTACCGACGGCCCCGATTTTAAACACGATTGCTCAACCGTTACCGTCCCCTGCGGCGACTGCTTCTGGTGCATGGGCATGTTTAACTGCCTTCAGTAGGTGCTCGGAGCACGGGAGGAGAAAGGAGTATTGACATGAACGACATCAAGGAAGTCATTCGCAATTACATCCTGGGCCTGGGGGTAGATGATGTGGGATTCGCATCGGTAGATGACTACCGAAGTCCCAGAACTCCTTCGCTGGAATCGCTGTTCCCTGGAGTCAGATCCATGATCGTCATGGCCTTCCGTGAACTTTCGGCCTGCGAAAGTCCCAGTCCGCAACTGGCAATGAATGCCAGGCTGGATCTGATGGAATTCACCCGATCCGCGTGCTATCGGGTAGCCCGTTATGTCGAAACCCAGCTCGGCAGCCCTGTCGTAACGGCTCCCGTCTCCTATCCGATGGATTTTACCACTCCTCAAAAGATTGGACTGGCCGAGGTATCATTGCGTCACGCGGCGGTTTCAGCAGGCTTGGGCGCCTTCGGCCTCCACAATCTGGTGGTGCACCCCAAATTCGGGACTCGGGTGATCTTCACGGCGGTACTCACCAAACTTGAGCTTGCATCGGACCCGGCCCCGGAAAAAAATCCCTGCACCAGTTGTGGCCTCTGCATTAAAGCGTGCCCTGCCGGAGCTTTAAATGATGAGGGAAAAACAGATGTCATGAAATGCCTCATGAACAGCCAGCCCTACGGGATGGGTGCCAATATCGGCTTCTGGTGCCGGTTCAGCGACGCAACACCCGAAGAGCAGAAGGAAATGCTCCAAAGCACCGAGTATTTGAGCTTGTACCATGCCGGATCCATCGGCTACCAGTACTTCTGCTTTCGCTGCCTCGCGGCGTGCCCAATCGGCAGAAGTGTCCGTCAGGAATCTCCTGGTCCGACATAACGAGGGAATCTGCTTTTACATAAATGAGCATACTGTGCCCCCGGTTATTTACATCACGCAATAAGGAGGCTGGTCAAACAACCCTTGAGGTAAGTACATGAATCTAAAAAGAGCCGTAATAACAGGACTGGGAGCCGTTACTCCTCTGGGCAATAACGTTCCAGAGTATTGGAAGAACCTGAGGTCGGGTATCAGCGGTGCCGGATCTATAACCAGGTTCGATACCACGAACTTTCGGACCAGGTTCTCCTGTGAGGTCAAAGGATTTGATCCGCTCGATCACTTCGACGCAAAGGAGGCCAGAAAGCTTGATCCGTTCTGCCAGTATGCACTGGTTGCCGCAGACGAGGCAATGAAGGACGCAGGAATTGGTTCGGACGATATCGATTGCACTCGTGCCGGGGTGATCTGGGCCTCGGGCATGGGCGGCCTCACGACCCTGGACGAACAGCTTATCGAATACGCGGGACGCAGTAATAAACCTCGCTTTAATCCGTTCTTTATCACCAAGATCATCTCGAACATGGGCGCGGGCCTTATATCGATCAAGTACGGATTTCAGGGTGTGAACTTCGCGCCGGTGTCCGCGTGCGCCTCCTCCACGAATGCCATTGCGGAGGCTCTTCTCTACATCAGGCTCGGCAAGGCAGACGTTATCATTGCCGGCGGGTCGGAGGCGGTCATCACAGAATCGGGTGTGGGCGGGTTTAATGCCATGAAGGCATTGTCCGAGCGCAACGACTCGCCGCAGACCGCATCAAGGCCCTTTGACGTATCGAGGGACGGGTTCGTCATGGGCGAAGGCGCCGGGGCGCTCCTCATTGAAGAGCTTGAGCATGCGCAAGCGCGCGGAGCGCTAATCTATGCCGAACTGGTCGGGGCAGGAGTCGCTGCAGACGCCTATCATATGACCGCACCCCATCCTGAAGGCCTTGGCGCTTACCTTGCCATGCGGCACGCTCTTGCGGATGCGCATCTTCTCCCCTCTGATGTGGATTACGTCAACGCGCACGCAACGTCTACTCCAACAGGCGACACAATTGAAATCAAGGCGATGGCACGTTTGTTCAGCGAGTGGTTGCCGAACCTCTCCATCAGCGCAACGAGATCCATGACCGGCCACCTGCTCGGCGCTGCGGGTGCAGTGGAGGCGATAGCCTGCGTGAAGGCCATTCAGAACAATATTGTTCCGCCGACGATCAATACGGAAAGCGTTGATCCGGAAGTGCCTTCCACTGCGGATTTGACCTTGGGAAAAGAACGGACGCGCTTAATCAATATCGCAATGAGCAATTCCTTCGGCTTTGGCGGGCATAATGCGACCGTAGTATTCAGCAACATTGATTAGAGCTAAGGAGAATTTATGCAAAGGTTGAACAACCACCCAACGGTGAAACGTTATCACGAAAGAAAGACCTCATCGACACTTCAGGCGGCAGCCTCAAAACTCAGCGCCCGGAAACTGCGCAAGATGTGCATTGAAGCAGGAGCTGATGACGTGGGATTTGTGGAGATCACACGCCCGTCGTTGGCTGATCAGAAAGAGGACATTCTGAAGGTATTCCCCTGGACCAGAACGCTTATCAGTTTTGCGGGACGGATTAACAGGGAAAACCTGCGAAGTCCCGCACGTTCCAT
>CAZYEF010000238.1:0-3634 GCA_964646375.1 uncultured Nitrospiraceae bacterium | reverse complement strand
AACTTGACGACATTTTGAATATTAGTCTTTTTAAACGCTCTTAATGATTTCCGGCGGTTACGTCAAGCTCTTTCTTAAATTCATTGACCACCGTTCCAGTTCTATGCTATATTTTCCGAAGAACTAATATCTTGTTCTCCCGGCTGGGAAACGTGCCGGGAGAATGCGGCAGTTCAGCCGTGAACTCCTTCCCGGCACAAACAAGAAACGCCGGGAGAACCAGGAGTTCAAGACCGACCGCTGCGCGGCGGCTTAACTGCCGCATTGGTTTTTATAAAAAATGGAGGAGAGTAATGAGAATCGTGAGTTTGGTTTTATTCTTAGCTGTATTGGTTTCTTACCCGGGTAATGGACAGTGCGATAATGCAATTGACCAGTCAAGTTCACAACGAGTTGAAATGAATAATGCCGCTCTTAAGCGCTACCTGGGGTTTGGCGGACCGAATATCATGAAAATAAAACATTTGATCTCAACTCATGATTTTGAGGGAATTGAATTGTGGTTCAACAGTATGTTGCAAGAGTATAAAAAAGACGCTCAGTATGAGTGGTACCTTCAACAGGCGTACGAAACATGCAATCAAAGAAATGCAATCTCGCTTACAGACTTAGATCTATGGGTCAAGACAACTGGATCATATGCCGCTCATGCTGCAAGAGGGATTTACAAGGCGCAGCAAGGATTTTATTACGAAAGAAAGAACATGCAGCAACTCCATGATGAAGCCGCTAATGATTTGAATGTGGCCATAAGTAAAAACCCGACCCTAATGCCGGCATATGCGTGGTTGGTGATTCTTGCTAGGGATTCAAAGATGCCATTTACACCAAAACAGATACTCGAAAAGGCAGAAGAAAACGATACGCGAACGTATCTGGTGCGATATAACTTCATGCTGTCTTTACAACCGCAGAGGGGTGGTTCCTCTCAGAAGATGAGGGAATTTGCCAAACAAACGCTTAAATATATCGATGCTAATCCACGATTATGGTCTTTTGAGGGAGAAGTTGACGCTAATGAAGCCGATAAATTTTATAAAGCTGGTAATTATGGTGCGGCCATAGCATCCTACACCGCTGCTTTGAAGTTTGGGGACCGCACCAGCTGGCTGAATAAACGAGCTGAGTGTTACGAGAAAATCGGACAAAACAATAAAGCGATGACCGACTTTGAAAGAGTACGTTACTACGATTTCCTAGACAATACAGTGAAAGTTCGGTTTGCTCAGCCTGCTGTTTCTGACCTTAACTTCGTGACAACAGAGAACAGCTATGTTGACCCCAAACTGAAAACGTATCATATACAGTCATATGCTGTTCTGCCCGTTGAACATCATGTGCAATGGCTTAATGAAAGAGCCCATGAGGGGCAGGGCGTCGTAAAAAGAAATACTGATAAAATTGAACTTTTGATTATGAGGTTGGGCAAGGACTGTGTGGAAAGATCAAAGCTGGATGCAATCTTGAAAGAGCAGGCGTTATCGCTTACGGGTTTGACAAATGAAAAAGCTCAATATGTTGGAAAGTTAATTAATGCAGATGCGGTGATAATCGCTACAATTCCATCTATGGGCCGCCATAGTACGCAAAGTACATATTTTGTCGACATTGATATTAAGGCTGTCTCAGTGTCAACCGGAAAAATTCTTTGGAAATCACTCTTAAAAGGTAGCACAGTAGCTGAGATCGACAAATACAATTATGAAGATATCTTAAACACGATTGAAACAAAACTATATGAGCTGCTTGAGAGTAAATTGAATAAAGGATTGAATATTTGAGCCGATGATACTCTGAATCAGTCAGATAGCGCTAGGACAGTGACTACGGTACCAACGTGGCGCTCGACAGCGACGCGCCTTGCGGCGCCTCCCGGCTGGGAAACGTGCCGGGAGAATGCCTTACTGTCCAAATCCTGAATGCCCACATAGACAGCGACTAAATGAGTCCGCCGAATTTAATCCCGGAATTACGATATGCTCCGACTGCGGGAGTGCTCTTACAGATACCGCACCTCATTTTGAGCCAATACTAAGATCAGCAAAGGTTTCAAAGCCGTCTCGTATCAGAGAACGGTGGACTTGTCCAGAATGTGGCTTAATCAACTTTGAGGAAGTATCTCTCTGCACATGTGGCTATGATTCGAATAGGCCAGCCATAACTGCTTATCAAAAGGCGAAGCAGCATGAGGCTTTAAAGAGTAACTCTTCGGTTGAAAATAAATTCAGAACATTTTGGCGGCGTGTCTGGGCTGGTGCTATAGATTTCACAGTATTCTGGCCTTTATTTCTTATCGACAACTGGACTTGGACGACTTTTAAAGATCACCCAGTGCTTCTTCTATTCTGGTTTATTTTCACTTCTACAGCATTTCATATTTATGACATCGTTTTCCACGGGCTATATGGTCAAACTCTCGGGAAAATGGCAGTAAAAGTCAAAGTTGTAAATGTATCTGGTGACAAATTGAAGATGTCACAAGCATTTCGCCGTGATATGGTGCCCTTATTGTTCTTTGCATTATCGTTGACGTTTGATCCACCTAAAATTCTCCATGGGAGATATCCTCAAAACACCGCTTTTGTCAAATTTGATTTCGTCTTTTTCCTAAACTTGTTAACAGGTCTCGGTTGGTCTCTTGCAGAAGTAATAACGATGTTGACGAATAAGCGAAGAAGAGCCATTCACGATTACATTGCTGGTTCAGTTGTCGTAAAAACCGACAAGATTGCTAATAGAACGTGGTCATGGTCAGCCAGCTCTGCCGTTGTCGTCTGTTTTGTACTTTTCTTCATGTTGCCAATGCGAAAGGAATATATCAAACAGAAAGATAGCCTCGATCATAGCAAGAACAGTCAGAATATTGTATCTCTCCTTAAGCCGGATAATTTTTTTCCCTTTATAGGTTTTTGGAAGAGAGACTGTAAAGATACTGTGGGGCTGGCAATTGATAAGACAGATGATGGGCAGTATTCTATCGCATATTGTACATCAACGGACTGCTACAAGCCTGGAACTAGAATGCTCAATACATCGTTAATCCATGATCCCAAGTATCGTATTATTGACAATAACACTATCGAGTTTCAAATAGCTGCTGACTATTACTGGCGCTATCACAGATGCACACCATAAAATTCTAACGAGGCGGGTCGAGACCGACGCGCACGAAACGCGCGTCTCACCCGCGCGTTCTCCCGGCTGGGTAGCGTGCCGGGAGAATGCGGCAACTCACGCGCAGACCACTCCTTTTTAGTACAAGTCCACTCCTCGCGATAAACGCATTCACATTCGGCTACTGACGAATCCGGACTCTCGGACTTTGCCTGGCCACCTTCACCATACGAAATAGCTATTTCTCCAGCCAACAACCTTATCGAATATTTATAGATTGCTTTCTCTTTCGCTTGATTTTACCGCATGGGGATGCTAATCTACAGATGCTGCACGGACTAGAGCCAGCACGGTACGGGGGGATTTGCCATGCTTGTCGAATATTTAAAAAAAATTCCGCTCTTTAGCCATCTCAAACCAAACCAGCTCAAGGAACTCGCCTCGCGCTGTAAGAACGTTCAATTTAAAAAGAATGCTGTTGTTTTTTATAAAACGGACCTGAGCACCGACCTCTATATTG
>CAZYEF010000237.1:0-3649 GCA_964646375.1 uncultured Nitrospiraceae bacterium | reverse complement strand
CCTTCTCGCGCTGCGTTTTTTCCTTGTATGCGGCCGGGTAGTCATACACTTTGACTACATAGTGCCCCCTCCGCTCGATGCCGGGAATGGTTTTGATGGACGGGGACCACGCAAAGATATCCCTGAAACCGTGCACTTTCGTATATTCGTTCAGGTTGCGTAAACCCTTGTCCGTGCAGATGGCGGAAAGAATGGGGTACCCCTTGCACTCTTCGAAGGCGCCGCCCAGGTCCTTCAGCATCAGGCCGAGCCCCGACCCATCGTGCCCTTCCTTCATGGCTTCGAGCGCCAAAATGCTTTCCATGGGAGAAACGTAGTCGCTCGATGTAATTGCGCTTAAACGGCACATATGATTGCTCCTGAGTGAAATCTAAATCGGCGAATTTCAAATGCAAATAATGTTCAATGCTGCTCTCAGACAACCAAACGGTTGCTGTTGCCTGACTGTTCTTGGTGACTGTTTGATGTGGTCTTGTCCCTGGATTTTTCCGGTTATGGCTGTTTGCCACGTTGCTGTTAAGATTTTTGCTGCCAGGCGGGATTCCGTTCTCGAACTGACAACCGGTTGCCTGTCAGCATGGCAACCATGACAAAAAACCCCTCTGGTGAGGGGATTTTGAACGGCAATCCATTGCCGTTGTTTTTAAAATACACCCGCTTATGGCTTACGTCAAGTAAAAAGTACTAGACGCGCGGCCGACAACCCTGAAAAACCCTGTAGTTGTTGCTCAGACGCGTACTTGGTAAAAAGTTTTACAAAACCTGCCTGAGGTTTCAATAACAAACAGGGCGATTAAGGAATACTTAATTGCCGGCAATCCAAATTACTTTTGCCTTAATTGTAGCATAGTCTGCGGATGTGTATTGCAATCAGAAGGTTTTTTAACGAAGCATGGGGAACATGCTGAAGGAAGAAGCTATCGCATGAAATCCTGCGCAGCTTCTGAAAAAGGGATGAGCCGGGAATAATCAAAAAGGGTCGACGTGGCCTTGCTTTCCGTGGAAATGCCATGTTCTTCCAGCACCGCCACCGGATTCAGTCCGCCGACAATTACAATGCCCACCTTGTCGATCCCCACGGGTACTTCGAGAAGCGGCTTGTTCGGACAACCGATAAGCAAAATTCCGCGCATCCCGCGATCTTCCATCGTACGGGCCAGTTTTTTTGCTTTTTCCAGGCATACCACGGGGATCTCACGGAAACTTGCCAGAATTTTCCCGGAACGGCCAGCAATGGCGCTGGTTACCGCTGTCATCCCGCTTTTGATGAATATTTCAATCGGATCAAGAGAGGAGCCTTCATAGCTGATCAGGGACAAAAACCGGCGCGGTTTTCCATCCACCGTCTCCACGACTCCCGCAAAACGCGACGTGAGGGGGATTCCGGCTTTGAGAAAAATTCCGTTGATCGTAACGCTGCACATCGTACCCAAGCCCACCATCCCCTTGGGAACAATGTTGTCCCCGATTTTTTCACCTGCCTCCGCAAGAATTATCCGATCACTCATCACATACGGCGAGGAGATGACCGGCCTGATCATATCCAACGCGCGCCGCAGTTTTTTTTGCGGGAAAAATGAGCAGTTCAGAATCACGCTTCCTTCGAGGGTCGCCATGTCCAGGGTCATGAGATAGGAAAGCGTTTCAATTCTGCTGATTACAAATCCGATCCTGCTCGAAACAAAAGAGCGGCTGAGCTCTTCCATCCCCTGTTCCGTGATCTTGCGTCCCGTCTTGCCGTATACCCTGGTGTAACCCCGTTTGTCGAGCATCTTCAAATAATACCGGACCGTTCGCTCGGTAAGGTCCACACCATGCAGCGTCAATTGCTTCGAAAGCTCCCGCGATCCGACCACCGTCTGGTATTTGTTCAGTATGGTAAGGATTGCGCGCTGGGCTTTATTCATGTCTGTTTCTCCTGAAACACGTTATTAATATCTGCAAAAACTGCAGGAACCATTCCGTACACGGAATGGTTCCTGCAAATCCACGTCTTTCCTTTTCTTGCGCGATCCGGAACAATCTAGACCCAGCCGCGAAGCTTCATCGCCTCGACAACGCGCTGAACCGCAACAACGTAAGCAGCCTGGCGCATGTTGATCTTGTACGTCTTCGAGGCGGCCACTACTGCATGGTATGCTGTTTTCATCTTCAGGTCAAGCTTCTCATGCACTTCTTTTTCCGTCCAGTAATGCTGATAGAAGTTCTGAACCATTTCGAAATAAGACACGGTCACGCCTCCTGCATTGCACAGGAAATCCGGTATCACGTGAACACCTTTTTTGTACAGGATATCGTCTGCTTCCGGAGTCGTCGGTCCATTTGCCAGTTCCGCGCTTATTTTCGCTTTGATATTTCCCGCATTTTTCTCCGTAATCACGTTTTCCAGCGCTGAAGGAATAAGGATATCAACCGGCAGTTCCAGAAGTGCTTCATTGGAAATCGGTTTTGCTCCCGGGAATCCAACCACGGAGCCGGTTTTCTTCTTATACTCATTCACTGCCTCAGGATCGAGTCCCGCCTCATCCATGATGCCGCCCTTGCTGTCGGAAACCGCTATTGTCTTGCATCCAAAGAGTGATTTCCCCAGAGTGGCTGCAAAATATCCGGCATTGCCGTACCCCTGCACCGCAATCTTGGCTTTTGAAAGCTCAATTCCCAGGAGCTGTGCCGCCTCTCTGATGGTGTACCAGCCACCGCGCGCAGTTGCGTCGCCCCGGCCCAGCGATCCGCCCAGCATAATAGGCTTGCCCGTTATCAAACCAAACTGATTTTTGCCCTGCATTTTGGAGTATTCATCCATGATCCAGGTCATGATCTGAGGCGTGGTGTACACATCCGGAGCCGGAACATCCTGCTCGGGTCCCCAGAAATCAGGGCCGATCGCCCGTGCGTACCCACGGCTGAGCCGCTCGAGTTCACCCTGGGACAGGTTTTTGGGATCGCAAACGATACCGCCCTTTCCTCCGCCAAGCGGAATATCAACAACCGCGGTTTTCCAGGTCATCCATGCCGCAAGTGCGCGTACCGTGTCGATTGTTTCATCGGGATGGAATCTGATTCCGCCCTTCGTCGGCCCTCGTGAATCATTGTACTGGACCCTGAATCCATCGAAAACCTGCGTCTCGCCGTTGTCCATCTTTACCGGAATGGAAACGTGAAGCTCTCGCATGGGGCGCTTCAGCATTTCATGTGTTCCTTTGTCGAATTTCAAAACTTTAGCACAGTCTTCAAGCTGCTTGTGAACAATTTTAAACGGATTAAGCTCTGCCATGTTTTTTTCTCCTTTTATTTTTTGTGTTGTCCTTCGTGCACAAATAGTATGCTTGCATCTGATACAATCATTTCCTTATTTCGACATCCCCCCCCTCTTTTAAGCAACAATGAATTTTACGCTTGCTGAATTCAGCTATAATTAATCACGAGGACAAAAAAAATCGCCCGCTTCTTTTTCTGAAACTGAGCACGAACAATCTGTGCAGCGATTTGGCAAGGCAGAAGCCCGTTACCAAATAACGAGCACCCGCGCTTCACCGCCTCCTTCGTTTTTCCAGGAGGCAGGAACCGAGTCCCTGAGATGAAGCATGTCCCCCGGTGCAATTCTCTCCTGGCGCCCTCCAATTGTTACCGAGAGGGCCCCTTCCATGAC
>CAZYEF010000236.1:0-3705 GCA_964646375.1 uncultured Nitrospiraceae bacterium | reverse complement strand
ACAACGAGGAAATCGCTTACCGAGCCGAGCTCCGCTATCCTCCCTTTACCCGCATCATCAAACTTGAAATCAAAAGCGCGCAGGAATCGTGCGCGGCCGAGGCGGTCAAAACGGCCCATGACCGCATCCGCAGCTGTATGCGCGGCAAGGATGTCACGCTTCTCGGCCCGGCGCCCGCGCCGATCTCGCGTGTCCGCGGACAATACCGGTTTCATCTGCTGCTTCTTTCCGAGCATCGGGAAAAAATAAGAGCGCTTGCTATTGAAGGCAAAAAAGCTGTAGAAGAAAGCAATGGCCGGAAGTGCAGAGTGCTGGTGGATGTGGACCCGGTGAATCTGATGTGAATTGTTTCACTCCTTTCCCTGCCTTATCCAAATGCAGTATCCAACTCTTTAAACCCTTTACAATACGTGCCCGAATATAGTATTCTTATCCGTAAGAATATTCATTAGAAGACAAAAAAGGTGAATGTCCGTAGGTTCGGCGTAAGCGCTCCGCAAATTCAAAATCTTCGATGCCGAGATTGAAAACTCATATTGAGCTAGCGGTGTTAGATTTTTCTTGAACTCATGGGATTTACGTTCTTCGCAACAATATCAGCTTCTTCTTAAAGTTCTTATTTTAAGCAGACACGTTGGATTGTATGTTTCATACAAAAACTAATAATATTTCTCGCCAAAAACTGTCTTTACATCGTTGACATGTAATAGTAAAAAGCCTATATTCGTGACATAATCATGCAATAAGGCAACTCGGAAGCATAAAACTACCCAACTATGCACTCATTTTGCGGTGTTGAGTAGACCCCGTAAATTTGCGCGCTAGCGTAAGGGTCTTTTTAATAATGGTTTTTTAACAGACATTAATGCCCCGAGAATACCAAACAATAATAGCATATACATAAAATGGAAAAAGAAATCATAGAACTCTTTATCACGCTCCCCAAATGTTCTATTGCTATCATCGGTTTTATGGGTTCCTGTCTTTTGGGGCTCATTATTTATGCTGGCAGAAACTACTTCATTGCTTCCAGAGAGCTTCGAGATACCTTCTATCGTGAGCTTGAAGGACTTTATCCCACTCCTACTAAATGGCCCGATCCGGAACATAAAATTCTCTATGTCTTGAAAGAAAAATTCCCTCGTCTTGAGGTTGCTGTTCATAAATTCAGTGAATACTTGCCCTGTGGCATACGAAGTCGTTTCTATTCCGCATGGGAGAAATACAACAAGGATTATTATGAATATGTACCTATGCAAGGTGAATCTTACTCCTATGGTAAATTGACTGAGAAACATGACACAACCAAAACATATAAAGACAATTTCAAAAAAAACGTGGATGCTATTTTACGCTTTGCAAGACCATCTTAATTAATGACCTGGCGCTCGACGGCGACGCACCAGCGCCGCGATTAGTATGCGTGGATGTAAAGTGAAAACACCTAATATTCATATAGTACGGCAAACAAGGGTCATCGTCTTTATATTGTCCCTCATGCTGATTGTGGATTATGCGTGTGCTGCATCACAACCCTCTCTGCCCCAAGCTTCTCAAATCAAAGACAGCAAAAAAACATCGATAAATGCTGTCAACGAAAAAATGTTATCGGATCGCATAAAGACGATTGTCACCGCATCCACACCTACAGTCCCTCAAGGCGTATCCGCTATCGAAGCTGATACGTCAAGGGAAAATGGCCTTGAGAATCTGACGAGCATTGCTAGTGGAGTGTTACTCGGCGTATTAAGCTCACTCATCGTTGCTATGTTTGTTGAATGGATGAAGAAACCCCGTCTATGCATTAGCATTGTTCCTCCTGAGCAGGTTCAACTATTAAATGGTGGACGTGTCATCGATACGCTGATGTCATTAAGAGTTAATGTGACAAATAGACCTCTGCCTATTTACCTTCGATGGATGCAAAGACAATCAGCTCGTGATTGTCGTGCAACTCTACAATTCCTTCGAGAAGACGCTACGCCTTTTATTGTGCGGCTCATGCCTGGCCGTTGGACTAGTTCAGTTCAGCCCGTTCCTCTGCAAGGGGTCATCAGTTCAAGTGGAAATACTATCGAAATTCATGATATAGCACGGCTTACAGCGGAGTCCCGAGTTCATATCCCGGCAGGTGAAAGCGAACGGCTTGATGTCGCTGTAAGGTTTAACAACGCTCCCGAAGCTTTTGGTTGGACAAATGAGAGCTATCGTCATGGCAGCCGGCATCCAGATTTTACATTACCCACCGGGCGCTATCTTGTGGATATTATTATCCAGTCTGAAGGTGTACGAAAACGGGATTGTTTCTGGCTTGAAAACGACCACACTATTACAAAGTTCCGTCTTGCACCAAGATGACGGATCAACCGGTTCGAGACGGACTTGGCCCCTCCGAGGCCAGCCGCTTACCCGGGGCATTATACCTTTATGAATAATCTATCACGAGAAGTCAGAATACTCAATTGTGTCGCGGAGTTAGTCGAGAGTTCAGTGAGCCGCGTTACCTGTAGTTTTGGTGAAGAGAATGAAGGCATTGTTTCTGGAGTTCTTCCAAAAGGCGTGATCGAGAAGTACTACTTCTTCATACTCTTCCTTGAACTGTTTTCTTCGGTGAACAGCGAGATGGTACCAGGGAAGGAAAAGAACGATAATCTTCTTGCGCTTCTCAAAAAAGTGTCTGAAAAGCCGCATCTTAACGCAGTCAAAGGCGACGCCGACCAATTAAACCGGAGAGTATCAGAATTCCTTGACTGGCTTGACTGCGAATTTGACTACCGCATCTACAGCCAAGAGATAGAAAAACACGTCACCCTAACTATTTTCCGTCGCGAGGCTCTTTATCTCGTTGGCAATCGCTGCAAGCACACGTTAGTAAGGTCAAATGCTGTATTGAAGAAGCTGGTTAAAAAATACGAAGAAGCCGGTATCAATCTGCTCAAAGGTGAGGAGGCTCTTGTCCTTGCCGATATTGATAATTGGTTCTTGGAAGACTTTTGTGGGTATCATTTCACAAAACTCTGTGAGCTTGAGTCCAACCTATACCATTCTATTATCGAGTATGTGCGACCCAAGTATGTGAGAGCGTTAAAGCTTAAGGATGGTATGCCTGCTGGCTATGAAATTCCGGCTGAACTAGAACGATCAGACGCTATATCGGAGTATTACAGTCTGATGAACAGAGTGAGTAGTTCTTGGATACCATTTATCAAAACGCCGGAAATACTGACACGGCGATACTGAGAGGGCATAACCCTGGCATGCAGCGGATCGCCAAAAAAGCCAGCTCCCGCTGATGCCCACGTACAAGTGAAGTTACGGCAGGAAGCTTGGAGAATAATCAGCCGGTAGCCTTGACAAGTTGGAGGTGAAGTCCGCATTTTTTTGGATGAGCGTGTATGCGACCTTGCAGATTTATTATGCAACCCTATGCTCACTGATTTAACAGCATCCCGCTACTGTCAACAAATGATTTTTGAATCCTAATAATTTTCTTCTCGTTCTTATGCCTCTAATCCAATAATTGCAACTATATTCCCTCCGGCTTTTTGTGCTTCAGAAACGTTCCTCTTTGATATTCTTCAAAAGCCAGCTCCAATTCTTCATCGGTGTTCATAACGATTGGGCCATACCATGACACGGGTTCACCGATAGGCTTGCCGGAGACAAGCAGGAACCGGACCGGCTCGCCCTGTGTTGAGACGGTCA
>CAZYEF010000235.1:0-3718 GCA_964646375.1 uncultured Nitrospiraceae bacterium | reverse complement strand
AAGCCTTGCGCGAAGTTCACTTCCCGGAGTTGACAAAAGATATCTCCGTCCTGAATCGGTGGATGAGCCCTGCACACCGACAACTGAGTTTCGAAGAGCTTTTCATGATGGAGCTGGGGCTCGCGCTCAAAAAGCACGGCACGTCCGTCGAAAAGAAGGGAATATCATTTGCCAATACCGGCAAGCTGGAATCTGCATTCAGAAAAAATCTTCCCTTTGCCCTGACGCACGCGCAGGAACGTGTGCTTGCCGAAATCAAGGGGGATATGACCGCCGTGCGGCCGATGAACCGCATGGTGCAGGGTGATGTCGGCTGCGGCAAAACCGTTGTCGCACTGATCGCGGCGCTCATGGCTGTAGAGAGCGGTTACCAGGCATGCATCATGGCGCCGACGGAAATCCTCGCTGAACAGCACTACAAAAATGTTTCTTCCCTGGCAGCCCCTCTCGGCATCACGGTGCGGTCTCTTACGGGTCGCATCAGAAAAAAAGAACGAGAAACGCTGCTTTCTGAAATCGCGTCCGGCATGGCTCGAATTGTAATCGGAACCCATGCGCTTATTGAGGAAGATGTAAAATTCAAGCGGCTCGGACTGGCCGTTATTGATGAACAGCACCGTTTTGGAGTGATGCAGCGCTCCACACTCACCTCCAAGGGATATGAGCCGGACGTCCTTATCATGACTGCCACACCGATTCCCCGTACGCTGGCGCTTACCGTATATGGGGATGTGGATGTGTCCGTGATTGATGAACTGCCTCCCGGCAGAAATCCTGTTGTAACCAGTCTCTATTTTGAGAGCAGGCGCGGGGAAGCTTACCGGTTCATCGAGAGTGAACTTCATAAAGGACGGCAGGCGTATGTAGTTTACCCGCTCGTTGAAGAAACCGAAAAGAGCGATTTGAAGGCCGCAACTGAAATGGCGGCACATCTGCAGAAAGATATTTTTCCGCAGCGGAGGGTGGGGCTGGTTCATGGCCGCATGAAATCGGATGAAAAAGACAGGATCATGACCCTGTTTTCATCAGGTGTCCTGGATGTTCTTGTCTCAACCACGGTTATTGAAGTCGGTGTGGATGTGCCGAATGCAACCACGATGGTGATTGAGCATCCTGAACGCTTCGGACTGGCGCAGCTGCACCAGCTTCGTGGCCGTGTGGGCAGGGGACGTCACCAGTCGTATTGCCTTCTCATGGGACCAAGGATGTTTGCTGAAGAGGCGCGGGAACGGTTGAATGCATTTGTCCGGACGAATGACGGTTTTAAAATTGCCGAGGAGGATTTAAGGATGCGCGGTCCCGGTGAATTTTTCGGGACTCGGCAATCGGGGCTCCCCGATCTTCGCGCCGCCGACATCATCCGGGACGTAGATTTGCTTGAACAGGCGCGGAAGGAAGCCTTCGACCTGGTGACCCGGGATCCCGCGCTTGCACACTATCCGCTGCTCCGGGAATCGCTCCGCAAAAAGTGGAAGGGGAGGCTTGGTCTGATCAGCGTAGGTTGATATTTTTTGGGTATTCTGCTACAGTATCAAAATAATGCGGCAGTGCCGTCATATTTTTTCTAAGAACGACGGACAATGAGGTCATCTGATGACAATCTGGGAAAAATCGGTAGTTAATATGCAAAAAGGTGCGCAGAAAATCGTTGCATTCGCCGCGGTTTTTTCCGAACGGGTGAAGGCGGAGATTGCCATCGTCCGTTTGCGGATCAAAATTGATGATGTCCAGAAGGATATTAACAGACAGTACCAGATCATAGGCCAGAAAGTGGTCGATTTAAAAAATGAGGGAGACATTCCCAAGACCACCGAGCAACTGTTGAACGATGAAATCATTTCCAGCGCGCTAAGTGAACTGGTCGAGCAAAAAAAGGAAGTTGAAGAACTTCTCAATGAGATCAGGATAGAACAGGAAGCGCTTGCAACGGTCAAAAAGCAGAAGGAGGATTCCTCCTTATGATGGTGAGCATCACGGTTTTTGTTATCGGTCTCATCATCGGGAGTTTTCTGAACGTCTGCATCCTTCGCCTGCCGCGCGGCCGTTCGATTGTTTCTCCGCCGTCTCACTGTCCCCGATGCAAGTCTCCGATAAAGTTTTATGACAATATTCCCCTGGTCAGTTTTCTTCTGCTTTGGGGCAGATGCCGGTACTGCAGGGAGCCTATCTCATGGCGCTACCCGCTTGTTGAACTACTGAACGGACTTTTGTATGTCTGGGTGGTCAACGAGTTCCCCCTTGGCGGAGAAGCGGTTCTGCTGATGCTTTTCTGCTCTTCCTTGCTTGTTATCACCTTTATCGATTTCGATCACCAGATTATACCCGATGTCATCACCCTGCCGGGCATGCTCGTGGGGCTTACGCTGGCACCGTTTTTCATGTCCGCGCTCGGCGATCCGCTCCCGTTTCATCTGGACCGTCTTCTGCCGCAGACGGGTCCGTACCTCACCGGGTTTCTCAACTCACTTATCGGTTTGCTGCTCGGTGGTGGACCGCTCTTTGCTATCGGATGGATTTGGGAGAAACTCCGCAATGTTGAAGCCATGGGCGGGGGAGACGTAAAACTCATGGGCATGGTTGGAAGCTTCCTCGGATGGAAGGGGGCTCTTTTAACCATTATGCTCGGCGCGCTCACCGGGTCTGTTGCAGGCCTTCTCCTTATCGCGCTCAAACGCCAGACCATGGAAAAGGTGATACCGTTTGGACCGTTCCTGGCTCTTGGCGCCCTTGTAACCGCCTTCTACAGCTCTGACGTCATTTCATGGTATCTCGGCCTGATCCGACTATGACCGGTCATAGCATCCTCATACTGATTTTCGGGACACTGATCCTTTTTTTCGGAGCGCTGCTCATCTGGAGTGTGGCACGCCGCTACCGTCGCCGGCTCGGTGTTGAAAAGGAGAACCGGGAAAAATCAACAGAAACAGCTTTTGTCATCAGCGCTTTCCATGAAGTGACAAAACAGCTCAAGGAAAAAGAAAAAGAGCTGGAGCGCCTCAAACTGCTTGCGGAGCAGCGCGCAGAAAACGTGGAAAGCTACAATGAGAACATTCTCCAATGCGTGACCAGCGGAGTGATGACTTTTGACCGCACTTGCCTTCTGACCACCATCAACAGGGCGGCGGAGGAAGTCCTTGGCGTGAAGCGGGAGCAGGTGATAGGCAAGGCATGCGGAGATCTGTTTGCCGCAGGGGAAATCTCCAAAACCATTCAGGATACTCTTGAAACCAGATTGCCGTCCGCGAGAATGGAATCTCCGATCGACTGTCCTTCAGGGAAACGCTGGCTTGGCTACAATACCGTGGTGCTGACGGACCGGCGCGGAGAGGCTATCGGCGTAATATTCTCGTTTTCTGACCTTACCCAGGTGAAACTGCTTCAGGAGCAGATGGAACTCAGGGAGCGTCTGACCGCTCTCGGCGAGATGTCGGCCGGCATTGCGCATGAGCTTCGGAATCCCATGGCGGTGATCAGCGGATATCTGAATCTGCTGTCAAAAAAAATGGGTTCTGAGCACCAGAATATTATTCGGGATATTACGAATGAAGTGACCGGGATGAACAGAATCATCGGGGACTTGTTGACGTTCGCGCGGCCGGCCTCACTGAACCGTGTGAAGATCAGCATCAGTGTACTGCTCGAACACTGCCTTTCTATTGCCCTGCAGGCGACCGGCGCGGATTCGCGTATTACGACCAGTTTAAAGCTTGATGACCTG
>CAZYEF010000234.1:0-3738 GCA_964646375.1 uncultured Nitrospiraceae bacterium | reverse complement strand
CCATAATACCGGGGAAGGATTCTTCCCACATACCCCTCTCCCGGTCTCCAACTGCGCTGAAAACACATGCGCTCATACCCAGTTTTTGGATGCTCACGGTCGACGAACTCATATCTGTGGGCAAACGGTCTTTCCAAAATTCATCAGGATGCGCATGCGCATCAATAATCATCAATTCGTGAAGAATACCATCAACGGAATCGGATGCTTGTTTTTCCATGCCGAAGGCAGTACTATGATTGACGAGTGTCGATGCAAGCAGCAAAGAACAGCCAGTGAGGAAATTCCGTCTTTTCATCAGAAGAGTCCCAAGCTATTTTTCAATAGTACGGTTATCATGCCCGCTTCCAACAAGCCGCGCCCCCATTTCAAAAGCCTTTCGGCAATCCAGGGGAAATATCTCCCGGCGTCTTCTTGCTTTCTCTTCAGGATTGAACCGATCAGCAACATATTTGGAATAATCGTCAAACTGATAGGTATCGAAACAGAAAAGCGGTTCGGAATGTCCGAATATGCGCTGCAGGAACATTTCATTCCGGCTGAGATGTTTTGCGTAGTCGAATTTTTCCATGAGGTCCTCCGGGACTCCCATGGTGTAAATAAAACCGGTGCTGATCTTTCGCGGAAAAAGAGATTGAGGTGGATCGGTATAGGTATGATACGGAAACATGAGCCTTTCCAGAAAAGATCTCATCTCACCGGTAACTGTCGCAAAATAAATCGGAGACCCCAGAATAAGAGCGTCAATTTTTGCTATTTCCCTCAAGACCGGCGTCAGACCGTCCTGCACCGCGCATTTGCCGTAGCTCTTCCCTCCCCTCACCTTGCAGGCAAAGCAGCTTATGCAACCTTTGAAATTGAGATCGTATAAATGGATCAGTTCTGTTTGCGCGCCTTGTGAAGCAGCGCCCTCCAGGGCATTTTCCAGCAGCGTCGCGGTGTTCCATTTTTTTCTGGGGCTTCCGTTAACAGCAATAATTCTCATTTACACACCATCCTCGTTCAAGTTCGGTTCCGGAACACTTTGCTGAAAGAGTCATTGCAGTTATATTGGCAGCAAAACCGCTATGCAACTACTGCCCCGTCCGTTTTCCCGGCAGCGGATTGCATGCATCATTCTGCGGCTCTTTATTTTGAAGCGCGTTGAAAATCATATCCAGCACGTCTCTCTGTTTGGTCTCGAATTTATTCAGGACAGCAAGACAACTTCCCATGGGAAACCGCTTGTGCAGGTAATCCGCGTCTCGCCCGGAAAGAATGATGATCCTGTTTTTGTTCAGGCCCTTGGCAATAGCATAGGAAAGTACCTTGGCGCCATCGAGGCCCGGCATTTCGAGGTCCACCAGCAGCAGGTCAAGGCCGGTCGTAATAAGAGCGAGACATTTTATCGGGTCATTGCAGGTGAGAACCTGGAGGTCTGGATAGTGTTTCTCCACGTATTGTTCGAGCAGGTTTAAAAAAACGGCATCGTCATCGATCAGCAGAATGGTTTTCATTGTCTCCAATTGGCTAGCACGGCCGCCGTTTGCTGCTGCAAGAACTATTGTTACTCGTTTTGCTTTTCCTTGCCGCCATCCTTCTGTATGATATAGTTTATCAGACCTGTGAAGCACTTGCAAACAGCAATTAGCTTTGTACAGCGCCATTTCTGACATTGTATTTTTAAAAAAGTTACGTTATACTCACCTACCTATGACAACCCGGCAGTCCAAAAATACCTTCTATATTATAGACGGCAACTCCTACATCTACCGTGCTTTTTACGCCGTGCGGGGCCTCAGCAACTCCTCCGGTCTGCCCACCAATGCTGTATTCGGTTTTGCCAACATGCTTCTGAAAGTCATCAAGGAAAAAACGCCGGACATGCTCGCCATTGTCTTTGACCCCAAAGGTCCCACCCGCAGGCATGGCGAATATAAAGAATACAAAGCTCACCGCCCTCCCATGCCCAAAGACCTGGTTCCTCAGATACCGTATATCCACAAGCTCGTGGAGGCGTTTCACATTCCGATCTTTGTCCAGGAAGGACAGGAAGCGGATGATGTAATCGCCACGCTCAGCCGCAGGGCGGAAGCAGATGGTCACAGGATCGTTATTGTCACCGGAGACAAGGATATTCTCCAACTCGTCGGCCCGAATATCACCGTGTACGATACCCTGAAGGATAAAATATATGAAGCCAAAGACGTTGAAGAGCGATGGGGCGTGCCGCCGGAACAGATGGTTGAAATCATGGGACTCATGGGCGACGCATCGGACAACATTCCGGGCGTCCCCGGCATCGGTGAGAAAACGGCGCAGTCACTGATCAAAGAGTATGGGACGATTGAAAATCTGCTTTCACACACGCACAAAATAACCAAACCGAAACTGAAGCAATCGCTTGTCGAATCAGCCCATCTCGCACGCCTGAGCCGGGGTCTCGCGGTCCTGCATACGGATGTTCCCCTCAAGGTGTCGTACGACGCATTGAAACCGAGAGAGCCTGATAACCATGCCCTGATTCAGATTCTGCGGGAGCTCGAATTCGCGTCACTGCTGAAATATGTTTCCCGGGAGCCCCAACAGCAAGGCTCCTATGAAACCATCCTCGCCGAACACCAGTTGCACGAGCTCATCCGCGCGCTGTCCTCCGCACAGGAATTCTGCTTTGATACCGAAACGACATCCCTTGACCCCATGCGGGCGGAACTGGTGGGCATTTCCTTTGCGGTCGAGGCCGCGCGGGCATTTTACCTTCCCCTGGGACACAAATACTCCAGCGCTCCGAAACAGATCGACCGCGACCATGCGCTGTCCCTGTTGAAACCGGTCATGGAAAATGCCTCTCTCAAAAAGATCGGACAGAACATAAAATATGATCTGCTCGTCCTCAGCCACTATGGCATCGCGGTACGCGGTGTTTTCTTCGACACCATGATCGCGTCCTACCTGCTGAATCCCGGAAAATCCTCGCACGGCATGGACGCTCTCGCACTTGAGTATCTTGATTACAAAACCATCACGTATGCCGAGGTCGCCGGCACCGGCAAAAAACAGATCGGTTTTGATGCTGTTGAAATACCGGTCGCGACGCGGTATTCCGGAGAAGACGCGGACATCACGCTCCAGCTGAAACAGGTGCTCGCTCCCCTTCTGCACGATCAGAATCTGCAGGAGCTGTTCCGTGACATGGAAATGCCGCTCATGGAAGTCCTCGCTGATATGGAGCGGACCGGCGTAAAGATTGACGCTGCTTTTCTGAACAAGATGTCGGAAACGCTGGGGCGGGAAATTGCGGAAATCGAGAAAACCATCTATGAACTTGCCGGTACGGAATTCAATATCAACTCGCCGAAGCAACTTTCCGAACTTCTCTTTGCAAAACTCAATCTCACACCGGTCAAAAAAACAAAGACCGGGTTCTCGACCGACGTTGACGTCCTGGAAGAGCTTGCCCACGTGCATCCCCTGCCGGCCGAAATACTGAAATACCGGACCCTCGCGAAGCTCAAATCCACGTATATCGACGCCCTGCCGGCCATGATCAACCCTGCCACAGGACGGCTGCATACATCCCTCAATCAGACAGTCACCGCCACGGGCAGGCTGTCGAGCAGCGAGCCCAACTTGCAAAATATTCCCATACGCACCGAAGTAGGGAGAGAAATACGCCGGGCCTTTATCGCGGAACAAGGTGCAAGCCTGCTTTCCGCCGACTATTCGCAGATCGAGCTGCGCATTCTTGCGCATATGAGC
>CAZYEF010000233.1:0-3819 GCA_964646375.1 uncultured Nitrospiraceae bacterium | reverse complement strand
AAAGTGAACTGGTCGATGAAAATGTTGTTTTTGGAATCAAGCTTGTTTTTTTCGATCAGGTATTCTAGGTGAAAGGAGAGCTTCCCCTTCTGGATTCCGTACCCGGCATACTTTCCGGCATACGGACTGACCTGGGTGAGGTCCATATCCTTGAAATCCGCTTTCAGATCCACAAAGAGGTCCTTTCCGAGCGGATTAAGCTTGCCGATAATTTCAAGCGGCGCGTAGCGGTCATACTTGCCCCTGAGCTCGATTTCACCCAATTTGCCTTCTTCCGAGGTGAGTCCGGAAATCCGCCCGCCAATCTCGAGCAGGTTTGAACTGAACCGCGGTTTTATGCTCTCATCAGTAAAATTGATGGTGCCGCCCTGGACCGTGATTTTGTCAATCCGGATTTTGCGCTCGCTGTCAGATTTTTTCTGTTCGTCCGGCGCCGGTGTCTGCTGAACGATCTGCGGAGGTGCAGCAGTCTCCGGTGTCGTTGTGGTCGGCGAGCTGAAGACTTCCTGCAGATTTACGGTTTTATTCGCACTGATGATAATCCGTGAATAAAAATTCGACAGCGCGATTTCCCGGATATGGACAAACAGCGGCAGGGAACGGATATCCATTTCGCCAATGTACAGCGATTCCCATTTGAGCAGATCTTCCGCATTTGTCTGGTCGAGCAGAGACAGCTTGTTGATCCAAAGCTTTCCCTTGAATGAAGTATTGACTTCCTCCTTCTGATTCTGGGCCGCGGTCAGGGTACCATTCAGATTCAAGGAGCCGCCGGCAAGAATGACCCGTGTCCGCTCGGCCAGAAACGGCTGCACCGGCTTCAGCGGAACCCCTTTGATGCTTACGGTAAGATCACTCGCGAGAGGTTTCAATTTTACATCACCGCTGATCGAAACGGTCCCTTTGCGGTCCACACGCATGGAAAAAGCAACGTTGCCTTTATTGTCTTTCTCATCGGTGGAAAGATTCTGCGTTTTTAAGGTTATTTCATCCACTGTCAGAGCAAAGGGATTGCGAAGACTGCTGTCCGCGGTCTTCACGGTATAATCCGCGACAACAAGGGATTTGAGCAGGACCGACCAGGAGGGAGCCGGTTCGGTTTTCTTTGCTTCCGGAGACGGCGCGGTGCGCGCGGTGTCAACAATTGAATCGAAATTCATCCGCCCGTCTGCGCCGCGGGAAACAGCGAGCAAACCTTTCTCGGTCGCAATAGAGCCGACTTCAATTTTCCTCGCCTGTAGGTCAAAGGAGATATCGTTGACGCTCAACAGCGGTATTCTTAAAAAGTCGCCCGGTATCTTTTTTATAACGGCCCTCAGGTCCCTCACCTTTGTCTCGCCCTGAAGAACAAGCGTAGGAAGCCGGTCTTTATATTGGCGGTATATGATTTTAAGCGCCATATCGAGTCTGCCTGACGGCACGCTCACCTTTACTTCCGCGGGTACATAGGCCAGATAATAGGGAATGTCTATGTCTTTCAGAAGCAGGTCAAAGGAGGTTTCCCTCGAGTCGGAAAAGACTTTCGACGCTCCCTTGAGATCAAGCGGAGTCCCGTTGATCACGGCACTCAGCGAAGGCAGCACGTATGCCTCCACATAGGAGGGAAGGTTTGAAATAAAGGGGATGCCGAGGTTTATCTGAGTGATCTCATGCCTCGTTCGGGCGGGATGGTCGTCAAATTCCAGGCTGCCGTCGAGGATTCGGATGTTGCTGAATGAATAAAAGAACGGTTTCTGCGGTTTGTCTTTTGGTTCATTTTTGCTCCTGGCCTGAATCCGTTCCACGATATCAGTAAAGTTATAGGTATTTGCGCTGGTCCTGACAAGATGGATGCTGGGTTTTTCAAGTTTTACTTCCTTGATCACCGGCCCGCCTCTGAAAACGGACATCAATTGAAGGTTAACGTACAGTTTTGCAAAGGATACGAAAGACGTGCTGCCGTCCTCCTCTTTGATCTCAAAGTCTTTGATGGTGACACCGAGGGAGTAGGGGTTCAGACTTACCCCACCGATGTTCACCGTGCGTCCAAGCTGCTCGCTCAGGATGTCCGTCGCAACACGCTTGACATAGGGCGGCAGAATAAAAAAACCGGCGATCGAAAAGAGAAAAAGAAAAATCAGAATTGTGATGCCCAGGTTCCTTGCCATGCGGGTTTTTGAAAAAGTGCGCAGACGGTCAGACATCGAGCGGATTTTGGAAAGAAAAATTTGCTGGTTGAATTGCACACCGCACCTCCCTGCAGAAAAGTTTCCTGATATTCGGAGAAATTTGCAGGCCACAGCAGCGCTTTGACCCAATTGGGCAATTTATTTGCCGGCAATGGCCTTAAAAAAAGTGTAGCAGAACGTTCCCTGAGGTCCGGTTGTCCTGTCAAGATCACGAATGCCCCGTTCCCAATCGTTCTCACTGATCATGCCGGAGCTGAGCGCCTGGTTTCGGACCCCTTTGACCATGGCGATAAACGTATTTTTCGTGAACCCTTCAACAAGTTTCGGTCTGCTGGAATCCACATAGACCATTCGGGGAGAGATGGCCGCGTTCTGAAATCCCGCATCTTTTAAAAGCGGAAAGAGTTCACGGCCGATAAGGGCGTTCCCGCCCGCCGTTTTCTGAAGATCAACCAGACACTGAATCGTCTGCCGCGCTGCAGTGCTATCGGGATGAAAATATGCGGAACCATGGTCGCCTTCTATAACGGTGATTGTGCCGCCGGGGCGCAGTTTTGCTTTGAGCCTGAGAAGAGCACCCGGAGGATTATTGAGATGTTCCAGCACGAAGCAGAGAAAAATATGATCAAAGCTTTCGTCTGGAAACGGTAGGTTGAAAATATCCGCCTTGCGAAAAACGACGTTTTTGCAGCCGGCGTTGACCGCCTTGCTTCGCGCGGCATGCAGGAATATCGGTGAAATGTCTATCGAGGTAAATTGCGTTTCCGGATTGTTCGCCGCCAGCACCACGGTCTGGGCTCCGACTCCGCACCCTGCCTCCAGCACCGAGCAGCCGGCAGGATATCGCGTGTCATGGTGCAGCAGTTCAGTCAGCGCTTCGGCCTGGTCCAGCAGTCTTTCGTTTTCCCGGGATGAATAACCATGAACATATTTGCGCTCGTCCATGCTTTGCGCCCTTTGTGTCTGCCCTGCAGAGAGAAAAAGAAATGCGAAAAATAGTGCGAAGCCGGCTGATTGGAAACGTGAACGATGCTGTTTTACGGAGACCAGGCGGGCGAGGTGTAGTTTGCATCATTCGGCGTGATCCGCTCTATGTCCGTGCCGTCCGCGTTCATCGTGTAAATGTTATATTTGCCCTCTCGATTGGAGCTGAAGACAATCTGCCTCCCGGAAGGAGACCAGGATGGGTTCTCATCGTTTCCCCTTCCGCTGGTAAGCAACCGGAAGCCAGATCCATCCGTGTTCACCGTGGCGATTTTGAATGATCCGTTCACCATGGAGGAAAAAACGATTTTGTCCCCTCGCGGAGACCAGTGGGGGGAGGCATTGTAGGAGCCTTCAAAGGTAATGCGCCGGACATCGGTGCCGTCAGCCCCCATGATATACAGTTGAGGCGTTCCGCCCCGTCCCGACGTAAACACAATTTCCCTGCCGTTCGGTGACCATGCGGGTGAGACATTATCAAAAGCTCCGTAGGTAAGCCTTTCCGAGTCATTACCGCTGATATCCATAGTATAAATTTCCGCGGTGCCGTCTTTGCTCAGCGCCAGCGCGAGCCGTTTCCCCCCCGGAGCCCATGCCGGTGATATGTTCAGCCCGTCGTTTCCCGACAATTTCCAGCGCTTGCCCGTGTCCATGGCCAGCGCATACA
>CAZYEF010000232.1:0-3822 GCA_964646375.1 uncultured Nitrospiraceae bacterium | reverse complement strand
CACCAATCCGGGAAAATAGGCCGAGAGGACGGCATCACAAAAGGTGTCCATCAGTTCCCCCCTTCGGTCAGCGTGCCGTGCTGAATGGCCTTCTTGACGCAAGCGGTTTCGAAATCGGCGGCATTGTTACGCAGTAACAGACGCCGTTCCAGCTCCCGGAGCGCATCGGCCCGGTTGGTGATTCCCAACAGGGCGGCAAAGGAGGAGAGACAGCCGTCAATGTGGGACAGATGCCATTCCGGAGAAGCAAAACCAGCGGAACCGGAAACACGTTTAACCTCACCCTCCGGCCCGAACGTGCGGGCGCACTCCTGGACGGCCCGCCAGCAAGGATGGAACGAGCGCCGTTCGGCTTTGTCGTTGTCATGAACCCGCAGGGAAAACCAGTTTGTCGTCAGATAGCGCCAGATTCCGGCCTGATTCTCTGTAAGGTCATCCAGGGAGTTGACGCCGAACTCTTTCAGCTTCTGGCGGCGAATCTGGAATTCAAAACGCCATACATCGTCACAGGTATCCACCCCCCACAACTCCAGAAACCAAAGCTTGGTTCCCCCTTGCATGACTTCAAGCCCCTTGTTGTATATGCGCAGCTGTAACGGTGAAGAAGCGTCACCGACATACATGGTTTGCAGTTCGTCCCCTTCAAGGAAGAGCTTGCCCTTTTCGGTGCGGGCGATCTTGTGGGAGAGCAGGAAGTCATGGGAGAGACCGCCGGGAATGTGGAAGTCGGCGCAGAGGTCAACGCGGCTAACCTTGACGGAATGAATGGTTCCGCCGCCGATGGCTTTTACATCCTCAGCGACCCAGGAAAGGGCGGTTTCGATGCCGTGCCGCCACAGGGTGGCAGCGGCAAGAGACAGATACACATTCGGGGCTGATCCGGGGCAGGGAGATTTGCCAATGAATAGGTTATAGGCTTCGAACTGGAGATGAATGCGGTAGTTCTCGCCCTTGCCGCTTGGCTTGACGATGCAGGAGCGGCCGGAAGGAAGGGAGACCAGCACTCCCCCCTGTTTCCTGGCCTGTTGTTTCCTGTGATCGAGGGAACGAAGGCGATGGTTCCAGTTCGGCCCCCAATTGACATAGAGACCCAGGTCAAGGGAATCGATACCGCACAACAGAAATTGGAAGTTGTTTACCAGTGGGGTTGAAGCGAGGGGTGTTACAGGTACCCCCTCGCCATTGGCGGGTTCCACCGTGCCGCTGGAGGCGCCCCCCCAGGGGGCGGACTCCACCGGCACGGTGGTTTCTTGGCAAGCTGAGACGGTGCAATTGGTAGAAGACGTGGTGATTAAGCTTTTCATGGAAACTCCTTTGAGATTTTTCTCTCAGGTTTCCATGAAGGCGGGAAAAGTACCCGGACACTACGTCACTTTTTTCTGTCCGGTTTGGAGAAGGTTTTTCCAGTCCGTACGGTTGCGCTGAATGGCTTTAGAGTATGCTTCCTGGCTGTCCGGTAGGCTGGTATCGATATCTTGCTTATGGGAGTCACGTGAGACGGCGTCGAAGAGGTCCCGGATTTCGGTTGAGGTTAGGGGGTGTTCCAGCGATTCGGCCAAAACAGAAATAAACCCGGCCAGCATGTCTTTGATGGTGCGGTTGGTGAGCTTGAGCTTGATTGGTTGCAGTGGCGCTTTCAGCAATTTCGGATATTCACTTTCTCGCTTGCAATCAAAGCGCACTATCTGAATTTGTTTTCCAATGGCCGGATCATGTAGGGTAGAGGGATCAAGACGCAGAAGCTGGTGTATAGCGTCAATATCTCCCTCTGTGGCCTTGTTGTAAAGCGTGGCTGGCAATTGTTTGTAAAACAGCCAGCAGGGCATGGCGATCATGAATATAAAATCGAGTTCCATCCCGTAAGTGTCTTTGTATTGTTGGACAGCGAGATCAATTTCAGGAGTGGATGAGGCGTCACTCCAGTCGTCCCGGAGGTCTTCAAAAGACATGTTAAGCAAATCATTGATGAAAGTTTTTGCTCTCTCGGTCTGTTCAGAGGAAACATTATCGTTTTCCGATTGCGGCGAATTGGTAATTCCATTCAGCAGCACTTCTATCAATACAATCAGATTTTGTCCCAATGGAGAAATCTTACTGATCATTTCAAGAAATGGTTTGAGGTATTTCCATGTCGAGTTGTAGAGAGCATACCAGGAAGGTAAATCCGGGACGGAGTAGGTATGGGAAAAGAGCTGATGCTTTTTCTGAAATTCGAGAATATCAGGAATTTCCAGGGAAAAGGCTGCTATCTGGGGAGAGAGCAGGGCAATTATGGGATGTTTGTCAAGAGACCATTTTTTCACAGCAAGCTTGGAATGTTTGAATTGTGCACTTTTCATTTTGTAATACATAGTATATGATTCGGTGCGATTTTCCAAGTTACAAAGTTCCAGACGCGCCGTTTCTGCTTGCCTGGGCGTGGGACGCCGCTTGCTCCAAACATAATATCCGCTCTTTGATACATTGAATATTTTGCACATCTTTTCGATGGGATAACGATATTCAAGTCGCAATTTCTTCACCGCCGCGTACCTGGCAGCGACTCTTTCGCAAAGTACGCCATTGCCTTTTTTAAGATTTCAGCCTCAAGGCGTGATTCAGCCAACTCTTTGCGAAGTCGGGATACTTCAGCTTCAAGATCTGTCAACGGCTTTCTGGAACTAGCTGTTGAAACTGGAATTTTGTTCCGGTAAAGCCAGTTTTTTAATGTCTGTGAAGGTATGTTAAGCCGATTTGCCGCTTCAGATAACTTTAAACCGGATTCACGTATCAGCTTGACCGCTTCAAGTTTAAACTCTTCAGTGTAGTACTGACGGGGTGTCTTCAAGTGAATGCCTCCTGTGGGGAAATTTATACCACATTAGGTGTCCACTTTTTTCAGCCTACATCAATCAAAGGGTTTCCAAATATCGACTATAAGTTTGATGAACTCATTACCAATTTTATAATTAATATTTTAAAAGGAGGTTTAAGTATGGATATCATTGTATTTTATAAAATAAGTGAAAGTTATTTTATTTGTTTTGATAGCCATTTAGAGTACATGCTTACAGGTAGCGATGCAAATATATATGACAATCAATTATATAAGTTTATTTTTGTCACAAGATTCAATGAATTTGTAGATAAAAAAAAATACGATGGTAAACATATCAATGCTGTTTTAAGTGTAAATGTTTTTGATGAATTTGGTGCATATATATATATGAAGTCAATGGATAATGACAATAACGTTATATTTGTTAAACAACATCACTGCAAATCAATGTTTAATAAAAGTAATTTGCATGAAAATATAGAATATATTGGTTCATACAATGCTGCAATATCAAAAATTTATAAATTTAAATTATTCTATAAAACACAATTGTTGAATTGCATACTTGGAAAAAAGTCATCTGTTAATGAAAGTATAGTTTCATTTATGAGCTATTGTTTTTTTGATCGCTATGTGTTGTGGGTATATAACAAACATACTGATTATATTTGCTGTATATCAAGTTCATCACAAGTAACCAGTGAGTTTATAAGTAGAGAATGTAAAAGTTCTTTGCACGATTTTTTAGATTCGAATAAAATATTTGATAAAAGAAAGCCTAGAAAAGATTGTATAAATAGTGTTATTTCATATGGTATGGAATCAATTAGCCGGATTAGGCTTGATCTTGGCGAAAACGAAGGTGTGGGTATATTAGATTTTTTTTCAAGATATGAGCAGTTTTACTTAAGAGATGATACAGGTAGTATGATAAAGCAAACTATTGAAGCTAAGTGCTTATTCGTAAATAACTTTGGCTTTTCTGAAAGCTATGATGGCAGCAG
>CAZYEF010000231.1:0-3829 GCA_964646375.1 uncultured Nitrospiraceae bacterium | reverse complement strand
ACAGATTATAACCCCAGATTAAAAGGCCGATGCCGGCAGCGAGCAGTGCAACACCGATTTGTTTTTCCATATGCGTCAGTCCTCCTTGACAGCCAACTGCTGCAGAGTGTAAATGCTCGGCTGGTAATTGTCAAACAAAATCAGACCGGCATACTGCCGTCATCCTTTCACTGCGGGTTGCGGGGCGCCGCTCGCAGGACCAGGAGCAGATACATGGAACAGGAAAAAAACGACGCACAGAAGCACAGGAAGGAACACACGAAGCCGCTGATACTGGTTGTGGACGGCAATATGCTGAGTCAGTTCACGACCAGCGTGATTCTTCAGCGGCTCGAGTATCTTGTTTATCCGGTAAAGACCGCAGAGGAGGCCCTGGCTGCCATAAGCATTACCCCTCCCAGTGTCGTGCTTTCAGAGACCGCCCTTCCCCAAATGAGCGGACTTGCTCTCCTGCAGAGAATAAAAAAAGACAAGGGAACAAAGAACATTCCTGTCATTATTTACACAAGGGAACATGACTTAACCGCGCGCCAGGTGTACCTGCAGGCCGGGTGCGAAGGGTATCTGACGTATCCTGCCGATCCCAATCATCTGTATGAAATCATCCAGCAGGTGACGGAAACAACACCCCGCCACTTTGTCCGGCTCAGCACGCACCTGGAAGTGGCCATTGGCAAAAAAGGAGCATCGGAACATGACTCGCCGCGGGAACGAGTGAGCGCCCTGTCCGTGGATGGCATGTATGTGAGCACGGTGAAGCCGGTGCCCTACGGAACCATACTTCCCTTTACCCTGTTTTTACAGGATGCGCCGCAGGGAAGCATCAGTTTTGAGGGAAAGGTTCTTTACAGCTACAGCTATGATGGACGGGTGGGTGCAGTGAAACAGCCGGGCATGGGCATCAAATTCACCAACATCCTTCCTGAAGACCGGACACTCGTAAAAAACTACATCCAGAAAAAATTGATGGAAGGCATCGCTGTTGCCATCTGACGCTTTCCCGGGTTCTGTGTATTGGCCTGGCTTTGCAAATCCCGCCTGCTAGGGTGAACCACCTGAAAAATCGCTGCTTCCCGAACTGTATATAGTCAGCCAGACAGCAGGATCCAGTTGCGTATACACGGTAATGACGCGGCCCTGCAACGAATACCATGATTGAAGGACTTCGGGAGGGGAAAACTCCCATGGCCGATACAGAGGCTTCAATTCATAGCCGACGGTCCTGCCTGTATGATCGGGAATCCGCCGGAGCACCGTATCCCAGACTGCATGCGCGCTGCAATTGATAAAGGTGTTTGCCTCGGTCAATGCCTGGGGCCCGGTGAGACCTTTTTTTACCTTATACATGCCGTCCACCGCGTAAACGTCAAAGGTGTAGCCGCTTTTTTCATCAGCCAGGACCGCCATGTTTTCAACATCATCGGAGGACCTGCAGCCGTAAAGTATAAGCGTGTATGTCGCATTGACTTCAGCAGGGTCGGCTGTCTTTGGTCGCAGCTGTGTTCCTGCCACGCAGCCTCCCATGAGGAGTGCCAGAACGAGGCAACCGCTGAGTATCAGTACATATCCGGTTTTTTTCATGCTGATCATCTCTTTTCCCGTCCGGACAAAAACAAATGCTATAGGTTCAGGTTCTTTTTGTCCGTGCCTTCTATAATTATATCAGAGCGCCATGGCTGAGCGGCGTGGATATAAAACTGCAAACGGCAAAGCCCGAAAGATTTCAAAATCCATGATAAAATAAAAATGGGTTGTTGGAAAGGAGAAAAAAATGGAAACACGGAAGCTTGGCAACTCGGATATTGAAATTACCCGTCTCGGATTCGGGGCCTGGGCAATAGGCGGCTCCGGTTGGGAGTATGGCTGGGGCGCGCAGAACGACGGGGACTCGATTGCGGCGATTCACCGCGCCCTCGAAATGGGCGTAAACTGGATTGACACCGCAGCGGTGTACGGCCTGGGCCATTCCGAGGAAATCGTGGCCTGCGCCCTTGCGGGCTGGAAAGGCAAACAGCCGTATGTATTCACCAAATGTGGTCTGCGCTGGAAAGAGCAGGGGAAAGTGTATCAGTCGCTCAATGCCGGATCAATACGCAGGGAATGTGAAGACAGCCTGCGCCGGCTGCGGGTTGACACGATTGATCTTTATCAAATCCACTGGCCGCCCGCGAACAACGGGCAGGAACTCGAAGAGGGATGGACGACACTGGCGGCCCTGCTGCGCGAGGGAAAAGTCCGCTGGATCGGAGTCTCAAATTTTGATTCTGAGCAAATGAAGCGCGCGCAGGACATCGCGCCGATAACCTCGCTTCAGCCGCCGTACTCGCTTATCAAACGCGATGTCGAAACCAAAACCCTGCCGTTCTGCTGTGAGCAGGGGATTGGCGTGATTGTTTACGCGCCCATGGCGTCCGGATTGCTGACCGGCGCAATGACGCGCGAACGCGCCGCGAATCTGCCCGCTGATGACTGGAGAAAACGGGACCCTGAATTTAACGAGCCAAAGCTGTCACGGAACCTTGCTTTGGTCGAGAAACTGCGCGAAACAGGCAAGCGTCATGGCTGCTCAGCAGGTGAAGTCGCGATTGCGTGGACGCTGAACAATCCGAACGTGACAGGAGCGATCGTCGGTGCCCGCAGCGCGGCGCAGGTGGAAGGAGTAATGCGTGCCGCGGAGGTTACGCTCACGAAAGAGGAAATCGCGGAACTTGAATCCGCGTCTTGATGTTGCTTGAAGCGGATTTGACAGAGCGGTTTAAATTTCATAGAACTCCGGCAGTAATTGTCGGAGTTTTTTTGTGAAAAAATTGTGCCATTGGCAAGAGTAGAGAGCTCTATATTTACGCCTGCAACATAACGCAATATTATGTTAACCAGAAAATCAATATATATTCGAATTAGAACTTGCGAGTTTTTTTTGGCTGTGATATTTTTTATGGAATTTGCTAAGTATATGACGCCTTCCAACCTCTGCAGATTTTCGCCAGCCTGACCGGAGAAAAATTATGCGGCCTATCCAACAACCTATTACTGGTCAAGAATACCGTGGCGACAGAACTTCATCTTTGCAGGCGCTCGCGCATTTTTATGCCGCGTTTAATAACCGGGATATTGCGGCAATGTCCGACAACTGGGCGCAATCAGACGATATTGCCATGGACAACCCGCTCGGAGGAATTAAAAGAGGCTGGAGCGAAATCAAGGCAGTCTATGAGCGGCTGTTTAATGGTCCAGCCCGGGTATCTGTTGAATTTTACGACTATACCGTCCATGAAGCCGGTGAGATGTTTTATGCTGTGGGGCGCGAGCGTGGTTTTTTTAAGATCGGTGATACTGAACTAGCTCTTGCCATTCGAACGAGTCGGCTGTTCAGAAAAATAAATGGGACCTGGAAACAGGTCCATCATCACGGGTCAATTGATGATCCCAGTCTCTTATCGCAATATCAAGCCGGGGTTCTTGGTAAAAAACCATAACTGTACTTGTTGCTATAATGCCATAACATTTCTGTAACTTCATAGGGAGAAAAAAGTGAGAAAGAAATCGTATATGATAGCTGCAGCATCAGCATTCTGCTTGGCTGTTCTTGGCTGCGCTCCACCATCGGTTGTCATTAATCAGCTTGTTCCCGGCAATGCCCCTGAAGCGCCGAAACTCAGAAGAGTGGCGGTACTGCCGTTTGACGGCCCGCGCGGAAAGGAAGTGGCGGCCGAGTTGGAGGCGGCGCTCTCAAACATCACGATAGACGGCAAACAGTATTTCGATTTTATTGATCGGATGTCGATAGACAAGGTGCTGAAAGAAATGAACCTTTCCATGACCGGCCTGG
>CAZYEF010000230.1:0-3887 GCA_964646375.1 uncultured Nitrospiraceae bacterium | reverse complement strand
TCTTGTCGCCGAGAATTTCCTGCACCTCGCTGTCCCACAGGACGGGAATCTGCATCTGCTGCATGGTCTCTTTGAGCCGCGCTTCGCACGTCAGGGTGTCCCGCCGGTGCACCAGCGTTACCGCCGCGCCGATATTGTGAAGATACAGAGCGTCGGTTACCGCGGTGTTCCCGCCGCCGACCACGATCACGCGTTTTCCGTCCTTGAAAAAATATCCGTCGCAGGTCGCGCAGTAGCTCACGCCCCTGCCGTAGAATTTCAGAGCGCCCGGCGCTTCTAGCGCCCGGTTCACCACGCCCGTCGCGAGGAGCAGCCCTTTCGTGAGGTAGATGCCGTGGTTCGTCTTGATGGTGATTCTTCTGTTCTGCCTGGTTCTGTCAATCTCAGAAGCAAACTCGCCGATATGAATCTCGGCATACTGCGCCGCCTGCTGCGCGATCAGATCAATTAGGCTTTTTCCACCGATGCGCATGAATCCCGGATAGTTTTCGACGACCGGCGTTATCGCCACCTGTCCACCGAGGTTCCCCTTCTCGATCACGACGCTGTTCAGCCCCGCGCGCGCCGCGTAGATTGCCGCGGTAAGGCCGGCCGGTCCGCCGCCGATAATCACCAGATCCTTCTCCACCGGCTCGCCGGACATCTGGGCGGAAGCGATCTGAGGCTCCTTGAGCGACAGCAGCGCCTCTACGAACAGAGGCTCCGGCTGGAGGCCCGCGCCCGTGAATGTTCCGTTTATGAAGGTCTGCGGTACCGCCAGCGAACCGAGTGCTTCCGCGAGGTCCTGGTTTTCATAGATTTCTATCGCCTCGGCAGACACAAGGTCGGGCCTGGCAACCACCGCGGAAAAAGCTGCAAGCACCTGCTGCGGACAGTAGGGGCAGGTGGGGCTGACAAACACCTGAATATCGCGTTTTTCCCTGAGTTGCTCTGCTATTTTGGCGAATGCTGTTTCCGTAAAAATACCGGCGCCGCCGGAGGCCATGAGCAGCGCCACCAGGAATGAACGGCCTTCTTCTCCCAGCGGAGCTCCCGTGTACCGGATGCGGTACTTATCGGGGGCAATCAACAACGTCGGAGACCGCGCAACATTCCTCTTTGCGGCCTGCGCCTCATCAAGCGTATAAAACATAGGCTTCAGCTTGTCGGAAAGTTCGGCAAACGCCCTGACCAGCGAAACCGCGGCCTCGTTAAACTGGTCGTTCACTCCGGCCTTGGTGAAAACCTCGACAACAACGTCTTCTTTCAGCCCCTTTAAAAATGTGTCTTTGATGACCTTCTTTACTTCATCCGGAAGAACTTCCTGCGCCATACGTTCACCTCATTACGGCGAAAAGCAGTTTTTTCTGCAAAGACTACTATATATTATACTAGCATTTTACGGATGCAAAAGCGGGTTTTTTGCGATACAATTCGAAGGACATGAAACCTGAAACAAATCCTTCAATCCCGATGTCCAATACCGGTGGGAACAGGAGCACGGCGGTCCCGGACGAAGACGCGGCGCTGGTCCTGGCTTCCCGAAACGGCGAACTTGACGCTTTTGAATTGCTCGTCGCGAAACATCAAAAACGCATGCTGAATATCGCCTTCCGGCTGACCGGGGACTACCATGACGCGTGCGAGGTCGTGCAGGACGCCTTCTTTTCGGCCTACAGGAACATCGGAACATTTCGCGGCGATGCAAAATTCACGACCTGGCTCACAACCATAACCGTGAACCTGTCCAAGAACCGCTTGAAGCAGATGAAGGCGAGCCGGACCCGAGCGGTGTTCTCCCTGGACGATCCGATCCGGACTGAGGACGGCACGATGACCGTGGACCCTCCCTCTCCGAAGCCGTCCGTGCTCGATGAAATGATGCAGCGCGATCTGCGTTCCAAGGTGCAGGAATGCATTAAAAAACTTGAGGGGCTTTTTCGGGAAGTGCTGGTCCTCCGCGACATGCAGGATTTCTCCTACGAGGAAATTGGACGCATCCTGAAGGTGCGGGAGGGCACGGTGAAATCCCGGCTGTTCAGGGCGCGTGAACTGGTAAAAACATGTCTGAAGCGCACCGCGGGAGAACTCTGATGGATCACAATGATATCCGCCATAAACTTTCAGAATATCTGGACGGCTCCGTTTCAACCCAGGAAAAAATTCTCATAGAAGAGCACCTGAAAACATGCACGGAGTGCTCTCAGGCACTTCTTGAACTGCAAAAGACCATCGAGCTCGTTCAAAATGTCGAAGAAGTGCAGCCTCCGGACTGGATGGCCCAAAAGATCATGGCAACGGTGCGGGCGGAAGCTGAGAAGAAAAAGAGCTTTATCCAGCGGCTTTTTTCCCCGCTCTCGATCAAGCTGCCGATTCAGGCTGTCGCGGTCGCGTTTCTCACAATAACCGCGATGTACCTGTACCGGGGCGCGCAGCCTATGGCACCGCTGCCGGAAACGCCGGCGGTGGCGCCAACCCTGCAAGCTGACAAAGAACTTCCTGCATCCTCCGCTCTCGATCGAGAATCGGGCAGTTCGTCCGTTCCCGCTGCCCCGGCAAAAAAGCGGAAGGCTCCCGACTCAAAAACCATGGACAGCAACATTGTAACCAGACAGGCGGCGCCCGCCCCTGCCCCCTCAGAGCAGGCTGACCGGCTGGCTCCTGAGAAAAAAGAATCCCTGATGGAAAAACGGCCTGCTGCTTCGTCTCCATTAGACACGATGGAAGCAGTGAAACGATCCGCCCCGGCGGCAAGCGCATTGCAGCGCGCGAAAACCAAAAGCGAATCCCGTGCCTCTTCCCAGAAAGCGGAGGAACTCGTCCGGTCAGCAGAACCAGCGCCCGGTCTTGTGAAAAATGTTGTTGAGCGGCATGCGAACGGCAAACCACGGCTCGTTATTACGTATGCAATGATTGACTCGCAGATGCGTAAACGTGTTGAAGAACGTTTTAATGCGGATGGCGAGCGGGAGGGAATCCAGAAGGAATATTACGCGTCCGGACAGCTCAAGACGGAAGCACAGTATGAAAAGAACCGTCTTGCATGGTACCAGGAATACGGTCCGGACGGAGTGAAAAAAACCAGCGCTTCTGTCTACGACTGGCTTTGGCTCAAGAATTGACGCCTGTTTTTTGTAGCCTGGCCTGCTTCTATTTTTTCCCTTTTTTCGCGCCATTCTGCCTGCTGTTGAGCCAATCCAGCATTTCCTGAATGTTCCTGTTCATCTGCCATCGCCCGTTCGCAAAAACACCATAGTCCGCGCCGGCCATAGCGGAAGAAAACCGCGTGGAATTACCATAAAAGAGCCACTGTTCCACCCATTTCTTCTCGATGGCTTCGTTGAATATGCTGTCTTTCTGGCCGAGGCCTTTTGCATGGCCCTTTTCCCATGCCGCCTGGAGAATTCTGGTGGCAGCAAGCGTCATGACATTGGTCGTTTTGATCGTATGTTCAAGCCGGTTGAAATGGCCATTCACCCATTGGTCGGTGTGGCACGAGAGACAGACCTTCTGCAGTGTTTTCTTCCTTTTTTCCTGTTCCGCGCTGTCGATCAGAAAATCCACTGCAGGCTCCCCCGTGAGTTCCGTGGCAAGGGGAAGTCCGATCTTGTTCCGAATGATGGACGTGTCGGGGGACTTTGGATGAGGATGGGCATACACAAGCCCCATGATTCTCCAGGCAAGCCGGTCATTCATTTGATGGGTCCTCTCGGCAATGACCTCACCCGAAGCAGGATCCGCAAGGAGGCTCGCGTGGCAGGCAGCGCAGGTTGGAGCGGTAAAATCCTGCCCGACCTTCCAGGGAACAGGCGAAAGATTCCACGTTTTTCCCACAGAAGAGAACAGGTTCCCATGCTTGCTTACCTCATACACGCTGAATGCGGGAACATCCGGCCCTTTGTGGCACT
>CAZYEF010000229.1:0-3903 GCA_964646375.1 uncultured Nitrospiraceae bacterium | reverse complement strand
AAAAAATCCGGTACGGTACAAATTCTACCGGTATAATTCCGGCCGCGATCAGTATTTGAAAAAGGTCTGGGAGAAGGATGCAACAACACATATTCCGCAAATGGAGCCGGATAAAGCATACGGCAAGCCTGCAAAAGAGACACTGAAAGAACGCCTGACCCCTTTGCAGTTCAAGGTAACTCAGGAAGAAGGTACGGAGCCTGCTTTCAGGAATGAATACTGGGACAACCACAAGCCCGGCATCTATGTTGATATCGTTTCCGGTGAACCGCTGTTCAGTTCCCTCGATAAGTATGATTCAGGAACAGGCTGGCCCAGTTTCACAAAGCCATTGGAGCCGGGTAATATCGTGGAAAAGGAAGACCGGAGCTGGTTTATGGTGAGGACGGAAGTCAGAAGCAAACACGGAGATTCACACCTGGGCCATGTATTTAATGACGGGCCGCCTCCGACAGGATTGCGCTACTGCATGAATTCCGCCGCACTCCGGTTTATTCCTCGCGAGGAATTGGCAAAAACCGGTTATGGGAAATACGAAAAAATGTTTTCGAAGTAAGCAGTTTGCAAAACTCTGCGCTTCAGCCTAGTGCAGGGAGGACAGGGACCAGGCACCGTAACACCGTGGCAGGAAGTGGTTAGACCTGCCACATCGTTGCCTCAAAATCCTCGGTGGGCACCTTGAACTGAATATATCCGCGGTAGGGCCATTTTTCCACCTCGGAACCAGTCCGTTCCACGGTGATGAACAGCTGTACATCGTCATTGGGCCGCACCCCCACAAGATCAAACGGCACTGCAAGCTCAATGACATCCTTTGCGGCAACCGTATTAATGGCAGCAATCTGCTTCCTGTTGCCATTCTCACCGCGGTACAGGACCGCACTCACCTCCCGTTCGCGGGGTGCGATGTGCACCTCAACATCAAGACATCGGGGGTTTAAAAAGTTGATAAAAAATGCCAGATCAGCGACTTGTTCGTCGTCAAGACTCCCGCCTGAATCGAGACGAATAAACATGTTTTTGAGATCAAACCCGTAATAAATATGCGTGATGATGGAGGCCCCGCGGTGCATGGCCCCCCCTCCCTGGCTCACGTCATAACAACCCGCGGGCAGCCATTCAAAATAGTTCGTTACCTGTCCGTCAATTGTAGGAGAGATGAATGCCGTAAGCTCTGTTGTCGGCAATGCCTGCCGGTCCTCGCGAAGAATGGGTATCCGGAGATCATCCGGGACGTCAAGGCCCATTATGCGATACACATTCATCAGGTGCGTTCTAAAGAGAAGATCAAACTCCGCATCGTTTTCCGAAAAATGATCGTCTCCATACCACCAGCACCAGTCACTTCCTTCAGCGATGTAAATTTCCTCCCACGCCTGGGCGAGCTTTGTTGAATCTCCGTTTCCGGATGCGTAGTCCGTCAGCGCCTGTCGTGTTTGTGCCAGGAGATCCCAGGCCCGGTTGTCCTCTTCATGTCCGATCCAGATGCGATAGTTTGCATTGATCCACGAACCGGCATGAAGCCGCTCGATGTCTGTCTGGGCTGGATGTTCTTTCAGATATTCCCCGACGGTCACGCATCGAAGCCCCTGCTCCTTGCTCAGCCTCTCATAAAGATACAGGAAAAAATCCCTGCCATCGTTTTGGTAATACTCCCATGCATTTTCTCCATCTAAAATGATCGAAACCAGGTGTGGCCCATGAGAAAGCCCCTGCCGGATCCGGTGAAGCCGGTTAATAAGATCGTTCGCAGCGTTTTTATAATCCCATTTGGAGTAGACGAACCCCACGAGGTCGGAAAGCGTATGATCGCGGAAAACGATGGATACGTTCTTTTCCCCCTTGCCGGCCCTATATGGTTTATAGAGCGCCTCGGGATTTTTCAACGCTCCCGAAAAATCTCTCTCAAGATGGATGCCGAGCGACCGGGCGAGCACCCCTTCATCGGTGCCGATCCATCGAATTCCGGCATCTGCAAGCAAGGGAAGAATGTCTTCAGCCACTGACCCTTCTGCCGGCCACATACCGGCAGGCCGCGATCCAAAAAGTTGTTCATGGTAGGCAAGGGCGCGTTCGACCTGGACCCTGGCGTCTTCAGGATGCGCGAAGCGCTCTGCGGGAAGATGAATATCAGGAACTGCAACCTTCGCAAGGTCAGTATCGCATAAGAGGGGCAGAATGGGATGGTAAAATGGGGTGGTGGTAAGCTCGATCCGGCCCAGTTCGGCGAGGCGCCTGTACTCAGGAATGATAAGTGCCATGACTTCTCTCTGCTTCTGTACAAGAAGCAGCTTTTCATTCTCAGTAAAACCGGATCCTTTTTGCACCAGTTCCTTCAGAAATTGGTCATTCTGCTTAAAAAGAGGGTCAAACCAGGTAAGATTAAACCAAACCTGCAGGTCGAGATAATCCTGCGAACTGAAATAGCGCATGGCATTCTGGAGGTCACTGTCGGCAACGCTGTATCCTCTGCGGTCGAGCAGCTGCCAATACGACCGGTATGGCTTTATCATGGTGTCCCAGTTCGCCATAAAAGAATTCTTGAGCAGGAATTGTTTGTCTTCGGGACCGAGTTCCGTTGCAGGTTTGAGCGTTATTTCGAGAAATTTGTCTGTTGCTCCGTTCTCGACGTAGTCACGGATCTGCTTTAAAAGTGACGGTACAAGGTTGAACGTCTGGTGTATCTGGGGGAAATCAGCGAGGAGCGCGGGCATGTCGTAATAATCTTTTGTTCCGTGCAATCGCACCCAAGGGAGGATGTAAGACCCCGTAATGTCGTCCTTATAATAGGGCTGGTGCATGTGCCAGATAAACGCTATGGAAAGTGGGTGGTCTGACATGGACGTGGAAAACAGGGGAGATTTGGTCTCCCGGGACCCTCCGGCACTCTGAGATCAAACTGCGGGGCAGGTTCCGCAGTTCATTACGGCACAGGGTAATGATTTGATTCTTCGTGGAGTGCTTCAGTCCCTTTGCTCATTGTAATAGTACACTATCTCTCCCGGGCGTGCAAGGCCCAATTTGTCGCGCGCGATGCGTTCGACGTAGAGAGGATCATTTTTAAGGGAATGAACGTGCTGTCTGAGTTTTGCATTGTCGCGCTTCAGTGCTGCAATTTCGTTCGTCAATGCATTGGACCGTACTTTCATACGATAATATTTTATGAGCCCCATCTCACCGAAAATGCACGATACTATGATGTAGGCAGCAAGCAGAATGCCCAGCACGACAAACAATTTTCGCCGCACTGAAGAGCGGGGGCCTTGATCTGTTTTAATATAATTCCGCTTTCGCATATATATCTATAATCGAGGTTCGCCGCCTCTCCTGCTTGCGAGGTGCTCCGTGAATTGATCATACCAAAAACTGTCTCTGGCAGAGCAGGAAGGGAGTTCCACTGTTCATAGTTCTTCCGGACGCGTTTACGAACGCCACTCTAATATGACTGTATCTCGGATGAGTGATAGCCGTGCCCTGCATGTTCATTTCCGAGTACCAATCTCTGCAGCACTATAGCAGAAATCCCTGCATTTTATAAGGTACAAAAAACAAAACCACGAAGACCAGCTTCGTGGTAAAGACTCAATACCGAGGACATGGCCTCTGTGCCACTGCCTCACATCGGTTTTATTTTTTTGTGGTCTTCTTCGCCTTCTTTGCAGGTGCTTTTTTCTTGGCCGCCATGGTGTGAAATCACCCCCTTCCATCGAAAAGTTTACTGCAGGATAATATAAACGCTGCAGTGCAGAATATGTTTTTTAAATTTCGTTGTCGAGTTTCAGGTTGAAGCACTTTTGGAAATGCGCCGGAGGCATACCGCAACGCCTCCGGCGGCCCCTCGTCAGGGGCTACATTATGAAAACTACTTTTTCTTAGCTTTCTTCTTGGCCTTCTTCTTGGCTT
>CAZYEF010000228.1:0-3921 GCA_964646375.1 uncultured Nitrospiraceae bacterium | reverse complement strand
AGGAATGCCTCGAAAAAATCGCCGAACCGCTTATTGCGGGCATTCATACGTCCAATCCGGACAACATGAGCGTTCTCGCCACGTTTCCCCGCTTTGTTCAGATGGAGCAGAAAAGCAGAAGCCTCATCCTCGGCATGATCGCCGCCATGAAGAATCGCCCGCTCTCCTCACTAAACAGACCTCTGCCAAAGCCCGGCGACCCCCGCATGACGTATTTTATGAGCTTTAAAGACGGCATGCAGACACTTCCGCAGGCTTGCTCGGATTTTGTCGGCAGCGATACAATACGGCTCGGCGCCTCCGTATCGTCCATATCCCCAAAAGAGAAAAGTTACACGGTAACGCTGGAAAGCGGCGAAACACTTGAAGCGGATCATGTCGTGATCGCTACAGCCGCATTCGATGCCGCGGAAATAGTCAAGAATATTGAAGGTGACCTTGCTGAACAGCTGCACAAAATCGAATGGTCGTCTTCAGCAACAATCTCGATAGCATTCCGCAAAGAGGATGTAAAAACACCGTTGAACGGTTTCGGGTTCATCGTTCCGCGCGTTGAAGGCAGGAAAATCAATGCGGCAACCTACAGTTCCATCAAATGGTCGTTCCGGGCGCCCGAGGATTATGTTCTTATCCGCGGTTTTGTCGGCGGAGGGCATCACGAAGAGCTCGTTCAGGAACTTGATGACGCGGACATGACCAGACTGGTTCTCGACGAACTGGACGCGGTCCTGGGCCTCAAGGCTGATGCGCAGCTGTCCAGGGTTTACCGGTGGTTGAAAGGAATGCCGAAGTACACGGTGGGGCACCTTGACCGCGTTGCGGTGCTCGACAGGATGCTTGCGCTCCATCCGGGCCTCCACCTTATCGGATGCTCGTATAAGGGAATCGGAATCGGCGACTGCATCCGCCAGGCAAAAATTACGGCGGAAAAAATACTGAAAGAGTGACAGACGGTCATTCTTAAAAAGAGTCGACTTCTCCCTTTGGTTTGCGCAATTTCATTCTGCCAACTTGCCTGGCATTATCATCACTGCTTGTACGGCTCAAGGAGAATTTTTCCTGTTTTGTCGATATATTTTATGTCCAGATAATCATTCCCAACGACTTTTGCAATACCACTGATGAACCTGTATGCGTTGCGAAACTGCGGTTTGATAATTACAGTTCCTTTTTTGTCGATAAATCCCCACTTTTTATCAAGTTCTACTGCTGCCAACTCGCTGGAAAAAACTCTTCCTGTACTGAATCGCGGTTCAATAACCATCCTGCCGGTCTTGTCAATGTATCCAAATTTTGCAGACTGGTCAGGTTTCACAGATGCAAATCCTTCCGAAAATTCCGAACAGGAAGTAAATTGTGATGCAATGATTGTCTGCCCTTTTTTATTGACGTAACCGCATTTGCTTGACCCAACCGGTATTACAGCTGCGAACCCATCGGAAAATTGTGAGCATGAACGAAATTGCGGCGCAATGACAGCCTGACCTTTCGTATTGATGTAACCACATAACTGATTTTCATAAACAATTCCCATCCGATCGGAAAATTTTTGAAATGTTTTATCTGACGGTGGTAATATCCACTTCCCGGTTTTGTCGATAATTCCCCATTTTTTTTCTTTCTTTTCGCCGATAGCAACAACGGCAACTCCATCTGAAAAACCGTAGTCAGTATCCGTAAATCGTGGAGGTATTACCATCTTTCCATTTCTGTCCCGGAAACCGTATTTACCGTCTACTTTAATCGAGACAAGGTCCTCCTTTTCAGCCATATAACTGTCCTCTGCATATATCTTATCTAAGGCTATAATATTTGACTTCAACTGCTTCGTTTCATTTTCTTTCTTTTCCCGCTCAGCGTTTTCCAGCCTTTCCTTTACCTTAAACTCTCGCAATATTACCGCAAGCCGTTTCCCCATCTCAGGGTCATGCCGCCAGACACTCCCGCTGCTGACAAACGTACATGCCTTGCCGTGAATAGTCTCAATTGATGTGCATGTTTCCCTATATTTCGTTACCCATGAACAAATCCGCGGCACATTTCCATAACCGCCGCTGCATTCCTGGTCTTGATAACTGGTTCTGAGCGTGGACAGGCATTTCCCCTCTTTTGTGGTCGACTCGATGGATGGCGTCGAGTCTTTTTCGAGCACAACAATGTCCCCTCCACTTGCCGCAGCCTTTTCTACAACTTCTTTTGTAACATCTTTATGCGGAATGTTCAAATCACAAGAAAAATTGCTACAATCAGTCCCCCAGCAGGTCTTGACTTTGTCATCCGAGTAGACAAAACCTATCTGGGCGTAACCTTTCTTTTCTAGAACTTTATCTGATTCCCGGCTCACCTTTGCGGGTACCGAACGGGATGTGACGGGTTCCTTCTCTAGGCCAATAACTGGTGTAAATTTTGTTGTTGAACAACCTAATACAATAATGAGCATAGTAATTACGAGCAGGGATTCTTTTTTCATGTGCATCTCTCCCTTATCGGCGCTATTTTTACCGATACCAAATCATTCCGATAACTGTGACAAATCCAAATAAAGACTTTTAAAATTGGCATCCAACCGCAGATTCTACCAGCAAAAAACCTTGTCCGAGGCAAACACCTTTGCTACCAGCTCATCGTAGGACACCCGCTTTTGATGGAGTTCAACGATCGTCACTTCATTGCCGGTTTTCGTGAACTCTATGATTTTCCTTGTGCTGGCATCCGTTTCTTCTTTTATAATATGCAGTATTTTCATGCCGGATCTCTTTCTTAGTAGGGAACAACCATATCATACTGGAGCAGATCCTTCGCCATTTGCTCCAGCGTCACAGTTATATAGTTATTGACCGGATTGTTTGAATACATCTTTAATTCAAGCTCGGCTATCATCTCCAGCGGACTTGCGACAGCAGGATTGTCCTTCTCGAGCACGCGGTCAAGAATATAAATGTCAACCATGTCGCCCGCAAGCATAAGCCCGCAGGCCACGCGCAGAGCCTCATCCTGACGGTCTCGCACAATAACCGCAAATTTTTTTATGTCGTTCATTGTCTCTGTCCTTTTTCCATTTCGTTGACGTCATCGCCGCTTCTGCGGTGCTTTAAAACACCAGAACCCGGGTGCTTTTGTGCATCATCAGGGCATTGTCGAACTGACTGCCGTAAAAAATCCCCTCCGCCTTTTCCTGAATGCTTTTCTGTTTGCGATTATGATCGCAGCAGGCAATCTTTACTTCTGGAAGCGACAGAAGCCCGAGCATCTGCGGGTCTTGCGTAAACCGCACCGCTTCATCGGTAAAAAAAATCGACACGGCATATCCGGCCGTTTTGGCGGCCTTCACAACGCCGAGGATATGCTCAGCATTCTTGTGCTTCGTAACCATGATGCCTAATAGTTTTTTTTCCATAATATTTCACTTCCCCAATTTAGCTTTGTTGGCATGCTGCTTCATTATTCAAAAGCAGAAACGCCTCCTGCTGATTGCGAGGCGCTGTATCTAAAGCGTGTTCGCAGCCGCATACCGGCGGTGCCGTTGCGGTTTTTATTCATGGACGATGGTAGGCGTTATAAAAACCATAATTTCGTCCTGCGTTTCCGTCTTGCTTACCTCTTTAAAAAGCCAGCCGAGAACCGGAATTTTCGACAGAAACGGGATGCTGGCTTCTGAATGTGATTCATTCTTGGTAAGGATTCCGCCGAGCACGACAGTCTCGCCGTTGTTCACAACCAGCTGCGCGTCCGCGGAGCGCTTTATTATCGTGGGGAGACCGTCCACTGTCTGGGAATAGTTCGGCTCGGATTTTTCAATCTTAATTGCCATCGCGATCCGTTCATCGTTCGTAATCGTCGGCGTCGCCGACAAAGCAAGGTTGGCTGATATGGTCTGCACCGCCACGGTGTTCGTGCTGGTGACCGCCGTGGCGCTCACGA
>CAZYEF010000227.1:0-3931 GCA_964646375.1 uncultured Nitrospiraceae bacterium | reverse complement strand
ATTGGGTCGATCTCAGTGACCCATACCTGGGCTGACAGCGCACGCAACGCCTGCGCCGAGCCCTTGCCGACGTCGCCGTAGCCGCAGACCAGTGCAATCTTGCCGGCCACCATCACGTCGGTAGCGCGCTTGATACCGTCGACGAGTGACTCGCGGCAGCCGTAGAGATTGTCGAACTTGGATTTGGTGACCGAGTCGTTGACATTGATCGCGGGGAACTTGAGTTCTCCCTTCTCGTGCATCTGGTAGAGACGATGAACGCCGGTGGTGGTTTCCTCGGTGACGCCCTTGATTTTCGTCAGACGCGTGGAGTACCAGGTCGGCTCTTGTTTCAGCTTGGCCTTGATGGCTGCGAACAGGACAGTAGCTTCTTCGCTGTCCGGCTTATCAAGCACCGAGATATCCTTTTCAGCCCTGCTGCCGAGGTGCAGCAGTAGCGTGGCGTCGCCGCCGTCGTCCAGGATCATATTCGAATAGCCGCCATCCGGCCATTCGAATATGCGGTGTGTGTAGTCCCAGTAGTCCTTGAGCGACTCGCCTTTGACGGCAAAGACGGCAATGCCATCCTTGGCAATGGCCGCTGCCGCGTGGTCCTGCGTCGAGAAGATGTTGCAGGAAGCCCAGCGCACCTGCGCACCGAGTGCGGTCAGCGTCTCGATCAGCACCGCGGTCTGGATCGTCATGTGCAGCGAGCCGGTGATGCGCGCACCCTTCAGAGGCTGGCTTTTGGCGTATTCTTCGCGGATCGCCATCAAACCCGGCATCTCGGTCTCGGCAATTTTGATCTCTTTGCGGCCCCAATCGGCGAGTCCCAAATCGGCAACGACATAGTCTTTAGTAGACATAAAGCCCTCCATTTAAATTAATGAATAGGCGCCGTTGCTTATATTGGCAACCCCACCGAGCCTGACAGACTCACCTTGCGATGACTGCTGCAGCGCCTCTCGATGGGTTAGTTGATGCTTGACTTAAAACTGTTCTGTGCGGCAGAATAATACACGTCACACAATGTTAAGGGCAGCCACACAGGGCTGCCCTTGTATAATTTTAGCATCATGCACGCAGAGTTGGAATTCACGGCAATCCACAGTGCGCGATAAGCTATTACTTCAGTCCTGCGTCTTTCTTAAGCGCTTCCGCCTTGTCGGTCCTCTCCCAGGTGAATTCAGGTTCGGTCCTGCCGAAGTGGCCATACGCTGCTGTTTTCTGGTAAATGGGTCTCCTGAGATCGAGGGTTTTCATGATTCCCCGCGGTGTCATGTCGAAATTCTTTCTGATGATCGACTCAAGTTTGTCGTGATCAATCTTCCCGGTGCCGAAATCATCCACATGGATGGAAACCGGCTCTGCCACGCCAATGGCATAGGCGAGCTGCACTTCAATCTCTCCGGCTATCCCTGAAGCCACGATATTCTTCGCAACGTAGCGCGCCATGTATGATGCGGAACGGTCAACCTTCGTGGGGTCTTTCCCTGAGAAGCAACCGCCGCCGTGGCTTCCCACACCACCGTAGGTGTCCACGATGATCTTGCGGCCTGTGAGACCTGTGTCTCCCATGGGCCCGCCGGTCACGAATCTGCCCGTAGGGTTAATGTGATATATGATGGATTTTTCATCCAGAAGGTTTTTCGGGAGGACAGGCAGTATCACTTTTTCAATGATATCTTTTCGCAAATCCTTGAGATCCACATCCGGGCTGTGCTGGCTGGAAACCACGATAGTATGGAGTTTGAATGGTTTGCCATCCCGATATTCAATCGTCACCTGGGACTTACCGTCCGGCCTCAAATAAGGAAGTATGTCTTTTTTGCGCACCTCGGAAAGCTGACGGGTGAGCTTGTGGGCAAGCATGATTGTCATAGGCATGAGCTCAGGCGTCTCATCGCAGGCATAGCCGAACATGAGCCCCTGGTCGCCGGCTCCGCCTGTGTCTACGCCCATGGCGATATCAGGAGACTGCGAATGGACTGACGTGATCACTGCGCAGGTGTCCGCATCAAAACCGTATTTCGCCCGTGTATATCCGATGTCTCTGATGGTCTTCCGGACGATATCAGGTATCTCCACATATCCTTTTGTGGTGATTTCTCCCGCCACCATGGCAAGACCGGTGGTAAGGAGCGTTTCGCACGCCACTCTGCTCATGGGGTCCTGCATGATTAGCGCATCAAGGACCGCATCCGATATCTGATCGGCTATTTTATCTGGATGCCCCTCGGTAACCGATTCCGAGGTAAAAAGATAGTTTCTGCTGCAGCTGCTCATGGTATCTCCTCCTGGTCTCTCCGAACATAAAATTTCGTTTTTATAACATAGCTGTTGATTTTGTCAAGGAAAAATAACAGTTACGGGTTTCACTCAGATATCGTCTGTATAAACGGATAATACCGCTGTCACAGAACCGATATGCATTTTTTGCACAATACCTGAACAGGAGGGATTTTTCAATGTATTTTTTTATCCTGCACTCTTCTTCCTCTGGATGGTCTTCATTCAGAAATGCCGGATTCTGAGCAATCGTACGATCATAGAAAAAAGCGGGACATGGATGGAATTGTTCGGATGATGCCGCTTTTTACTCAGCGGAATCATCGCCCTGTTTTTTCTCTTTTGCTTCCGGAATCCGGTATTTCTCTGACGCCCACTCACCCAGATCAATGCGCCTGCACCGCTCGGAGCAAAATGGCCGAAACGGGTTTTCATGCCAGAGCGATTCTTTTTTGCAGATCGGACAGGGAACTTTTTTTGTATTTATATTTTTTGTCATAGGTTATTTCGAAATTGAGTATGCAATCGGGACTGCTATCCAACCATTCACGTGCGGGAGCGGACCTGACCGATAGACCGTATTAATCGAAGCGGAATCGAGTATTTTTGATCCTGAGCTTTTCAAAATTTCCACACTGTCCGCATTGCCGGAGGGAAGAATTTTGAACCTGACATGCACGACTCCCTCGATCCCTCGTTCACGCGCGATGCGCGGATACGTTTTTACCCGTTCCAAAGCGGCCTGGATCAGCTGCCATTGATCAGGCGTCAGAATACCGGGGCGGGAGCCCGGTTCACCGCCTGTATCCTGCCTTATCATCTTTGGTTCTGATGTTCCATCGTTCTGCAGCGTGCCATGCGAAGACGCTTTTGTTGCGGTTAGCGCAGGCTGCAATTCATTTATATCAGCTTTTTGTGACAGCCCAGCATCGCGTAAAGCAGGACGCGGAATCCCCGGCTGCATATTCCGGGATAGAGAGGTGTTCTGCGTTTTCCCCCCGGTTATCTGATCCGACCCCACAAGCGTAACTGCAATCACGGCGGATTTCCCGAGCAGATGACCATAGTGCGCAAAAGCCAGTGCGCTGCCGAAAAACAGAATATGTATCCCGAGAGAAACAATGAGTGAGCGCTGAAATGTCATAAATTTTACTTTTAGCATTTCCCTTACAAGTTCTGGGAGAACAGGTTTCCCCGCACGACTCGTGCGGGGAAATTTATGGCCTGTTCTAGAATCTGACTGTCAGACCTCCATATACTTCCGTTGGAGGCATGGGATATCCTGCGGAGATATTGTAGGACCGATTGGTAATGTTTCTTATTCCCGCAAACAGATCGGCCTTGGCATACCGCCACAATTCAACTGGCTGAAGAATCTTCATGTCCGCCACGCCATAGTGGCTTGTCGGGTTTGATGTCCCAAGCGATCGAACCCAGTAATTTCTTACGTACCTGCCTTCAAGATAAATATTTGTCTTTATCTTCGGAACTGTAAAACTAATATAGCTTTTAAGCTGCTCTGCAGGTGCGCCGGCAATATAGTCTCCCGTGTCCAGGTCGCGCGTGTCCATCGCCGTATAATTGATTCCCCAAACCAGCGCGTCAAAAAACGTGGCCTTTGCTTCCGCCTCGAATCCCGTGATGCGCGCTTTGCCGAAGTTTG